>NZ_VCQZ01000001.1 GCF_005938195.1 Paenibacillus thermoaerophilus
TGAGCCATATCTGAATCTCCTCCTGAAGAATGTTGCTTAGACACCATCATTCTAACTGAGGGATTGGGATTATGGCTCCCTTTATTTTCAGTAAACTACCATTTTACACAATTATACGGACTCAACTCTGCAGCCCGATTATAGCTATAAAATTAAACGGGACCAACTTATTTTAAAAACAAAAGAGATACCGGAGAAAGGGGATCCGATTCTATTGCAATTTGTAAAAATTTATGCTTGAAATAGGGAACAACCACGACATCGACGACTGTTGACGACAATGTCAGGCGATTATATGCAACGATTACGCAAGGTATGATAGACACGGTAGCTCATACTACAACCGTTCCGGATACAAGTTTTTTTGACGACAACGGCGATCCGGTGACTGCCGGAGGGTTGCCTGTTCCACCGGCGGGAGGTTATTTAAATGTGTATGTGAACGGGATGTTGCAAGCGGGAGGTCTGTCGGCTTTAACCAATACCCAATTGGCCTGTGGTGCTGGAAGTTCACGATTATTCCGGAACCGCGTCCAATTCCACCTCCCTACCCGATCTATCGGTGACTACAACCATTAATACGTAAAGAAATAGAGTTGCCGCTGGTGAAGGGCCGGCGGTTTTGCTGTCGAAATGCGAAATATGCGATAATAGTACGCGGAGCCGCTGCCCGATGGAGGCGGCTTTTTCAGTGTGGAGTCGGAAGGGAAGGATTATAGGTTATGAACAAAATGGGGCATCTGTCCTTCGGCATCGCGCTGGGCAGCGTGTATGTGGCATTCGGCGTGCCGCAGCCTCGCGATCTGCAAGACGGGGTGGTGATGGCTCTGACGATAGCCGGCACGGCGTTGGGCTGTCTGGCGCCCGATCTCGATCACCGTTCAAGCACGGCGAGCCGATGGATTTCGCCGTTCCCGGCGCGATGGCGAAGACGGCTGCGTATGGCCGGCAGCTTCTTGCTGTTCGCGGCGGCGGTTCTGCTGTCCTGGGGGATGCTCGCGCGCGCCGGGTATGCTTCGCCGCCTCCCGCCAGCCTGCTAAAGTCGGTCCCGCTGTTAGCGGGCGCCGGCATCATCGGATGGGTATTGGCCAGACTGCGCGAAATGGTACTTATTTTTGTCGGTGCTCTCTTGTTGGCGGCTTGGGCAATATACGGCCTTCATTGGTTTGTCCCGTTCGGAGGCGCGACGTTTATGATTCTGCCCGCGCTGAAGCATCGGGGATTGATTCATACGCCGGAGTTCGCGGCCCCCCTTACGATCGGAGCGTTCTCCCTGGTCAGCGGCTCGAACGATGCGGTTAAGGGGCTGGCGACGGGGCTCGTCATCGGGTGGTGGTCGCACCTGGCGGGCGATGCGTTCGGCCGGGAAGGCATCCGCTCGCTGTTGCTCCCGAAAGTCCGAGTTGCGTTCCGCTTGTTCAAGAACGGCGGGGCGGGAGAAAAGCTTCTGTCCTCCGCAAGTTGGGCGGTTGCGGGAATCGCGTTGGTCTGGGGATGGCAGTAGCGTTATAAAAGCAGATTCGGCAGAGATCGATCGGCTGGTTAAACCGCGGCTCCTGGGGAAAACTTTTCGTAGTCTGGCGCGCACATCCCCATAACAAGGAGCTGGAGCACAATGAGCAACGCATTTCTGGATACCGTTAAAAACAGACGCAGCCTGTACGCCATCAGCAAAGAAAACATTTTATCCGACGAAAAGCTCGAAGCCTTGATCGGCGAAGCCATCCTGCATACGCCTTCCGCGTTTAATTCCCAAAGCGCACGGGTCGTGCTGCTTCTGAACGAGCATCATGACAAGCTGTGGAACATGACGGAGGAGACGCTTAGAAAAATCGTGCCGGCCGAAAACTTCGAGCCGACGGCGCAAAAAATGGCCGCTTTCCGCAGCGGTTACGGGACGGTGCTGTTTTACGAGGATCAGTCGGTGATTCAAGGGCTGCAAGAGCAATTTCCCTTGTATAAAGACAACTTCCCGCTGTGGTCCAACCACTCCTCCGGCATGCTGCAGTTCGTCGTGTGGACAGCGCTGGAAGCGGAAGGCTACGGGGCCTCGCTGCAGCATTACAACCCGCTTATCGACGAGCGGGTTGCCCAGGAATGGAACGTGCCGTCCAACTGGAAGCTGATCGCGCAATTGCCGTTCGGCAAGCCGACCGCTCCCGCCGGGGAGAAGACGTTCCAACCGCTGGAAGAACGCTTGAAGGTTTATAAATGAAGCTTCGCCGAAAACCGGCGGCTCCCTGTCCGCAGAGAGCCGCCGGTTTTTTTGCAGATCGGCATGGTTGGGGATTCGGTTTACGATCGAGACGTCTCGGCAATGACGATGTCCTTCAGCCGCCAAGGCGCGTCGGCCGATTCCCTGGCGTAGGAAAACGCGTATGCGGTCCGGCAGTTCTTCCCGCCTTTGCGCTGCACGGCGATCTGTGTCTGGACCTCGGCCGTCAGACTGCTTTTTTTGTCCGCGTCGCCGGCAGATCTCGGCCGGGCGTCTTGTTCCTCCTTCAGCGGCTTGACGATCCGGATCGATTGAACCTCTTCCATCCGATCGAGCCACTCGCGCAGCTTTGCCTGATCCAGGCCGGCTCCCGCCTGCCGGATCAGCTCCGCATCCTTGTAGGCCATCGCGGTCACGAAGCTTTCGGCCAGAACGTCGGGCGCAGCGGCATCCAGGAACGATCGGACGAGCCCCGCGGCTTTATGGACCATAAGCTGATGCTCCAGATCGGGCGTGTCCGATTTATGCGTCGTGCTGCGGTAAAAATGAACGCAAAAATGGCCGGAGAAATTGTTGCCGGGAATGCCGTCGCCGCCGTGCGGCATGCCGTTCATCGAAGCGGCGAACAGGCCGGATGCGTTGCGGACGAGAATCGCTCTGCGTCTCCAGCTCCAATGGTTGTCGTATATTCGCTTCATGATCCGGGTGTCTTCCTTGGTGAGTGGCTGCACGTCCGCATGGTCGCTGCCTGCGCGGCGCTGCACCCGGAAGGTCAGCCCGCTCTCCAGATCGGTGATGGAGAAGTAACTCTTGCGGGGGATCAGCTTGTTGGCTTCATCCCAATCAACCAATTTGCCGTAATGGCGGGAACGCAGTCCTTCGGCATACGAAAGCAGCCGGATGGCGGCTGCGTCCGGCAGCACGAGGCGTTCGCCGGCGGATTCGTTCCAGAGACGGCCCGAAGGCTCCAGGCGATAACGCTGTTCCGCTCCGGAGCCGGCTTGAATGCGGACTGTGACATCCGGCAAGACGGACGGCTCGGGGACGCGCTCCTTCTTCGCGCGCACGATGGCCCGCGTGATGCTTCGGCTGTCGATATCCAGCCGGCTATACAAATCCGCCTGCTCGCCGGCGGAGACGGTCAAGGTCAGACGAACCGGAACCGGTCGGTCCGCCCGCGTGTCCCGGCCCGGCAAAAAAGCGCATAACACCGCGGCGGCGAGAATCAAAAACAGCCATCGGCGGGCAACGTTCATCACTCCGTTTATCCCCCTTCAAATAACCCGGCTCGGTTGGCGGCATACTACCCTGCGAGTTGTATTTTCGACAACCGTCCCAAAAATATGTGAAGGAAAAGGAAGGGATTCGGATTGCCGGTTTCAAGATGGAAGCTGCTTGCACTCGTCATCGGTGTCGCCGCCCTGGCGGGTTTTTCGGGCAAACCGCATGATCGGAACTACTACGAATCCCGGGGGGAGGTCGTATGGGAAGTTCCGATGAACGAGAAGCTGATCGCGCTGACGTTCGACGACGGACCGAACCCGAAGACAACGCCGCGCATTTTGGAGCTGTTGAAGCGGTACGAGGCGAAGGCGACTTTTTTCGTGATCGGTTACCGCGTCGATCAGTTCCCGAACGTCGTCAAGCGGGAAATCGCGGAAGGTCACGAGGTGGCCAACCATACGTATAATCACGTCTATTTCAACCGCAAAGCGGCGAATCCGGACAAAATCGCTTCGGAGCTGCAACAGGCCCAGCAACGGATCGAAGCGGTCACGCATCAGACCTGCCCGTGGTTTCGGCCGCCCGGCGGTTATTACAATGACGTCGTCGTCAATACGGCCCGCAAAAACGGCTATACCGTCGTGTTATGGTCCTGGCATCAGGACACGAAGGATTGGCAGTCGCCCGGCGTCCGCAAAATCGTCGATAAAGTGCTGAAAAACGCACGCAACGGCGATATCGTCCTGTTTCACGATCATGTCGAAGGTTCGTTGCAGACGGTGGAAGCGCTGGAGACGATCCTGCCGGAGCTGCGGCGCCGCGGTTTCCGCATGGTAACGGTGACGGAACTGATGAAGCACAAGCGGTACAATTCGGTTCAGCGCCATCAATAACAGCAGCGGACGGCGGCGATGACGCGGCACCTTTACAACCGAAGGCGGTATCCGATATACTAGACATGGCAAAAACGAATACGGAACGCAAAACGGAGGAGCCTGTCACCAAGGGCTCCTCTTTGTCTTTTTCGGACCGTTCGCGTTCCGGCAAGAAGCGGGGGAGGGAGCTGCTGTGGAGTATATGTTGTATCTGGTTCTGATTTTGCTGTTCACGAAGGTGGCGGGACATGTGACCGCCCGCCTCGGCCAACCGGCGGTGCTGGGGAAATTGATGGTCGGCATCCTGCTGGGTCCTGCGGCGCTCGGCTGGATCGAGCACGGGCAGTTTATCGCCTACATGTCGCAGATCGGCGTTCTGCTGCTGATGTTTATCGCCGGTCTGGAGACGGATCTGGAGCAGTTGCGGCGCAACTTGGGGGCTTCGTTTGCCGTTGCGGTCGGCGGCGTCATTCTTCCGTTTATCGGCGGCTATCTCGTCGCGCTCGCGTTCGGCTTCGCGCAGGCCGATGCCTTGTTTTTCGGGACCATCTTCTGCGCGACATCGGTAAGCATCTCTGTGCAGGTCCTCAAGGAGCTCGGCCAATTAAACAGCCGGGAGGGCACGACGATTTTGGGCGCCGCCGTCGTCGACGACGTGCTGGTCGTCATCCTGCTGGCGGTGATGATGAGCATGCTCGGAACGGGCGCGGATGTCTCGATCGGCATGCTGATCGGCAAAAAGCTGCTGTTTTTCGCCGCGGTTCTGCTCGCGGGCTGGCTGCTCGTTCCGAGAGTCATGAAATGGCTGGCGCCCTTGAGGGTCACGGAGGCGGTCGTCAGCGCGTCCCTGATCATTTGCTTCGCGTTCGCGTATTTTGCGGAGATGCTGCAGATGGCCGGCATCATCGGAGCTTTCGCCGCCGGTCTCGCGATCTCGCAAACGCCGTTCAAGCACGATGTCGGGCATAAAATCGAACCGGTCGCTTACGGCGTGTTCGTCCCCGTCTTTTTCGTCAGCATCGGGCTGAATGTCGGCTTTGCCGGAATCGGGGACCAGATCTGGCTGCTGACGGCGATTACGCTTGTCGCAGTTGTGACCAAGCTCGCCGGCGGCTGGGCGGGAGCGCGTCTCACGGGCTTTTCGTCGCAGAGCTCGCTGGCGATCGGTTCGGGCATGGTGTCACGGGGAGAAGTCGCGCTGATTATCGCGGCTTCCGGCTTGCAGTCCGGACTGCTGCAGCAGCCGTATTTTACGTCTGTGGTCATTATGGTGATGATTACGACGCTGGTTACGCCGCCGCTTCTGAAATGGACGCTGCGCGGCAAACAGCCCGACCGGTCGCCGTCCTGACCGGCGTGAACGGAGCGGCCCCGCCTCCTTGGGAGGTGGGGCCTTTTCCTTTTTTGGCGGGGAACGGCGAATGAAGAAAGTTAAAACATGCGTATTGCCAAATCATGGCGGACGCGGCTAAGATGGGCTCACGAACGGACAGAGGCGGACCGGTACGGCGACCGGAGCCGGCTGCGGAAGCGCGCGGGATTGCAAACGTTTTCCATAGTCCGTCGAGAATGCGGGAGGTGGGGGACAGACAAGCGGATGCGGAACGAGGCAGCCATCAGGATGTCTGACAATGGAACGACAATACGCACAAGGGAGGCTCAAGATTAAGGATGAAAAGGTCATATGGGAACGCCCGTTATCTCGCCGCGCTGCTCATCGAGGCGCTGCTGCTCGGCTTGATCGGCATAACGACCGCTTCGGCGGCGACGCTGCTGACGGACGATTTTGGGGACGGCAACGCAAACGGCTGGACGTCCACGCACGGCACCTGGTCGGTTGTCCAGGAGGCGGGCAATTATGTCTACTATCAGTCCAGCACGAACGAAGGGCGCACGTCCGCCGGCAGCGCATCGTGGACCGACTACAGCGTCGAGGCGAAGGTGAAGGTCGACAACTGGAACGGCTCGAACCGCACGTACGTGGCGGGCCGGTACCGGGACGGCAACAACTTTTACGCGGCTTCGCTGTACAACAGCAGCGGCGGGACGCTTGAAATCCGCAAAAAGGTGAACGGCTCGACGACGACGATCGCCAGCAAGACGAATTTCGGGCTCTCCGCCGGCACGTGGTATACGGTCAAGCTGGAATTGTCGGGAACTACGATCCGCATGTACGTAAACGGAACGCTGGAATTGACCGCCACCGACTCCAGCTTGTCCGCCGGCGGGGGATCATGAACGACCTGAATCTGGGCTGGAACGAAATTCCGTCCGCCGCCCAAGTCTCGCCGTTCTCCGCTCACAATTCCGCGCTGACGCATCCCGTGCTGAAGCAGACCGGGGTCAGCAAAATTTATATCGACAGCTTTGACGGCTTGACGATTTTCTCCGCCAACGGGGCGAAAATCAAGCATGCGGCTTTCGTCATCAAGTACAGCTCCAATGTGATCATCCGCAACCTGGAATTCGACGAGCTGTGGGAATGGGACGAATCGTCCAAAGGCAAATACGATAAAAACGATTGGGACTACATCACGATCGAAGGCGCCTCTTCGAAAATATGGATCGACCACTGCACGTTTCATATGGCGTACGACGGCCTGGTGGACGTGAAGAAGGGCAGCAACGGGGTGACGATCTCGTGGTCGACGTTCCGCGGCGACGACCGGAGCCCGAACAGTTGGGTCACGCAGCAGATCAACGCGATGGAAGCGAATCCGTCGGCTTATCCGATGTACGCGTACTTGAGAAGCGCCGCGGTCGGATTGAGCAAGGACGATATCATCGCCGTCGCATCGAGCCAGAAGAAAGGCCATCTGGTCGGATCGACCGAGTTCGCTTCGGACAATGCCGATCTGGAATTGACGCTGCACCATAACTACTACAAGGATATTCAGGACCGGATGCCGAGGCTGCGGGCAGGCAACGCCCACGCCTACAACATCGTGATGGACAACGCGGACGCCTGGAGCGCGAAACAGCGGATCACTCCGGCTATGGCCAGCGCGATCTCGTCGAAGGGCTACAGCTTCGGCGTGACGAGCAACGGGGCCATCTCGACCGAAGACGGCGCGGTGCTGGTCGAGAAGTCACATATCATCGACGTGCAGTATCCCGTCCGCAACAATCAGACGGACCCGTCCGACGCTGCGTACACCGGCAAAATCCGCGTGCTCGACACGATCTATTCGTTGGACGGCGCGACGTTCCGGGGCGGCAGCGATACGCCGGGCAGCCCGCTGGCTCCCGTGCCGGCGGCGGTGAAGCCGTTCTCCTGGAACGGATTCTCCAGCCTGCCTTACAGCTACAGCGCCGACGATCCGTCGGGCTTGAAGGCGAGATTGACGGCGTCCAACGGCTCCGGCGCCGGCAAGCTTACATGGGCGAAGTCGAACTGGCTGCTCACGAGCTACTGACGCCCGAATGGATTCGGCATAGATGACTTGAAAGCCCGGCTCGGCCGATACGCCGAATCCGGGCTTTTTTGCGGCCTCCACAGCGCCGTTTTGCCGACCAGCCCTCCCTTGATCGCTTTCGGCGTCCGCTTTGTCGGTTTTTTGAACAAAATCGGCGGTTCTGTTCATTGGAGCGAAGCGCCATTCCGATTACCATAAAAATAAGGTATGATTCAGGCATACCCGATTGATCGAAGGAGGAAACGAAGCTTGAAGCTCCGATTCGCCACATTCCGTTCCGCCTTCGCCAATTTGAGAATCCGCTCGAAGGTGCTTGTGCTCGTTTTTATCGTGATGGCCGTCAGTTCGCTAACCGCCTTTATCCTGCAGCAGTACGCCTATTCCACGTACGACGAGCAGTTGTACGAGAAATCGTCGCAGGTGCTCAACATGTACGCGTCCGGCATCGAGGACGAGCTGAAGCAGATCGAATCGATGACGTTCTCGGTGCTGGCGAATTCGAAAGTGCAGGAATATCTCGGGGAGATGTCCAAGCTGGACGTGTCGGCCTACGAACGGCTGGTCGCCCAGTCGAAGCTGATCGATACGCTGGTCGGTTACACCGGTTCGGAACGCTACATCCAGAGCCTCATCCTGCTGGATACCCATCATTTGCTGTCGTCGGCAGGCTTGGTCACGATGATGTCCGCCGACCGGATCGACGAGATCCGCAAGCGGGCGGCGGAAGCGAAGGGAGAGCTTGTCTGGATCTATCCGGACTCGGCGGACCGGGCCCTGATCGCCGCACGGCAGATCCGCTCCTATGAAAATTTGCAGCTTGAGGTGCTCGGCACGCTGATCGTCCGAGTGAATCTCGAAAAAATTGTAGACGATTACATTTTGCGCGCCGATTCCGGCAAAGGCGCGCTGATGATTATGGCAGGCAACCGCCGGATTTATCCGATGGAGGGAGGAGAGGCGCGGCATTTGCCGTTCGAGATGCCCGAATCCTTGAACCTCCCGGAACAGGACGGCTACCGGATCGTGGACTGGGAAGGAGACCGGCTGTTCGTGACCCGCATGCAGTCCAAGCTGACGTCGTGGGGATATTTTCAGTTGATTCCGTTTAACGACATATTCGACCGGATTGTCTGGATGAAAAGGGTGCTGGTGGCGTTTTTCGCGCTCAGTCTCGTTGTGATCGTCGCTGTGGCGCTCCGTTTTTCCGCAGGGATCACGAAGCCGATTGAGGAGTTGATTGGCCGCATGAAACGGGTTCAGATGGGCGATTTTCGCCTGGAGGCGCACGAGCTGGCGGCATCGGGTCCGCCCGGAGCGGACGAGGTCGGGCAGCTTCACCGCACGTTCCGGATGATGCTGCAGCAGATCGACGAGCTGATCACCGAGAATTACGCGAAGCAACTGACGATCAAGGAGACGCAATTCCGCGCGTTGCAGGCGCAGATCAATCCGCATTTCCTCTACAATACGCTGGAGTCCATCAACTGGCTGGCGAAGGCGAACGGGCAGCAGCAGATCTCGCAGATGGTCGAAGCGCTCGGCTTCCTGCTGCGCAGCTCGATCAGCATGAGCAAGCCGCTTATTCCGCTCAGGGAAGAGCTGGAGATCGTCCGGCACTACATCACGATTCAGAAGTTCCGGTTCGAGGAACGGCTGGATTTCCGGCTGAACGTGCCGGACGGGTACGGGGACTGCCTCATTCCGAAGCTGTCGCTGCAGCCGCTGTTGGAAAACGCGATTCATTACGCGCTGGAGCCGAAGGTGGAGCCGTGCAGAATCGGGATTTCCCTCCGGGCGGACGGGGACGATCTGCGCATAGCGGTCGAGGACGAAGGTCCCGGCATGAGCGCGGACGTGTTGGAAAAGATTCGGCAAGGACAGGTCCGGACGCGAGGAACGGGCATCGGTCTGCTTAATATCGACGAGCGGATCAAGCTGGCGTTCGGAGAGGCGTACGGACTGATCATCGAGAGCAGCATAGGCGGGGGCACGAGGGTGATCCTGCATGTGCCTCGCCGCGAAGCGGGGGAAGAACATTGAGCAAACGTCGGGTTTTGCTGGTCGACGACGAACGGATGATTCTGGAGGGCATCTCCAGGCTGGTCAATTGGGCAAGCGCTGGAACCGAGCTGATCGGAACGGCCCGCAACGGCATGGAAGCGCTTGAATTTGTCCGGGCCCATGAGCCGGATATTGTGGTCACCGATATCCGCATGCCGGGAATGGACGGTCTGGAGCTGGTAGCCAAGGTGAAGGAAAGCCATCCGCATATCCGCGCCATCATGCTGTCGGGCTTTAACGAATTCGAATACGCACGAACGGCGATGCAGCACGGCGTGAAGCATTATCTGCTGAAGCCCACCAACGAGGAGAAAATATTGGAGGCGCTGCGCGAGCTGGTTCGGGAGCTCGACCGCGAGGCGGGCGAAGCGCAATATGTCAGCAACGTCCGGGAACGTCTGGAGAAAGTGCTGCCGCAGGTCAAGGAGCAGTTCCTCAAGGAGTTCGTGACGAACAAAACGTACGGCTACCGGGATTGGGACTATTACCGCGGGCTGTTCGGATTCGATGACGTCAATCGGCCGGTGCGGATCGTGCTGTTCCATCTGGACGCGCCGTTTGAATTCGAGCATCTGTTCGCGGTGAAAAACATCGCCGAGGATCTGCTGTCGGGCATCGTTCTGAGCACGACGTTCGGCGACCATGCGATTATCGTCGTGGAAAATCCGGAGGATGTCTCCAGCTTGCTGGAACGGCTCAAGCGGATCGGAGAGACGTTTGCGGGCTTTTACCGGATGGAGACGACCATCGCGGTCAGCGACGCGGACGAAATGGTCCGCGCGCGCCGGTTGTACAAGCAGGCGGCGGACTGCCTGGGCTACCGCTTTTATCTGGGCGCCGGCAGCCTCATCACGCCGGACGACATCGGCATGCCGGACCATGTCGAGGAATTCGCCTACGATCCGGAACCTTTATGCCTGATGATCAAATCCGGCAACCGCGCCGAGGCGATGGCGGAGATCGACCGGTACATCGAGCGGCTGTCGGAGCAGCGGTTCGACAGCCAGCGGACAAAGTCCTACGTCATCGAACTTTATCTGGCCGTCGTGCGGCTGAGCCCGCCGGAACAACTGCCCCGATTCATGAACGGATTGGCCGCGTTTATGGAAGCTGACTCGCTGACCGCCATGCGCGGCATGTTCAAGCGAACCGCGGAGGAGATCGCGGGCCAATATGACGAACAGAACCGCGTCAAGCAATCCGGCATCGTCGGCAAGGTGCTCGAACTGATCGAAACCCACCTTCACGATCCGAATTTCTCCTTGCAAGCCGTCGCCCAGCACATGTTGTACATGAACGCGGATTATTTGGGCAAGTTGTTTCGCAAGGAGACGGGCGAGAAATTTTCCAACTACGTCATGCGGGTGCGCGTGAACAAGGCGATGGAGACGATGCGTGCCAATCCCGACATCAAAATATTCGAGCTGGCGGAGCGGTTCGGGTTCGGCGACAATCCGCAGTATTTCAGCCAGGTGTTCAAGAAGGTGTCGGGGCTGACCCCGTCGGAATATATGCGCCAGTTGTCGAAACCCGGAACGGACTAGACGGTTTTTTAAACAATCGGGTCGGTTTTTTGAATTAACCGAGACGGCAATCCGAGAGATAATAGGTAATGTAAGCCCTATCAAAATCATGGGGGAGGATTACCGAAATGAAGAAAAGATCGACACTCGCGCTGATGATGGCGGGGGTTATGGCCGTAGCGGCGGGCTGCGGCGGTTCCGGCAGCGACGGCCAGTCTTCCGCCGCGGGCAATTCCGCCGCTCCCAGCGCATCGGCCTCCGAAGGCAAGAAAGATCCGGTTACGCTTCGCGTCGCCTGGTGGGGGGGCCAAGCCCGTCATGACTATACGCTAAAAGTAATCGATCTGTACAAGCAAAAAAATCCGCATGTCACGATCGAAACGGAATATGCCGCGTTTGACGATTACTGGAAGAAGCTGGCTCCGCAAGCGGCCGCCAACAATTTGCCCGACGTCTTTCAGATGGACATCTCCTACCTGACGCAATACGGCGGCCGGGGCCAACTTGAAGACCTGCAGCCGCTGATCGACAAAAAGCTGATCGATACGAGCTCGATCTCGGAGACGACGCTTTCGGGCGGCAAAGTCGACGGCAAGCTGTACGCGTTTACGGCCGGCGTCAACGCGCTGGCGCAAATCACGGACGCGGAAGCACTCAAGAAAATGGGTATCACGCTGAGCAAGGACTGGACGTGGGACGACCTGGACAAAATGGCGGCCACGGTCAAAGCGAACGGCAAAATTATGGGCGGCTACCGCCACGACGTCTTCTTCGCTTATTATCTGCGCACCGTCGGACAAAAAATGTACGCGGCGGACGGCACGCAATTGGGCTACGCGGACGACAAGCCGTTTATCGATTATTTCACGCGCTATCAAAAATGGTACGACTCCGGCGTGCTGCTGTCCCTGGACAAAGAAGCGACGAAAAAAGGAACGCCGGAAGAAGACGAGATGGTTCCGGGCAACTCCGTATCTTCCAACGGCTGGTCCAACCAGTTCCTGGGCCTCGCGAACGCGGTCAAGCGTCCGCTTGAGCTGCAGCCGCTGCCGGGACCCGGTGCCAAAGAAGGCCTCTTCCTGAAGCCGTCGATGTACTTCTCGATTCCGAAAAGCTCCAAAGTCAAAGAAGAAGCCGCGAAATTCATCGATTTCTTCATTAACGACATCGAAGCGAACAAAATCATCAAAGGCGAGCGCGGCGTGCCGGTCTCCTCGAAAGTGAAGGAGGCGCTCAAACCGCTGCTGACGGAGAACGAAGTCAAAGTATTCGACTACGTCGCCTGGGCCGAGCAAAACAGCAGCCCGATGGACCCGCCGAACCCGGTCGGTTCGATCGAAGTCGAGAAGCTGCTCAAGGACATCAGTGAGCAGATTCTGTACAAAAAAATCTCCGTCGAAGACGCGGCGAAAAAATTCCGTACGGAAGCGAACGCCGTTCTGGCGAAAAACAAAAAATAAGCTGGCCGTCAAACCGGTCCCTTCGCGGGGCCGGTTTTTGCGTCGCCAGCCCAACATTCGGCGTTCTGTTCACCGTTTCCATCGAAACCAGCGGCCATGTCCGTCGGTTTCAGCCAGCGTCTCCCTGTATTCCGATCCGTCCAGATCATAATCGAGGTGGAGGTGCGGGTCCCACATATTGTTGTAGAGGTGAAAGACGTCTCTCGCTTCGCCAAGTTTTCGGATGCGCGTCATTAACTCGTATTTGTCTTGATCGGGGATTTGGTTGGCCACATGGGTGTGAAATACGCATTTTACTCCATCCCCCTCTATGGATAAGGCTACCCCTCCAGGTTTCAACTTATGGACACGGTAACATGTTCTTTTGATAAACAAAACTTCATTATTTTTGTTGATTAAATAGAAATAATTTATCAATTTCGGCGGGTTCCCGGCGATAGACGAATCGTGTCGAATGGATGAAGCGGACGTCATGCAGTTGCTCGGTTTTTTAAACAGTTTGGACGGTTTTTTCGATTCTGGCCGTCCCGTTCTTCCGCGATAATAAAGATAGCCAAATCAAGTTGAAACGGAATTCGCGGGGGTTGAGAGGATGAAGCTCAAAAACTGGAAGGAAAGCGACAACATCGTCGGGTATGTGTTTACATCCCCGTTTATCCTCGGTTTTCTGATCTTTACGCTGTATCCGATTTTATCGTCGCTGTATTATTCCTTCACCGATTACAACCTGTTCGACAAGCCCAACTTTATCGGCTTCGACAACTTCGAAAAAATATTCACCGGCGATCCGAAAATCATGAAGTCGTTCCAGGTGACGTTCACCTACGTGTTCGGCAGCGTCCCGATGCGCCTGGCGTTCGCCCTGATCGTCGCGATGCTGCTCAATAAAGCCATCAGCGGCATCGGCCTGTACCGCTCCGCTTATTACTTGCCGTCCTTGATCGGCGGCAGCGTGGCCGTCTCGATCATGTGGTCGCAAATTTTCGGCGACAAAGGTCTGCTGAACGGGTTCCTCGGCCTGATCGGCATCGAGACGTCGACGAACTGGATCGGCAATCCGGGCACCGCCCTCTGGACGCTGGTCGCGTTGTCCGCGTGGCAGTTCGGTTCGTCCATGCTGATTTTCCTGGCCGGCCTCAAAAACATCCCGATATCCTATTACGAAGCCGCCAGCGTGGACGGGGCCAACGCGTTCCACCGTTTTTTCAAGATTACGCTTCCGCTGCTCAGCCCGGTTATTCTGTTTAACCTGATCATGCAGACGATCTCGGCTTTTATGACGTTTACGCCGGCGTATATTATCTCCCGCGGCGAAGGCGGACCGCTGGACAACACACTGCTGTATTCGCTGTATCTGTACCGCCAGGCGTTCCAATTTTACGATATGGGTTACGCTTCCGCGATGGCCTGGGTCATGCTGATCATAATCGGTCTGATCACGCTGCTGATCTTTCAAAGCTCCAAGCTCTGGGTGCATTACGAATCGAAAGGAGAACGGTGATATGTCGACGAAGCGCAAGTTCAAACCATTCGGTTACCATCTCCTTGTCGGCGGACTCGCCCTGGCGATGATCTACCCGATCCTCTGGATGGTCGCCAGCTCGCTCAAGCCGAACGACGAGATTTTCTCCCGGGCGTATTCGCTTATTCCGAGCACGCTTGCTTTCGAGAACTACAAAACCGGCTGGCAGGGCTTCGCCGGCACTTCGTTCGGCACGTTTTTCAAAAACTCGTTTATCATCGCCGTTATCTCGACGCTAGGCGCCGTCGTATCCTCCGCGCTGGTCGCTTACGGATTCGGCCGGACGAATTTCTTCGGCAAAAACTTCTGGTTCGCCTGCGTCATGATGACGATGATGCTGCCGCACGACGTGACGATGATTCCGCAATACGTCATGTTCGCCAAGCTCGAATGGCTGAACTCGTTCAAACCGGTAATCGTCCCGCAGTTTTTCGCCGTGCCGTTTTTCGTCTTCCTGATCCTGCAGTTTATCCGCAGCATTCCGCACGAGCTGGACGAAGCGGCGAAGATGGACGGCTGCAACAAATATATGATTTTCTTCCGTGTGATCGTGCCGCTGATTGTGCCGGCGCTCGTCACGTCGACGATCTTCTCGTTCTACTGGCGCTGGGATGATTTTTTTGCGCCGCTGCTGTACCTGAACAAGCCGGAGCTGTATCCTGTGTCGCTGGCTCTGAAAAATTTCCTCGACGCCGAATCACTCAGCAACTGGGGCGGCATGTTCGCCATGTCGACGCTGTCGCTTCTGCCGATTGTCATTGTTTTTTTTATCTTCCAGAAGTATATTGTAGAGGGGATTAGCACCAGCGGTCTGAAAGGGTAATTTATATATTCATGGACATAATGGAGGAGGAACTGGGTATGCCGCCGCTTCAATTCGACAAGGAAGAAATTTTGGATGCGATCGACCGGGTCGTGCATCGTACGTTCCGGATGGACTTCAACTGGGATTGGCCCGGAGGAGTCGCGTTTTACGGCGTAACCGAGGCATACGAGGCGACAGGTAAACAACAATATCTCGACCTGCTCAAGGCATGGGTGGATGAAAACCTCGAAGACGGTCTGCCACGCATGTCCATCAACAGCATCTCCATCGGCCATTCGCTGCTGACGTTGTACAAGGCGACGGGTGACCAGCGCTATATAGAGGAAGCAACGAAGATGGCCGAGTACCTGAAGCACGAAGCGCCGCGCTTCGGCGAAGGCGTCTTCCAGCACACGGTGAATTCCGAGACGTACCAATTCCCGGAGCAGGCTTGGGTCGATACGATGTTTATGGCGGGCTACTTCCTCATCCGCATCGGTTCCATGCTCGGCAGGGACGACTTTTTCGAGGACGGCCTGAGGCAATACCACGGTCATGAGAATTACCTGCAAGACCCGGTTACGAATTTGTATTATCACGGCTGGGACAATATCAACCAGAACCATATGTCCGGCATTTTCTGGGCTCGCGGCAATTCGTGGGCGGCGCTGACGATGTCCCGCGCGCTGTCGATCGTGCCGGTCGACCATCCGTCGTTTATGGTCATCGAATGCTCGCTCCGCGACCAGTTGAGCTCGCTTGTGCGGCTGCAGGGCGAAGACGGACTGTGGCATACGGTGCTGGACGATCCGACCTCCTACACGGAAACTTCCGGATCGGCGGGCATCGCGGCCGCGCTGCTAGGCTGCGGACGCCTGTACAACAAGTACATCAACAAAGCGATCGTAGGCATTCTGGGACGTATCGCCGAAGACGGCACGGTGAAGGGCGTCTCGGCGGGCACGGCGGTGATGCGCGACGCGCAGGGCTACAAGGATGTTCCGTGCAAACGGATTCAAGGCTGGGGACAAGGCCTCGCGCTTGTGTTCCTGTCCTCCCTGATCTCCAAGAAAGACTGGTAAACCGGATAAGCATACGGCCTGTCATCTTTCCTCGAAGGATGGCGGGCCGTTTCTTTTGCATTCCCGCTTCCGGCGGCGCATATACATGTACGGATCAACATGTCCGGGAGGCGGGATGCGTATGGCCATGGCCGATGTCGCGCCGGCGGGGGGACTGCTGGTGGGGCTGATCGTGCTGTTCGCGGTGGTGGGAGCCGTCTGTTGGCTGCTGTTTGAGGGCATACGGCGGGATTCGTGGGCGTACGACCGCGCGTATGTGTGGAAGCATATTGATGGTTGGGAGAAAAGGCTGGCCGAGACCGGTTCGAAACCGGGCGAACCGGCTTGATCGCGAGTTTTTCAAGGCCGGGTTTCCGCTTCGCGCGGAAATCCGGTTTTTTTTGTGCATACTAAGGGAAACCGTGATGCAACCTATTCGAATGTTTGATTCCCAACGCATACTTCACGAAAGGCGTGGATGGACCCGATGCCGGATTGGTTGGACATTTCATGGAAATCGGTTGTAACGATTCTGTCCCTGTTTGTGATGACCCGAATGCTCGGCAAAAAGCAACTGTCCCAGCTCAATTACTTTCACTATATCGCGGGCATTACGATCGGAAGCATCGCGGCGTTTATCTCCACGGATCTGGAGGCCAATTTTCTGATCGGGCTGTACGGAATGGCGTTATGGGCGTTTATTCCGCTGCTGTTCGAATGGTTTGCGATGAAGAGCCTCCGTCTGCGAAAATGGTTGGACGGCACGCCGACGGTTTTGATCGAGAAAGGAAGAATTCTGGAGGACAACTTGCGCAAGGCCCGCCTGACCGCGGACGAACTCATTCAGGAGTTGAGGGTGAAGGGCGTATACCGGTTGGCCGATGTGGAATTCGCCGTGTTGGAGACGGATGGGCAATTCAGCCTGAAAAAAATGCCGGGAAAAGAACCGGCGACGCTCGAGGATCTCGGGCTGAAGCCGCAGGAGGGCGCTTCGGGCCATTCCGTCGTCGTGATTTTGGACGGCAAGCTGATGGAAGACAACCTCAAGTCCACCGGTTTCGAGCCCGTCTGGCTGCATAAGCAGCTCGCCAAACGGAAGGTGAAGATGAAGGACGTTTTCCTCGCCCAGCTCGACAGGCATGGTCAATTGGATATCGATCTGTACGACGACAAAATGTCACATCATTCCTGAACGCCGATCCATGAATGGAGCGGCCCGGTTCATCGCAACCTATACCAAGACCTGCAAACATCGAGAAAAGGAGCTTCCGCCAATGGCAACAGCAAAAGATTCTTCCAAGCCGCTGGGCAAGTCGCCTACCAAACAGCAAGTGGAACAGCAAAATTATCAGCAGCTCGCCAAGCAGATGGAACCGGCAAGGCCGGTTTTCGCGAACTGCATCAAAGCGTTTGTCGTCGGAGGCGTCATCTGTCTGCTTGGTCAAGGCTTAACGGATTTGTTCAAGCGGTTCGGATTCAACCAGGAGACTGCCTCTAACCCGACGGTGGCTTGTCTGGTTATCCTGTCGGTTATCCTGACGAGCTTCGGGGTCTATGACAAAATTGCCCAATGGGCCGGCGCGGGCACGGCGGTGCCGGTCACGGGCTTCGCCAACTCCATGGCGTCCGCTGCCATCGAGCATCGCAGTGAAGGTCTCGTGCTCGGGGTCGGAGCGAATATGTTCAAGCTGGCCGGGTCGGTGATCGTGTTCGGAACCGTCGCCGCGTTTATCGTGGGCATCATTCACGGACTGCTGGATATGACGCCGTGGGGAGGTTTGCACTAATGCTTAAAGGCCGTCAAAGCTGGCTGTTTCATAAAAAGCCGGTCATTCTGGAAACCGCGACAGTCGTAGGGCCCGACGAGGCGGCCGGACCGCTCGGGGATCAGTTCGACATCGTCTACGACGATTGGACGCTGGGCCAGCCGAGCTGGGAAAAAGCGGAGCGGAAGCTGATGGAGGATGCCGCCAAACTTGCCGTGCAAAAGGCGGGCCTCAAAGAGGACGACATCAATTTTTTCGTTGGCGGCGACTTAATGAACCAGATCATCAGCGCCAGCTTCGCCGCCCGAACACTGCAGATTCCTTTTCTGGGCGCATTCGGAGCCTGTTCGACTTCCATGGAGACCCTCGCGATGGCGTCCATCCTGATCAGCTCGGGCGGGGCCCGATACGTCCTGGCGGGCACGTGCAGCCATAACTGCACGGCCGAGAAGCAATTCCGGTATCCGACGGAATACGGCTCGCAAAAACCGCCGACCGCACAATACACGGTTACGGGGGCGGGGGCCGCGGTGATCGCTTCGACCGGCGAAGGCCCCGTCGTCACGGCGGCGACGATCGGCCGCGTCGTCGATATGGGCATCGACGATCCGTTTAATATGGGCGCTGCGATGGCCCCGGCGGCCGTGGACACGATGAAGGCGCATTTCGCCGATCTGGAGCGCCAGCCGGGCTATTACGATCTGATCGTCACGGGCGATTTGGCCCGGGTGGGCTACGATATCGCGGTCGAGCTGCTGCGCGAACAGAAGGTGCCGATGCAGCAGACGACCTATAAAGATTGCGGGCTTATGATATACGATCGCGAGAAGCAGCAGGTGCAGGCGGGCGGCAGCGGATGCGGCTGCTCGGCGACCGTGACATACGGCCATATCCTCAAGCAGATCCGCAAGGGCGAATTGAACCGGGTGCTGGTGGTGGCCACGGGTTCGTTGTTGTCTCCGCTGTCTTATCAGCAAGGCGAGACCATCCCGTGCATCGCGCACGCGGTGGCCATCGAACGGGGGGATCTCACATGATTTATTTATGGGCATTCGTGATCGGCGGATTGATCTGCGTCTGCGGGCAAGTGCTGATCGACGTATTCAAGCAAACGCCGGCTCATACGATGAGCATCCTCGTCGTTGCGGGCGCGTTGCTCGACGGGCTCGGCTTGTACGAGCCCCTCGTGAAATTCGCGGGCGCGGGAGCGACCGTGCCGATCACCAGCTTCGGCAACGCCCTTGTCCACGGGGCGCTGACAGAATTAAACAACACGGGCTGGATCGGGCTGATCACGGGCATTTTCAAAATTACGAGCGCCGGCATATCGGCGGCGATCATTTTCTCCTTTTTGGCCGCGCTGGTTGTCAGGCCGAAAGGTTGACGAGGTCCGGGAGGACCTCATTTTTTTCGCCGCATGATAAAATGTAACTTCTGACAACTAAATTTAAAGAAACTTCCATTGTACGCGTTTTCCAGCCTGCGGTAAGATAGGATAAGGAATCTACAGCATCACCGCACTCCCCCTTCGGGAGAGACAAAGGAGGAGCCGTACGAATGGACGCTGTCGCACAGGAAGCCGTATGGGCGGCTGGACGTTTGAAGACGAATCTCGAATCTTGCATCCTGGGAAAAAGCAGCGAGATTGAGTTATTGCTGACGGCTCTGTTATCAGGAGGCCACGTCCTGCTCGAAGATGTGCCCGGAACCGGCAAAACCGTGCTGGTCAAGGCGCTTGCCAAATCCGTGAACGGACAATTCAGACGCATTCAATGCAATCCCGATTTGTTGCCGACCGATATTACCGGCGTCAGCATATACCACCCGAAGCAGGAATCGTTCGTATTCCGTCCCGGCCCCGTGATGACGAATCTGCTGCTCGTCGACGAGATCAACCGCGCCACGACCAAAACGCAGTCCGCGCTGCTGGAGGCGATGGAGGAGCGCTCCATATCGGCCGACGGCGAGAACTACCCGCTGCCTTCTCCTTTTCTTCTTATCGCCACGCAGAACCCGATCGACTTCGAAGGCACCTATCCGCTGCCGGAGGCTCAACTGGACCGCTTCCTGATGAAGCTGCGGCTCGGTTATCCCGATCACGAGACGGAAAAGCAAATGCTCCGCGATCAGGCGGAACAGCATCCCGTCGAGCGCCTGGCCCCGGTCATGGACATCGAAGGGCTGCTGGCGCTTCAGCAGGCCGTCCGCCAAGTGCATATCGACGAAGCGGTGTCCGATTATCTCGTGACGATCGTGCAGGAGACGAGAAGGCATCGCTCTCTGGCTCTGGGCGCCAGCCCGAGGGCGACGCTGGGCCTGCTCGCCGCGAGCAAGTCGCTGGCGCTGTTACGCGGCCGCGATTACGTCATCCCCGACGATATCAAATACTTAACCCCGTACGTGCTGTCCCACCGCTTGCTGCTGCAGACCGACGCAAGACTCGACGGACAGACGGCGGAGAGCGTGCTGGAGCAATTGCTCCAGGGAATACGCGTGCCGATCCGCCTGGAGAAATAACCGATGCGGGAAGTCAGGGGACAAGTCCGTCGGGAGCCGGTCGTCTCGAAGCGGGTATGGGGACTGAGCTTCCTGTTTGTCGCCAGCCTCGGCTTTGTGCTGTTTCAGGGCGGCAAGCTGTCGATGACCGTATTCATGACGGTGGCCGTATTGTGTGCCTATTTGTTGTTGGGCAGATGGAGCGGAATCAAACGCGTGACCGGAGGGCGGCGGCTGATGAACGCCAGCGCTTCGGGCAGCGGACGCGAAGCGGGGGGCTCCGGGGAGCTCGTCCTTGAGGCCGGACAGTCGATGCAGGTGCAGGTCGATATCAAAGTGCCCGGCATCTGGCCGATTCCTTACGTGCTGGTCCGGGACCGGATCGTCCGCAAGGGCGGCAAGGAAATGTCGTTCGAGATGTCCGTGATTTTGGATTGGAAGCGCCAGGGCTCCGCCGCATACCGGACACCTCCGCTGAAGCGGGGCGTCTATACGCTGGAGGAGCTCGACTGCTCGACCGAGGATATATTCGGTTTGTTTGAACATAAAGGAACGTTGAGGGACGCCCGGAGATTCTCCGTGCTGCCCAAGACGACGTCGATCAGCGATTGGCCCCAACTGAACCGGGCCTACCGGGGGACGCACCACCAATCGGCGACCGCCCAATCGGTTCGCGAGACGACGCAGATCAACGGGGTGCGCGAATATATATACGGCGACCGCCTGTCCCGCGTCCACTGGAACGCCACGGCCAAGACGGGCACGTGGAAGTCCAAGGAGTTCGAACGGGAGGCGCTGCCGCGCACCATTCTGGTGCTGGACCGGCAGGCCGCGGCTTACCGGGGGGACGAGCCGTTCGAGCTGGCTGTGTCCGTCACGGCTTCCCTGCTGCAGTTCGCCAGCCGGCGGGATCTGGCGATCGGCCTGCTGTCCGCCGGCTCTTCGCCGCTATATTTTGAACCGCGCAAGCTTGCAGGAGTCTCGGGCGCGATCTGGGAGCATCTCACCGGAGTGGAGGCGGACGGGAAGCATCCGCTTCCCGGGCTGCTTCGGGAATGGTGCAAATCGTGGCCGCAGGGCAGCCTTGTGGCGGTCGTCGGGCCGATCGGCTCGGAATCAGCATACGAGGCGCTGCGCTGGCTGAAGGAACGCCAATTCAATCCGCACCACATCGGCATCGACCAGAACCGGGACGGCGCGCAGACGGAGTCCTGGCGGCGGCTGATGCGCGGCGAGGGCATTCCGCATTACGTTCTCTCCGAATTGGACGAATTGTCGGCGGCGTTGGGAGGTCGGGCGAGATGATCAGGAGGCTGTTTTCGGATCGATGGCCCCAGCGTTGGACCGCGTTGATCACCGGCTTGTTTTTGTACCCGTTTCTCTCCTGGATGCAGGAGGAAGAGGGCTTGCTGCTGCCGGAGACGCTGCTGCTGATGAAGATCGCGCTGTTCGGCTCGATCGCGCTGGAGATGCTGCTGGTCCGGGCACACTGGCTGTTGCGGCGCCTGGCGCAGCTTGCGTTGGTCGTGGCGGCCAACGCGGCCGTCGCGGACGCGTCATGGCCCAAGCTTGCGGCCCCCGGTCTCGGGGGCCTCTGGGCTTGGTGCAAGGACGCTTTCGCCGAGCTTCTGCCGTATTTCTGGTTCGGAGCCGGAACTTGGGTCGTGTTCCTCTATACGCTGTGGTGGGTCGGCATCCGCTGGCGGATCGTCGCGCTGCTCGTGGCCGGCGTCGTGGCGATGGGCATCCGGGACTCGTTCAGCATGATTTACCTGTGGGACCAGACCTTGATTCTGATCGGCTGCGGTTTGTTCCTGCTGGTGATCCATCATTTCGCGAGGCTGAAGGAGAGGAACCCGGAGAGCTGGACGTATCTGGCCGAATATCCGGGCGCGCTGATGACCACGGTGCTGCTGACGATCACGGGCGCGCTTGCGCTCGGGGCGTTCGCTCCCGAGGTCAGGCCGGTCTTGACCGATCCGTATACGATGTACATGAATTGGCAGGGAAAGCCGGTCGTCACCGGCGGCAAAGGCGAGGCGTTCAACATCGATCTGACGACAGGGGACTCGTCTTCGGGCTATAGCCGCGACGACTCCGGACTCGGCGGATCGTTCGAGTTCGACTTCTCGCCCGTGTTTACCGTGATGACGTCACACCGTTCGTATTGGCGGGGCGAGACCCGCTCCAACTACACGGGAAGCGGCTGGGAGCAGACAAACGCGGAGAAATCGGCCGTCGTGAATGCCCGCTTCGGACTCGGGGCGCTGCCCCAGACGAACGAGCCGCCCGTGTCGAAGCTGGAGACGGTGGAGGTCACCCAGACGTTCACGATGCTGCGCAAGGACGAGCGCTTCCCGGTGCTGTTCGGCGCGAGCTATATCAAGCAGATCACCGCCTTCGGGGATGTCAAAAGCGGCACGCTTCCGCTGCAGTGGTCGCCGAGGCTGCGCGAGCTGCGGATCAACCCCGCCAGCTCGCGCAATTATCCGGAGACGTATACGGTCGTCTCGCAGGTGCCCGTTCTGAACGAAGAAATTTTGCGCCAGGCTCCGTTGACGGTGTCGAACCGGGAGGCGATGAGGGATTACCTGCAGCTCCCGCCGAGCGTGACGAACCGGACGCGCACGCTGGCGCGGGAGCTGACCAAGGATGCTCCGACCGCCTACGACAAGGTCAAAGTGCTGGAGAAATACCTGAACACGGAATTCACGTATACGAACAAACCGGATACGTCCAAAGGCCGGAACGATGATTTCGTTCACCGGTTTCTGTTCGAGATCCGGGAAGGGTACTGCGATTATTTCTCCACCGCGATGGTCGTGCTTGCGCGTGCAATCGACATTCCGGCGCGCTGGGTGAAAGGCTATGCGCCCGGCGATTACGCCTTCGACGAGGAATTCGGCCCGGCCGGCGTGCCTGCGGAAGCCATCGGGCAGCTCGCCAGCGGCGAAGGCGAATATACGGTGCGCAACTCGCATGCGCATTCGTGGGTCGAGGTTTACTTCGAAGGCATCGGGTGGATTCCGTTTGAGCCGACGCCGGGCTTTTCGCTGCCGGTCGTAGTGCCGGCGGGCGAGATCGGCGAAGTGACGGTGCCCGAAAATATCGACGTGCCCGAAACCGTCGAAGCGGCGGAGAGTGAATCCGGAGATCGGCGCGGCGGCTGGATCGCGTTCGGCATCGTGGGCGTGTCGGTTGCCGCCGCCGTTATCGCGGCCTTGCTGATTTTTGCACGGAAGCGGGCCGACTGGCTGCCGTTCGGCAAAGGGCGCGCGCTGAACCGCAATCAGCGGGTTGTGCGCGAGTTCGAACGGCTGCTGAAATACATGCGGCGCAAGGGCTACGATCGCGGCGAGCACGAGACGGTTCGCGAGACGGTCGGCCGCTGGAGCGCCGCGAATAAATGGATCGCGGAGGATCTGGCCCAGGTGTCGGACGCGTTCGAGCGCGCCAAATACGGGCGCGGCGAGATCAGCGAGCAGGACGCCGTCAACGCGATAACGCGTATTGCCAAGCTGCGGGAAATGGTCTGAAGCGAATGGGGAGCTGTTCCGTCTGGACAGCTCCCTTGTTTTTGCGGCCGAGTCGGAGCAGGCTTGGTCGGCTGCGATGGTCGATCGGGGGCGAGCCGGGCAGCAATCTTGCCCATCTCGCGGTTCGGCACAGGCTTGACAGTCCGCGAGGGCCGATCGGGTTTGGTTCGGCAGAGCTTGGGCAGGCCGCTGTTCAAACCGGGCCTTCGTCCGGCGGCGCGAAAGGCAAAAGTACACTTCAACCGCCGCTTTATTGGCTCGGGAGCCAGCGCGAAATGCAAATATACACTCCAGTCGGTGCTGTTCGCCGGGTTTGGGCTGTTTTTGCCGATTTTAAGTGTATATTTGCACTTGGCTGGGCGAATCGGTGAAAATTGGGGCAATTGGAGTGTATAAATGCATTTGGGCGAAGGGCGGCGAGGGCTGGGCGAGGATGGCAAGCCTCAACCTGGATGAACAGCGACGGTTCTCCAACTTCAACAGGAATGGAGCAGCGGCGATTGTCCAGCTTCAACTGGAATGGAACAACAGAGGTTGTCCGGCTCCAATCGCGATGGAACAGAGGCGGCTCTCCGCTCTAACCGGGATGGAACAGCGGGACCTCCAACTCCAACTGCAATGGAGCAAGGGGTTGTCCAACGTTCTCGACCAGCAGCATTTCGCGGCGGGCGAATCGCAAAGAAGCCGTTTTGCAACGCCGAGAGCAGGTATGATATAGTGGCAAGTAAGTAGAATGTGGGATGTTCGGGGGGAACAGGTTGTTCGACAAGCTGAGACCGCACCAGATCGTGCGAACGATCTACGATATCGATCTTCAGGAATTAAAGTCGCGGGGAATCCGCGGCATCATCACCGACTTGGACAATACGCTGGTGGGCGCCCGCGATCCCGTCGCGACGCCGGAACTGGTGGAATGGCTCGACCGTGTGCGGCAAGAGGGCTTTCAGGTCGTGATCGTCTCGAATAACAACCGTTCGCGCGTGTCGGTGTTCGCTGCGCCTCTCCAACTGCCGTTTATTCCGGCGGCCCGCAAGCCGATGAACAAATCGTTTCGCAAGGCGCTCAGCCTGATGGGCCTGTCCAGCCGGCAAGCCGTCGTCATCGGCGATCAGATGCTGACCGACGTGCTCGGAGGCAACCGGATGGGTCTGCACACGATTATGGTTCTCCCGGTCTCGCCGAAGGACGAGGGCTTCCTGACCCGCGTCAACCGGACGCTGGAGAGGGTCGCCGTCCGATGGATGAAGCGCCGGGGGATTGCGTTATGGGAGGAACGGAAATGACAGAAGCCATCAGACACAGATTGAAATGTTCGGGATGCGGCGTCGAGCTGCAGTCGGAAGATCCGTCCCGCGCGGGTTATGTCCCTCCGGGAGCCGGGGGCGGCAAGGGGAAGGACGCCAAAATCGTCTGCAAGCGCTGCTTCCGCATCCGTCATTATAACGAAGCGGTCTCCGTGCCGATGGACGATGCGCAGTTTTTGCGCATTTTGAGCGGGATCGGCGCGACCCGCAGCACCGTGCTGCACATCGTCGATCTGTTCGACTTCGACGGCAGCGTCATTCCCGGCCTGCACCGGTTCGTCGGAGACAACCCGGTTGTGCTGGCCGTGAACAAGGCGGATCTGCTGCCGAAGGGCGTCAACCAGAACCGGACGGTTAACTGGATTCGCAAGCTCGCCAAGGAAAACGGCTTGAAGCCGGCGGAAGTCGTGCTGTTGAGCGCCAAACTCAATGCCGGCTTCGACCGGCTGCTGGAAGCGCTGAGAAACCATCGCAACGGCCGCGATATTTATGTCGTCGGAGCGACAAACGTCGGCAAATCGACGCTGATCAACCGGCTGATCTCGGATTACAGCGATCTGGACGGCGAATTGACCGTCTCCCCGTATCCGGGAACGACGCTCGACGTCGTCTCCGTGCCGCTTGAGGACGGCGGAGCGATGATCGACACGCCGGGCATCGTCTACCCGTGGCGGCTGACCGAGATGGTCGGGCCCGCGACGCTGAGAGCGGTGCTTCCCGACAAATTCGTCAAACCGAGGGTCTATCAGTTGGACGAGAGACAGACGTTGTTTTTCGGAGCGCTGGCGCGGTTCGATTTCGTCAAGGGCGAACACCAGTCCTTTACGTGTTACGTCTCCAATGGGATTCACGTTCACCGCCGGAAGCTCGACGGCGCCGACGAGTTTTGGGAGAAGCACCGGGGAGAGCTGCTGTCTCCGCCAAATGCCGGGGAACTGGCGTCGCTGCCTCCGCTGGCGAGACATTCGCTGCGCATCCCGCCGGGAGCCAAGATGGATGTCTCCATCAGCGGTCTCGGCTGGATTCAATGCAGCGGCTTGACCGGGGCGATGATCGACGTATACGCGCCGAAGGGCGTTAAAGTGGTCTTGCGTCCCTCGATGATCTGACTGGCTTCGGCCGGCAACGATTCCAAAGGTTCGGGGAGAGAGAAACGGGATGAGCGCATCCTTTCAAATGGACACCAAAACGGTGATGTACGGCGTATTCGGCGATCCGGTCGCCCAGTCGAAGTCGCCGATTATGCTGAACCGGGCCTTCCAGGTCAGAGGCATCAACGCGGCATACGCCGCCTTTCATATTAAGCCCGGCACGCTCGGAGACGCCGTGCGCGGCATCCGGGCGCTCGGCTTCCGGGGCGTGAACGTCACGATCCCGCATAAGCTGGAAGTGATGAATTATCTCGACGAAATTGACGAACACGCGCGCCGCATCGGAGCGGTCAACACGATCGTCAACGACGGCGGCCGGCTGATCGGATTTAATACCGACGGCATCGGTTATGTTCGCTCGCTGAAGGAGGAAACCGGCCTGACGCTGCGGGGCTGCCGCGTTCTGATGCTGGGCGCGGGCGGGGCCGCCCGCGGCGTCGGCTACGCGTTGGCCAGGGAAGGCGCGGCCCGCATCTGGATCGCCAACCGCACCGTCTCGAAGGCGGAGGAACTGGCCGGATATTTGCGCGAATACACGCAAGCGGACGGGATCGGTCTGGACGGCATCGGCGCGATCCGCCAGGAGGTCGATCTGATCGTCAACAACACGTCGGTGGGCATGTCCCCGAACGTGGACGAGACGCCGATCGACACGTCCTGGTTCCATCCGAGCTTGACGGTGAGCGATCTGATCTACAACCCGATGGAGACGAAGCTTCTCCGCGAAGCCAGATTGGCCGGCGCGAAGACGCATGGCGGTCTCGGCATGTTTATTTACCAAGGGGCGTACGCCTTCGAATATTGGACGGGGCAGCCCGCCCCGGTCCGGGAAATGCGCGAGGCCGTGGAAGCGGCTTTGCGTCAAGGATGAGAACGAAGGAGATTCGACATCGATGCTGACAGGAAAACAAAAAAGATATTTGCGCTCGCTTGCCCATCATCTCGACCCGATCTTTCAGGTCGGCAAAGCCGGCGTCAACGAAGCGCAGCTCCGCTCGATATCCGAAGCGCTGGATGTCCGCGAGCTGGTCAAAATCTCGATATTGACGAGCTGCGAAGATGACCGCTTCGAAGTGTCGGAGGCGCTGGCTTCCGGAACGGGCGCGGAGCTGGTGCAGACGATCGGCAAAACCGTCGTGTTGTATAAGCAGGCCCGCGAGGAGAAGGACCGGAAAATCCAACTGCCGTGACGGGAGCGGACCCGCGCGCCGGAGGAGGAAATGCCTATGCGAATCGGCATCATGGGAGGGACGTTCGATCCCGTGCATATCGGCCATCTGCTGGCCGCCGAAAGCGCCAGGGAGTCGGCCGGACTGGACGAAGTCTGGTTTATGCCGACCTGCGTGCCTCCGCACAAGCGGTCGGCGCCCGCAGCGGACGCCCGGCATCGGCTGCGTATGGTGGAGCTGGCGATTCAAGGCCACCCGGATTTCCGCGCCTGTCCCCTCGAGATCGAAAAGGGGGGCACCTCCTATACGTACGAGACGGTGCGCCTGCTGAAGGAACGGCATCCGGAGGATGAATTTTACTACATTATCGGAGCCGATATGGTTCAATATTTGCCGAATTGGGCGAAAATAGGAGAACTGGCACAGCAGATCCGGTTCATCGGCTTGCGCCGTCCGGGATACGAGTGGAATCCGGGCGAACTGCCGGAGTGGATCGCGCGGGCGGTCATCCCGGCGGATATGCCGCAGATCGGCGTCTCCTCGACGGAGATTCGCCGGATGCTGGCCCAGGGGCGATCGCTTCGATACGTGCTGCCGGAGGCGGTCAGACTGTACGTGAAGGAGCAAGGACTGTATGCATCTTAACGAATTAATAGAACGCACCCGGTCGCAAATGCCGGCCAAGCGCTGGCAGCATACGCTCGGCGTCGTGGAAACGTCGGTCAAGTTGGCGGAGCAGTTCGGAGCCGACCCGCGCAAGGCGGAGATTGCCGCTGTGCTGCACGACTACTGCAAATTTTGGCCGGTCGACAAGCAACTGCGGATTTTGCGCGACAACCCGGAGCTTCCGCAGGACTTGCCCGAATACGACAACGCCCTGCTGCATTCCCATGTCGGGGCGTGGATCGCCCGGCACGAGTTGGGCATCGACGACGAAGAGGTGCTGGACGCGATCCGCTGGCATACGTCCGGACGCGTCGGCATGACGGCTCTCGACAAAGTCGTCTGCCTGGCCGACTACATCGAGCCGAACCGCGATTTTCCCGGCGTGGAGAAGATGCGGGAGCTCGCCCGCCACAGCATGGAGCGGGCATTGATCGCGGGGTTCGATTCGACGATATCGTTTTTGCTGCAAAAAGGAAAAAAAATATACCCGCTCACCGTTATGAGCCGAAACGCGCTGATTGGAGAATTGGAGGGATAGCATGAATCAATCGGTGGATACCTTACTGCAGGCGGTCGTCAAAGCGGCCGACGACAAAAAAGCGCATAACATCACGGTGCTGGATCTGAAAGGCATCTCGCTGATCGCCGATTATTTCGTCATCTGCCACGGCAATTCGGACACGCAGGTGCAGGCGATCGTCTCCGAGATCCGCAAAGTCGCCGACAGCTTCGGCGTGAGGGTGAAAGGCGTGGAAGGCGCGGACAAAGCGCGCTGGGTGCTGGTGGATCTCGGCGACGTCGTGGCGCATGTGTTCCATCGCGACGAGCGCGAGTATTACAATCTGGAGCGTCTGTGGTCGGACGCGCGGATCGTGGAGACCGTATGACGATGCAGACGGGCAGGCCGCTGCAACTCTGGGTCGAACGGGAGCAACCGCCCTTCGGCTATTTCCTGACGGACGGGGAATCCTCGGTGCTGCTGCCGTATGCGGAATCGGCCGGAGGAGGGGGCCATAAGCCCGGAGACGTATTGACGGCGTATTTGTTCCACGACAGCAAGGAGAGGCTGACCGCGACCACGAAAAAGCCGCTTATCGAGTGGGGCGAGGTGAAGGCGCTGGAAGTCGCCGATTTTCATCCCCGTTTCGGCTGTTTTCTGGAGATGGGGTGGGGCAGACAACTGCTTCTTCCGCTGTCGGAGCTGCCGGAATCCGAGATGTTCCGGCCGCAGCGGGGGGATCGCGTCTACGTCAAGCTGTCAAGGGACAAGCAGGGGCGTCTGCTTGCGGTGCGGGCGCGCGAACCCGATCTGGACAAGCTTTCGTTCCACGCGCCGACAAGCTGGAGCGGCCGGTGGATGCCGTGCCGGGTGTACAACCCGCTTGCCAACGCCACGTACGTGGTCGTCGAGGGCGGGGTGCTCGGGTTCGGCGCTATCGGCATGATCCATAAGCAGGAGCGGATGAGGCCGCTCCGTCTCGGTGAAGCGCTGGAAGCGCGGGTCGTGAAGGTGCGCGAGGACGGCCGGGTGAATTTGGCGATGCGCGCGGTCAAGGAAGAGAGCCGCGATTCGGACGCGGAGACGATTCTCCGGTATCTGAGGGAACGGCCCAACGGAGCGATGCCTTATTCGGACGAGACGCCTCCGGATCTGATCAAGCAAAAATTCGGCATGAGCAAAGCCGCGTTCAAGCGGGCGCTCGGGAAGCTGATGAGGGAAGGTCTCGTCCGGCAGGAGCAAAGCTGGACTTACCTGCAGGAGAGCGGAGGCAAGCCGGAGGAACGCTGAGACGGGCTTGCGGATTTTACGGCCGGCGGCGTTTTCCGGAAGGGCTGCGGAGCCGGAGAAGTTGGCGTCGCGCAGACTTGGCGGACAATTTCCCGGTTATTTGAACGAAAGCCGCCGGTTTTGTGAACGCCGGGAAGCCGATGCGGATGTTATACTGGTGCCAATTTCGAACCCACGCCGAGCGGCGCGGGTTTCTTCGCGGAGGGGATTGGCATGCAAGCCGTTTATCGCTTTGATTTCGGGCCGGGTTCCGTCGCATCCGGGTACGAGCGGGTTACGGAGCATTCCGTTTATGCGCCGGAGACAGGCTTCGGATTTGTCGAAGGCTCCCGGGTATACGGCCGGGACAGGGGGACGGGCAACCCGCTGCGTTCCGATTTCTGCATACCGGTGCCGGCGACCTTCCGCGTGGATGTGCCGGACGGCAATTACAACGTCCACGTGACGATCGGCGACGAGATCGCTCCGACGTATACGACGGTGCGGTTCGGACCGAACCGGATGGCGCTTCCGCTGCTGGAGACGGCACCCGGACAATTCGTGCGCCGTTCGTTCGCGGCGCATGTGGATGACGGATCGCTGCGCCTGCATTTCACCGGGAAGGCTCCCCGTGTCAACGCGGTGGAGATCGAACGCGCGGAGCAGGCGACAACGGTATTTCTCGCGGGCGACTCGACGGTGACGGATCAGGAGGTTTTCCCGTACGCGGGCTGGGGGCAGATGCTGCCGGCCTTCTTCAAGACCGATGCGGCGGTGGCCAATCACGCCAAGTCGGGCCGCAGCTCGAAGAGCTTTATCGGCGAAGGGCGTCTGGATGCCATCGTCGGGAAAATCAAGCCAAGGGATTTTTTGTTTGTCCAGTTCGGCCACAACGACCAGAAGTCCGATGAAGAACGCCATACCGATCCGCGGACGACGTACAAGGAGTATTTGCGGCGGTATGTCGACGCGGCCAGGGCGCGGGAGGCGATTCCGGTGCTGATTACGCCGGTGGAGCGCCGTTTGTTCGACGAGGCCGGGAATCTCAAGGATTCCCACGGGGAGTACCTTACGGCCGTGCGGGAGCTTGCCGCCGAGCAGGGCGTGCCGCTGATCGACCTCGCCGCCAAGTCGCGCAAGGTGATCGAAGAATGGGGCGACGAGGGCAGCAAATCGCTGTTTATGTGGAGCTATCCGGGGGAATTTCCGGATTTCCCGGACGGGGCGGCGGACAACACGCATTTTAACGAAACCGGCGGCATGCGGATGGCCGGGCTGGTCGCGGAGGGCATCCGCGAATTGAATTTGCTGCCGTTGTCTTTGTATCTGAGATAAACGAGAGTAGGGAAGCGGGAATGGCATACGAACGATTTGCCGCGGCGTACGACCGTCTGATGGAGGACATGCCGTATCCGGAGTGGCTGGCGTTTTTAGCCGAGGCCTGGGATCGGCTTGGCATGGAGAAGCCGCGGGTGTTGGCCGACCTCGGCTGCGGCACGGGCAGTCTCGCGATTCCGCTGGCCCAGTCGGGCATTCGCGTCTATGGCATAGATTTGTCCGAGCATATGCTGGCGATCGCGTCGGACAAGGAAGCCGAGATGCGCCGGTCGGGCGGTTCCGCCGCTGCGGAGATCGTCTGGCTGCAGCAGGACATGCGCGAGCTGGCGCTGCCGGAGCAGGTGGACGCGGCGTTTTCGTTTTGCGACTGCCTGAACTATTTGACGGAGGAAGAAGATCTCGCCAAGACGTTCCGGGCCGTCTACGACGCGCTTCGGCCGGGCGGAGCGTTCCTGTTCGACGTGCATACGCCCGCGCTGCTGGAGCGGTACGCGGACGAGCAGCCGTTTACGCTGAACGAACCCGACGCGGCTTATATCTGGACGTGCGAGCTGGATATCGGCCGCTGCCAGATCGAACATGCGCTGACGATCTTCCTGGCAGGCGACGACGGGCGGTTCGACCGGATTGAGGAGGTGCACGTCCAACGGGCGTACCCTCTGGACAAGCTGGAGCGGATGCTGCGCGACGCCGGCTTCGGCCGCATCGAACAGGCCGCGGACTTCCGCTGGCGCGCCCCGGGACGGGAGACGCAGCGGGCATTTTTCGCCGCGGTGAAATAAATAGCGAGAGCATAGAAGAAGCCGCCCAGTCGGACTGCGAAGTCCGCGGGCGGCTTCGGTTTTCAGAGGCGGGGCGGGTGCAAGGGGAGTGACGGTAATAGGCCGGGGAAAAGGCGATTGCGCTTCAGTCGTCCCCGGCCTCGTCGCCGTGCGAACCGGCGCCCGCCGCTTCTTCCCCGAAGGCCGGATCGTGCCGCAGCCGGTCGAGCGCCCGCTTGAAGTCGTCCGGCAGCGGGGCGCGAACGCTCATGCGCTCGCCGGTCCAGGGGTGGAACCAGACGAGCTTCTCGCCGTGCAGCGCCTGCCGGGAAATAAGCCGCCGCTTGCCGCCGTACATGCCGTCACCGGCGATCGGATGGCCGATCGCGGACAAATGGACGCGGATCTGGTGTGTTCGGCCGGTCTCCAGCCAAAGCCGGAGCAGCGTGTAGCCGGGGAACCGCTCGACGACCTGATAATGCGTAACCGCGGGGTCCCCGGTCGGGCTGACGATCCGGCGCGTGGAATGGTGGCGGTCTTGGCCGATCGGCATGTCGATCGTGCCGCGGTCGAGCTCGACTTCGCCTTCCGCAAGGGCGAGATAAACCCGCTCGATTCGCTTCTCGCGCATGCCTTTGTCGAAGACGTGCTGCGCGAGATCGTTTTTGGCGAACAGGACGGGCCCGGTTGTGTCCTTGTCCAGCCGGTGCGCCTGCCTGACGAGACAGAACTGGTTCGTCAGCCGGTAGTAGGCGGCTACGGCGTGTACCAGCGTCTTGCGCTGACCTTGCACGCTCGGATGCACTTCGACGCCGGCGGGCTTCATGACGACAAGTGAGAAGTCATCCTCGTACAGGACGGTGAACGGATCGAGCAGATCGTCCGGAAAGTCCGGCTCCCGCATCGGGAACAGCTTGAGACGGAGCTGGGAGCCCTTCCGCGCCACTCCGCCTTCGTAGAGCAGGCGGTCGGCGAGCTTCGGCGGCAGCGGCAGCCGCTCAAGCGCCTGATCCGGCGGCAAGGCCGCCACCGCCGGGGGAAGCTTCAGCTCGTACCACTCGCCGACACGTCTGCCCGGCTCGCGGAATACCGGAAGCGCGGCGCTCCGGTCCGCCCGGCCGAGCCGCTGTCCCGTCCGGCCGGGCGTCCCACGGCGGGCCGGGGCCGTCTCCGGGATGCCCGCCGAAGCATGTCCGGCGCGGCCGCCGCGGGCGGCCTCTTCGCCCCGTCCCTTGCGGCCGGAGCCGCCCGGCCGTCCCCGGCCCGCTTGGCCGAATGCAGCGCCTCCCGCGTCATGACGCCGTCCGGCTCCGGGACCGCCGCGTCCCGCGGCCCCTCCTCCCCGGCGATTCGGATTGCCGGGGCCGCCCCCGGATTTGCTCCCGGACGATGGCGTACGGGCGGTATTTCGTTTTCCTTTCGGCATGGTCAAACATCCTTTGACTTGATTTTCCGATTGTCTCATTGTACTTGATCCGGACTCCCGCGCGCAACGAGCAGCGCGGGGGAAGCCGGCCGGAGGGAGCCGCGGAGCCGGGAAGCGCCCGCCGTCGGCGGCTGGAGGCGCAGGCGTGCGGTATCGGAACAACCATTTGACGAGACGGGTCGATTTGCGGTATAATCAGGCGTAAAAACTTTTCCAGTAAAGGCCAGGAAGAGGAATAGTAGCATGGAGACCCTTCCAGAGAGCCGGCGGTTGGTGCAAGCCGGCAGGTGATCTTGTGCGAACTCGCCTCGGAGCCGTCCGGTCCCAATGCCGGAACGTACGCCCGCGTTAAGGGCCCAGAGTGAGCAAAGCACGCTTCCCGCATTTGCTAACCAGGGTGGTACCACGGGTGAAGTCCCGTCCCTGGAACGAGGGGAGCTTTTTTTATTCTTGAAGGGAGACAGACGATCATGGCGCAAGAACACGAACACGGCTACCGCCCCCAGGTGATCGAGCCCAAGTGGCAGAAATACTGGGATGAGCACAAAACGTTCCGCGTGCTGAACGACGACTCGAAACCGAAGTTTTACGCGCTCGACATGTTCCCGTATCCGTCCGGAGCGGGCCTGCACGTCGGCCACCCGGAAGGATACACCGCCAGCGATATCGTGTCCCGTTACAAGCGGATGAAGGGCTACGACGTCCTGCACCCGATGGGTTGGGACGCGTTCGGCCTGCCGGCCGAGCAGCACGCGCTCGATACGGGCAAGCATCCGCGCGACATCACGGTGAAGAACATCGACAACTTCCGCCGCCAGATCAAGTCGCTTGGCTTCTCGTACGATTGGGACCGCGAGATCAGCACGACGGACCCGCAATATTACAAATGGACGCAGTGGATTTTCCTGCAACTGTACAAAAAAGGGCTGGCCTACGTCGCCGAAGTTCCTGTCAACTGGTGTCCCGCGCTCGGAACGGTGCTGGCGAACGAAGAGGTCATCGACGGCAAAAGCGAACGCGGCGGCCATCCGGTCATCCGCAAGCCGATGCGGCAATGGGTGCTGAAAATTACGGAGTACGCCGAGCGGCTGCTGGAGGATCTCGAAGAGCTGGACTGGTCGGAGAGCATCAAGGACATGCAGCGCAACTGGATCGGCAAGTCCAAGGGCGCGGAAGTGACCTTTGCGGTCGACGGACACGAAGACGCGCAACTGGTCGTATTCACCACGCGTCCCGACACGCTGTTCGGCGCGACGTATTGCGTCCTGGCGCCGGAGCACGAGCTGGTGGACCGCATCGTGAAGGCCGAACAGAAGGCGGCGGTGGAGGAATACCGGGAGATGTCGGCGCGCAAGAGCGATCTGGAGCGCACCGACCTGAACAAAGACAAATCGGGCGTATTCACGGGAGCGTACGCGGTGAACCCGGTGAACGGCGCAAAAATTCCGATCTGGATCGCCGATTACGTGTTGGGCGGCTACGGGACGGGCGCGATTATGGCCGTGCCGGGGCATGACCAGCGCGACTACGAGTTCGCGAAAAAGTTCGACCTGCCGATCGTCGAGGTTGTCCAGGGAGGCGATCTGTCGAAGGAGGCTTACGCCGGCGACGGCCCGCACGTCAACTCCGGTTTCCTGAACGGATTGAACAACGAGCAAGCGATCGCGAAAATGATCGAATGGCTCGAAGCGAACGGCCGCGGACAAGGCAAAGTGACCTACCGCCTGCGCGACTGGCTGTTCAGCCGCCAGCGCTACTGGGGCGAGCCGATCCCGATCCTGCATCTGGAAGACGGCACGATGAAGCCTGTGCCGGAGGATCAACTGCCGCTGCTGCTGCCGGATATCGACGAGATCAAGCCGTCGGGAACCGGCGAGTCGCCGCTGGCCAACGTCACGGACTGGGTCAACACGGTTGATCCCGAGACCGGGATGAAGGCGCGCCGGGAGACGAACACGATGCCGCAATGGGCGGGAAGCTGCTGGTATTATCTGCGGTTCATCGACCCGCACAACGACAAGGAAATTTGCTCGCCCGAGCTGCAGAAAAAATGGCTGCCGGTCGACCTGTACATCGGCGGAGCCGAGCACGCGGTGCTGCACCTGCTGTACGCGCGCTTCTGGCACAAGGTGCTGTACGACATCGGCGTAGTGCATACGAAGGAGCCGTTCCAGAAGCTCGTCAACCAGGGTATGATTCTCGGCGAAAATATGGAGAAAATGTCCAAATCGCGCGGCAACGTCATCAACCCGGACGACATCGTGAACGAGTACGGAGCCGACACGCTGCGCATGTACGAGATGTTTATGGGCCCGCTGGAGGCGACGAAGCCGTGGAGCACGAACGGGGTCGAAGGGATGTACCGGTTCCTCTCCCGCGTATGGCGGCTGTTCGTGACGGACGAGGGCAAGCTCAATCCGAAGATCGGCGCGGGCGAGCCGAACGCCGAATTCGTGCGCACGTGGCACAAGACGATCAAGAAAGTCACCGAGGACATCGAAGCGCTGCGCTTCAACACGGCGATCAGCCAGTTGATGATCTTCGTCAACGAAGCCTACAAGCAGGAATCGCTGCCGCTTGAAGCGATGAAAAACTTCGTGCAGATGCTGTCGCCGCTGGCCCCGCATATCGCGGAGGAGCTGTGGCAGCGGCTCGGCCACAACGACACGATCACGTATGTGCCGTGGCCGACCTACGATCCGGCGCTGACGGTCGACAACGAAGTCGAGATCGTCGTGCAGGTGAACGGCAAAATCGCCGACCGCGTCAAAATCCCGGCGGATCTCGACGAGGCGGCGATGGAGGAGCTGGCGTTGGCGATCGAACGCGTGAAGGAACTGATCGCGGGCAAGTCGGTGCGCAAGGTCATCAAGGTAAAAGGCAAGCTGGTCAATATCGTCGCGGGTTAACCGTTCGAAAAGCATTCGGACGGACGACCCGGCCGCGCGTGGGCATGATGCTCCGCCGGCCGGGCGTCCGTCCGTTTCTCTTTTAATCCTTGATCGTGCCGAAAAACAACGTGTCCAGCTTGTCGAGATCCTCCTCGTATTTGGCGTGCGTCACCCGCAGCAGCTCGTCGAATACGCCGTTCAGATCGCGGTCGAGCAGCTTGAGCCCTTCGGCCGTGATGCCCCCGGGCACGGCGACGCGAGCCTGCAACTCCTCCGGGGTGAACTGGCCGGAGGCCAGCAGGGAGCCGGTCGCGCCGGCCATCTGCACGGCCATCCGCAGGGCCGTTTCCCTCGGGATGCCCGACACTCTTACGGCGGCGTCCACCAATTGCTGCAGGAAAAAGGCGAGAAACGCGGGGCCGCAACTGGATATATCGGAAGCGACGCGCGTGTGCCGTTCGTCGATCCGGATCGGCGTGCTGATGCGGGACAGCAGCGATTCGAGCGCCGATATGTCCTCTTCCCGCATCCGCTTGCCGTAAGCGCACAACGTGGCGCCCGCAAGCGCGCGGTTGGCGATGCTCGGGACGACTTTGGCGATTTTTGCCGGCAGCTCCTCTTCGAGGTGGCGAATCTGGACGGGACTCGTAATCGAGACGATGATTTGGGACGGGGCTACGGCGGAACGGATCTCGTCGATCACCCGTTTGAACTCCATCGGTTTGACGCACAGAAACAGGATGGACGATTCGGCGGCTGCCTGCGAATTCGAGCTGGCGACGGCGACGCCCGGAAAACGTTCAGCCAGAAGGCGGGCTTTGGCCGGCGTGCGGTTGGTCACCAGGATCTGTTCGGGGCTCAGCGCTCCCGAGCGGATAAACGCTTCAATCAGCAGGCTCCCCATGCTGCCTGTGCCGATAAAGCCGGCTTTCATCGCGCAGAGTTCCTCCTTTCGTCGGCCTGATCACGCGAGAGGCTGCGGCTTGTCTTCCGGCGGCAATCGCGGCGTAGCGCCGAGCGAACGATTCATACAAGTTATGTTATGCTTATGCACGCAGGACGCCGCGTATGACGGCGTTTGACAGGGGGGTTGTACGATGGGCGTCGAAACCGGGCGGAGACTCCGTCCGTACGGATGGCTGCTTGCCGCTGTGCTGCCTTTGGCTCTGCAGTTGTGGCCGGCGGACCGCGAGATGCGGGAATGGCCCGGCCGGGAGGACGGATGGATCGTCCTCGACGATGCCGTCCGCGAGCGGTTGGCCGCGGAGCGGGAGAGCGCCGGCGATGCGCCAACCGATGGAGCGGCCCGCCTTCCGGACGAACCGGAGCCCTCGGCTCCGTCCGGGCGGATCGACCTGAATCGGGCCGGCCTGAAGGAGCTCCGGTCGCTGCCCGGTATCGGCGAGACCCGCGCCCGGGCGATTATCGAATGGCGGACGAAGCGGGGCGGCTTCAAATCGGCGGAGGAGCTGGACGACGTGCCGGGCATCGGTCCGGCGACGATGGACAAGCTGCGTCCGCTCGTTTACGTGGGGGAATAGCGGGTCGTACCGCCGGCGCGAACAAAAAACGAAAAGAACCGATTGGGAAACCCTTTCCAATTGCGCCTGTATATGAGACAATGGACGAGAACCGAACTGATCCTGTAGAGGAGGCTTTACGCATGTCGCCAGAACGCAAGCTGCAGCCGGAGACGCTGGCCGTTCACGCCGGCCAGGAACTTGATCCCGCAACGCTGTCCCGCGCCGTACCGATCTACCAGACCACTTCGTACGGATTCCGGGATACCGAGCACGCGGCGAACTTGTTCGCGCTCAAAGAATTCGGTAACATCTACACCCGTCTGATGAACCCGACAACGGACGTATTCGAGAAGCGGATCGCCGCACTCGAAGGAGGAGTCGGCGCGCTGGCTACTTCTTCCGGGCAAGCCGCCACTACATACTCCATCCTGAACATCGCCGGAGCCGGAGACGAGATCGTCTCGTCGACCAGCCTGTACGGCGGAACGTATAACCTGTTCGCCAACACGCTGCCGAAGTTCGGCATCACCGTCCGGTTCGTCGATCAGTCCGATCCCGAGAACTTCCGCAAGGCGATCAACGACAAGACGAAAGCGATCTACGCCGAATCCATCGGCAATCCGAAGGGCGACGTTCTCGATATTCGGGCCGTGGCCGACATCGCCCACGAGAACGGCGTGCCGCTGATCGTGGACAACACGCTTCCGAGTCCGTATCTGCTCCGTCCGATCGAACACGGCGCGGACATCGTCGTGCACTCGGCCACGAAGTTCATCGGCGGCCACGGGACGTCCATCGGCGGCGTGGTGGTGGACAGCGGCAACTTCAACTGGAAGGACAGCGGAAGGTTCCCGGGCTTTACGGAGCCGGACCCGAGCTATCACGGGCTTGTGTTTTGGGACGCGTTGGGGCCGATCTCGTATATCATCAAGGCTCGCGTCCAATTGGCTCGCGACATCGGGGCATCGATCTCGCCGTTTAACTCGTTCCTGCTGCTGCAAGGTCTGGAGACGCTGCATCTGCGGATGGAGCGGCACAGCGAGAACGCGTTGGCGGTCGCCCGCTGGCTGGAGCGCAACGACGCGGTCGAGTGGGTGAACTACCCGGGGCTGGAGAACCATCCGTCGAACGCGCTTGCGCGCAAATATTTGCCCCGCGGCCAAGGCGCGATTCTGACGTTCGGCATTCGCGGAGGTCTGGAGGCGGGCCGCAAAGTGATCAACAGTGTGAAGCTGCTCTCCCATCTGGCGAACGTCGGCGACAGCAAATCGCTTATCATTCACCCGGCCAGCACGACGCACAGCCAACTGGAAGGCGATGAACTGCTGTCGACGGGCGTAACGCCGAACATGATCCGGTTGTCGATCGGCACCGAGGCGATCGAGGACATCTTGTATGATCTGGAGCAAGCGATCGAAGCGAGCCAAGCGTAAGGAAAGGACGGAAATACCGCAATGACGCGTCGAAAAAGTTGGGATACCTACTTCATGGATATCGCCTACATGGTTTCAACCCGTTCCCAATGTCCTCGGCGGCATGTTGGAGCCGTGCTCGTGCAGGGCAAAAAGCTGCTCGGCACCGCCTATAACGGCGCTCCGATGGGCGTGCCCGACTGCTCCGAAGCAGGGTGCATGCTGGTGGAGGAGTACGAAATCAAACGTGTTGACGGTCAAGAGCAGGTCGTGGCCAAGCAGCGCTGCGTCCGGACGATTCACGCGGAACAAAACCTGCTGCTGTTCACAGACCGCCACGACCGGGAGGGCTCGATCGTCTACGTCACCGACCAGCCGTGCTGGACGTGCGCGAACATGCTCGCGAACAGCGGCATAGCGGAAATCGTCTATCACCGGTCTTATCCGAAGGATCAGGACAAGGTAATGGCGTTGATGAACCAGGTCGGCATCCGGTTCCGCCGTCTGGAGAATTACGAGCCGCCGGCCGGAACGGATGAAGCGGTAACCAATTAATAAGCACCCGCAGGGAAGAACCCCGCATTCGCCAAGCGAGATGCCGGGGTTCTTTATTATTTTCAGGGGGCGCAGGAGGGGAGCACATGGTTGAGCGGATGACCGAAGCGATCCGAAGCAGGCCCTTGCCGGCCGGAGCCGCCGCGTGGACCGCCGGGACGGCAATCGGGCTCGGCTGGCAGACGGGCGGGCGTCATGCGGCCGCCGCAGGCGCGGCGCTCGTCTTGCTGCTGGCGGTCTGGGCGCGCGTCCGCTCGTTTAAGGCCGCCCCGATCGCCTTATGGGCCGCGCTTGCCTCCGTGTCGGGCGTCTACGCGCACGCCCTGGACGAACGCAACGTTTCGGCACTGCCGGCGGCTTTCGGCGCGGACGACGCTGAAGCCTTAAACGGCATGACGGTGCGGGCGATCGGGACGATCGACTCCCCGGTCGAGGTGGACGGCGATCTGGCCGCGTTTCGGATGAAGACGGAGCGAATGGCGGTAACGGCGGAGGGAGGGGGCGAAGCGGCGTCGGGCGCCCGGGGGGAGTTGCTGCAGGTAAGAATCCGCCTGCGCGCGCAATCCGAGCAGGCCGCCGCGCTGCGGTGGGGCCGGGGCGACCGGTTGGAGCTGGCGGGCGCGCTGAAGCTGCCCAACACCGCGCGCAACGAAGGCGGCTTCGATTACCGGAGCTATCTTCGGCAGCAGGGCATCCACTGGCAGCTCGCCGTGGACGGCACGGAGTCCGTCCGCGCCGGGCCGGCGAAAGCTCTCGGCCTGTATGCGCCGCTGCAGGCGGTCGACGATGTTCGCCAGTTGTTCTCGGCGAAGCTCGACGCGTTGTTCGGGGAAGACCAAGGCGGCTACATGAAGGGGCTGATCGTCGGCATCCGCGACGATATCGATCCCGAGCGGTATTCGCAGTTCGCCAAGCTGGGATTGACTCATATTCTCGCGATCAGCGGCATGCACGTTGCGGTGTTTTTGTTCGCGGTGCTGGCGGCGCTGCGGATGTTCGGGCTGACGAGGGAAACGCAACTGACCGCGGCCATGATCGCCGTGCCCGGCTATGTCGCCTTCAGCGGCGCGGCTCCATCCGTCGTGAGGGCCGGCCTCATGGCGATGATTGGCCTGCAGTTGGCCAAACGGCGCAAGCTTAAGGACGGCCTGCATGTGCTGGCGGCGGCGCTGTGGCTGATGCTGCTCTGGAATCCGTACAGCCTGCTCGATGTCGGCTTCCAGTTGTCGTTTCTCGTGACCGCCGGACTGATCGGCTTTGTGCCCCGGGTGCTGGCCATAACGGGTTGGAGCGGCGGCGAGGAACGGGCGGAGCGTCCGGCGGCGGAGCCCGGCCCTCTCGCAGCAGGCGGCGCCGCCCGTGTCCTCTGCGGCAAGGCGGCGGCAGCCGCGAAGCAGGCGCTGGCGGTGACGGTTGTCGCCCAGCTCGTTTCGTTTCCCGTCACGGTGTATTATTTCAACCAGTTCTCGTTGTGGTCGTTCGCCGCGAACCTGGTTCTCGTGCCGTACATCAGCCTGATCGTGCTTCCGGCCGGGACGCTGTCGATGCTTGCGGGTTTCGCGTGGGAGCCGGCCGGCCGCGCGCTCGCTTCGCTCGTGCGTATGCTGAACGACGCCTCCTTCTCCGTCATCGGGTTCGCGGCCCGGATCGAGGCCGGCACGCTTATCTGGGCGACGCCGCCCGGATGGTGGGTCGCGGCTTATTACGCGGCGTTGACGCTGATCGTAAGCGGGCTGCTGCGCTTCCGGCGCGAGCCGGGCGCGGGAGCGGGCCGGGCGATCCGGCCCGCCGCGCTGCTGGCCGTGTTGCTGGCCGTCGCTTATTGGCCGCCGGAGCGGCTCGGACGGGAAGCGACCGTCCATTTTCTCGATGTCGGACAGGGGGACGCGATTCTGATCCGGACGCCGGACGACCGGAATCTGTTGATCGACGGGGGAGGGACGCTGTCCTTCCTCAAGCCCGGGGAGGAATGGAAGCGGCGGGACGATCCGTTTGAGGTCGGGCGCAAGCTGCTGGTGCCGCTGCTGAAGAAACGGGGCGTCCGCCACCTCGATCTCGTGGTCGCGACGCATTTCGACCAGGACCATGTCGGCGGCTTGCAGGCGGTGCTGGAGGAAATTCCGTCGGACCGGCTTCTCGTGAACGGCACGTGGAAGGATGCCCCTTCCGTCCGCAAGCTGCTGGAGACGGCGCTCGGCCGCGGCGTGAAGCTGCTGGCGGCCGAACCGGGCGCCACCTGGCAGCCGGACCGCGATACCCGGCTGACCGTTCTCGCGCCGCCCGGAGCATCCGGACGTCCGGAACCCCGGCTGATCGACGCGGACCATCAGAACCGCTTCTCCGTCGTCTTGCTTGCCGAAATTCATGGCGTCAAGCTGCTGCTGACCGGAGACATGACCGAAGATGAGGAACGAGCTTGGCTCGAAACGGCGGAAGCCGCCGGGGGACTAGCCGGCCGGTCGCCGGTGGATATCGCGAAGATCGCGCATCACGGAAGCAAGACGTCGACTTCCGCGGAGTGGCTGGCGGCATGGAAGCCGCGGAACGCGGTCATATCAGCGGGCGTGAACAACGTGTACGGCCATCCCCATCCGGCCGTGACCGCCAGAATCGTAACGTCGGGGGCGCGGCTGTGGCGAACGGACGAATCGGGCGAGATCACGGTTCGAATCGGCCCGGACGGTTATTCGGTCGCAGGCTTTTTGGACGGAGGCCGAACGCGAAGCGTCCGTACGAAAACAAGCTGACCCCCGGCACGCTGGGCCGGGGGTCGGCCTGTTGGCCCTTCCGCGTTTCGCTGATGCGATGCGCCGGTTGACTTTGTATACCATACGGGGGTATACTATATATCTAAAAGGCGACAATCATCGACGACAACGGAAAGGGTGAATCACTCGATGAAAAGCGTAACGCTTCAAGTCCGGGGCATGTCCCGCAGCAATTGTGCCCATTCTATTACAGACACGCTGAATTCGATAGGAGCGGCCTGTCCTCCCGATTTGCGGGACGGCCGCTCCGCCTCCGAATACGACGAGAGCCGGGTCGCGCCGGACGCGGCCGAACAACGCGGCTATATCGCGAACGGCCAATGAACAAGGAGAGATCCCGATGAGCGCCAACACCTCAGACACCAGACAAACGTCCCTGCAGATCATCGGCATGACTTGCGCGGCATGCGCCAACCGGATCGAAAAGGGTTTAAATAAAATGGACGGCGTTGCCCAAGCCCATGTGAATTTCGCGATGGAAGAGGCGACCGTAACGTACGATCCCGCTCAGGTCGATTTGAAGCAGATCCAGGAAAAGGTGGCGAAGCTCGGCTACCAGGCCGTTCCCCGGACGAACCGGGACGAAGCGGACAACCGCAGGGAGGAAGCCGTTCGCCGCCAGAAGCGCAAGCTGCTGCTGTCCGCGATCCTGTCTCTGCCGCTGCTCTGGTCGATGGTCAGCCACTTTTCCTTCTTATCGCGGATCTGGATACCCGACCTGTTCATGAATCCGTGGACCCAGTTGGCGCTGGCGACGCCGGTCCAGTTTTATATCGGCTGGCCGTTTTATTCCGGCGCTTACAAGGCGCTTCGCAACAAAAGCGCGAATATGGACGTGCTGGTGGCGCTGGGCACGTCGGCCGCTTACTTTTACAGCTTGTATCTGACATTGGAGTGGGCGGCTGAAGGAGGCTCGCACCATACCCCCCCGATGTATTACGAGACAAGCGCCATCCTGATTACGCTTGTTCTCCTGGGCAAGCTGCTCGAATCGCTGGCCAAGGGACGCGCGTCGGAAGCGATCAAGACGCTGATGGGACTTCGGGCGAAGACGGCTTTGGTCGTGCGGGACGGCCGCGAGCTGGTGCTGCCGGTCGAACAGGTCGCCGCCGGGGATATCGTGATCGTCAAACCGGGCGAGAAAGTGCCGGTGGACGGCGAAGTCGTGGAAGGCAGCTCGGCCGTGGACGAGTCGATGCTGACCGGCGAGAGCATCCCCGTCGAGAAAAAGCCGGGCGACACCGTCATCGGCGCGACCTTGAACAAATACGGCAGCTTGACGGTGAGGGCGACCCAAGTCGGCAAGGAATCGGCGCTGTCGCGGATCATCCGGGCCGTCGAGGAGGCGCAGGGTTCGAAAGCGCCGATCCAGCGGATCGCCGACGTCATCTCCGGCATCTTTGTGCCGATCGTTGTGGCCGTCGCCGTTATCGTCTTCGGGATCTGGTACTTCTGGATTTCGCCCGGCGACTTCGGCCAGGCGCTGGAGACGGCCATCGCCATTCTCGTCATCGCCTGCCCTTGCGCGCTCGGATTGGCGACCCCGACTTCCATCATGGCGGGTTCCGGCCGCGCCGCCGAGCTCGGCGTGCTGTTCAAGGGCGGCGAACATCTGGAGCAGGCGCACAAGATCGATACGATTCTGCTCGACAAGACGGGGACCGTCACGAAGGGCAAGCCGGAGCTGACCGACGTTATCGTCGAACGGATGGACCGGACAGCGTTCCTGCGTCTGGTCGGGGCGGCGGAGAAAAACTCGGAGCATCCGTTGGCCGAGGCGATCGTGTCGGGGGTGGCCGCCCAAGGCATCGAGCTGCAGCCGCCGAGCCGGTTCGAGGCGATTCCCGGATTCGGCATCCGCGCGGAGGCGGAAGGCCGGGAAATTCTCGTCGGGACTCGCAGGCTCATGGAAAAATTCGGCGTGGAGGCCGGATGGGCGCATGGAAAAATGGCGAATCTGGAGGAGGAAGGGAAAACGGCGATGCTCGTCGCGATCGACGGCCGCTGCGAGGGCGTAGTAGCCGTTGCCGATACGATCCGGGAGACGTCCCGGGAAGCGATTGCCCGGCTGAAGCGGATGGGAATCGAGGTCGTGATGATTACCGGCGACAACGAGCGGACGGCGCAAGCGATCGCCAGACAAGCCGGTATCGACAGGGTCCGGGCCGAGGTGCTGCCGGAAGGCAAGGCCGACGAAGTCAAAAAGCTGCAGGCGCAAGGCAAAGTCGTCGCCATGGTCGGGGACGGAATCAACGACGCGCCGGCGCTCGCGACCGCGGATATCGGCATGGCCATCGGCACGGGTACGGACGTCGCGATGGAAGCGGCGGACATCACGCTGATGAGCGGCGACCTGAACCGTATCGCGGACGCGGTAACGATCAGCCGGAAGACGATGGCGAACATCCGGCAAAATCTGTTCTGGGCGCTCGGATACAACACGCTGGGCATTCCCGTCGCGGCGATGGGGCTGCTGGCTCCCTGGGTCGCGGGCGCGGCCATGGCGCTCAGCTCCGTATCCGTCGTGCTGAACGCGTTGAGGCTGCAACGGATCAATCTATGAGCGGCGACAAGCAAATGGAGGTTATGCGGATGAACAAAACGGCGGCAGCGCTTGTGCTTCTGGCGATGCTCGTCGCGGCGTGCGGCAAGGGGGAGGCGAATCCTTCGGCCGTACGGGCCGACGGTCATGCCGGCCGGCACGCGGACGGACACGGCGCGGGACATGAAGGACATGGAGATGCCGGCGCCCGGATTCAAGCCGACCAGGTGTCCGCGGTCTGGACGCTGGCGGACGGAAGCAAGCCCCAGGCCAACCGGGAAACGGCGATTCGGATCGAACTGTCGGCGGCCGGCCGGCCGATCGAACAATTCGATACGGTCCACGAAGAGAAGCAGCATCTGATTATCGTCAGCAAGGATCTGTCGTTTTTCCGGCATGTGCATCCCGAGTTTAAAGGCCAGGGCGTGTTCGAGATCTCGACGGTTTTTCCGCGCGGCGGGCAGTACAAGCTGATTGCGGATTTCGTCCCGACGGGAGGGTCCGCCATGACCAAGACGGAATGGGTCTCCGTCGAGGGCGAACAGGCCGCCGCGGAGCCGCTCCGGCCCGACGCCAGCCTGGCGAAAACCGCGGACGGCAAGCGGATCGAGCTTTCCTTCGACCGGCTGGAGGCCGGCCGGGAGACGACGCTTGTTTTTACCTTAAAAGACGAACGGACGCAAGCCCCCATCACGGATCTTCAGCCGTACCTCGGAGCCGTCGGCCATGTGGTCATTTTGAGCGGGGATGCGGAGCGTTACCTGCACGTGCATCCGATTGACGAACGGGCTTCCGGTCCGGAGGCGAGATTCGCGACGACTTTCCCGGAAAGCGGCGTCTACAAGCTGTGGGGGCAATTCAAGCACAACGGCGAAGTGGTGACCGTTTCTTTTGTCGTCCGGGTGCCGTAAAGGCGGAGATCGACACCGTTCGCGAACGAATCGGGCAAGAGGACCTTTTGCGGGGTCCTCTTTTTTTTGCCGAATCCCGCCGGGAAACGGTCTTCGGGAGCAGGAACGGGACGCGCCCCAACCTGCTGTCCGCCGGCGGAATCCCGCGCTCCCCGAACTCTTTCTCCATTTCTTCCTACCAAGATTTCTGGTATCATTTTTTTATTCATGGTGCAACTTTTTTGCGTGTTCGACACGTCCATAAGGTTGCAGAGGGGAGGTTCACTTGGTAGCTCTTGAATTAATCAAAGCTGCTCAAGCGGGCGATCGCGACGCTCTGGTCACTCTTTTGCGACAAATAGAAACTCACGTCTACCGGACAGCCTACTACATACTCGGCAACGAACAGGATGCGCAGGATGCGGCACAGGAAGCGCTGATCCGCATTTATCGGAAGATCGATTCGTACGAGGAGAAGGCGTTGTTCAAAACGTGGGTGCAGCGGATCGTCACCAACATCTGCATCGACAAATTCAGACGCGCCAAACCGACGGTATCGATTGAGGAGCATGACATGAGTTTTACAGCCGAGACTGACGTGGAACGTTCGATCTTGACGCAGGATGCCGCCAAAGATGTCCGGGAGGCGATCGGCCGACTTCCCGAGCACCATCGGACGGTTGTTGTGCTTCGGTATTTGCAGGACTTTTCTTATCAAGAAATCGCCGACAGCTTGAATCTTCCGCTGAATACGGTGAAATCCTACTTGTTCAGGGCCAGACAGCAGCTTCAACAGATGCTGCAAGAATACGAGAAGGGAGGTGTCCGGGGATGAATTGCGGAGACGCGACGGACTTGATGCAACGGTTCGTGGACGGCGATTTGAACGAAGCGGAAGAACGTCTGCTGATGGAGCATCTGGACGAATGTTCCGGCTGCCAGGCGCTGTTTGCCCGGCTGATCCGGCTCGACGGCGAATTGCGCGAGCTGCCGAAGGTCGCTCCGCCGTTCAGCCTGGTGGACGCCATCCTGCCGCAGTTGTCCGCAACGGAAATATCCGACCGGGAACGGCTGCTCCTGTTCGAGGAACCGGACGGACCGGCGGAGCCGGCCGCCGAGGCCGATCAAGCCGGGGAGCGTCCGCGCGGCCGCTCCTCCAGCCGCGCGGACCGCAGCCGGGGCCGGAGAAGCTTCGGCTGGGCCTACGGTTTGGCGGGAGTGGTGGCGGCGACCGTCGCGTTTGCGGTGGTGACGCTGTCCGGAGGAGACAGTTTCGACGATCGGGCGAAGCAGGCCGCCGATCTGGTTCCGAACCCGGCGGAGTCCGCCGAGACGAGATCGGAGGGAGCCGCCGCTTCGGGCGGATCGAAGGAGATGTCCGGCGACAACGCCGCCGCCTCCGCTCTCTCCACGTCCGATCAGTACGGCCAAACCTCCGGGACGGAGAATCGCTCCGGAAGCCCGGACAGCAGCCCGAAGCTGCCCGGGGCCGGCGGGGACATGAAGAACAAACTGGAAATCGGCGGCTCGCCCGAAGCCGCTTCCGGTCCGACGCCGTTCCGCGTATCGGAGCGAACCCCGGCCCGCACGCCGGCTCCGTCGGACGCGCAGAACGGCCAGCCGCAGGCGACGCCCGCTCCGACTTCCGATCCGGCCGGCCCGGATGCCCCGGCCCGCACGCCGGCCGAGGACAAGGATCTGGCCAAACAAGACCAGGACGGGGGGGCGGAACAAGGATTTCAGCCGGCCTTGGACGGGCAAGGCAAGACCGTCATGGACGCTCCCGTCCCGAACGGCGGCCAAACGATGGGGATCGCTTCGATATTGCCGGCATGGGCGGAAGAAGGCCTCGTCTCGCCCGACGGTTCGCGCGTCGCGTTGTTGGCCGAAGGGCGGATGACGGTTCGGAACCTGCGTACGGGGGACATCCTGTACCGATCCCAATTGAGCTGGAAGGCGGAAGCCGTGGTGACGCCGGTGCAATGGGTGGACGACAACCGGTTTCAATACGAAGCGGCCGTAGACGGCAAACGGTTCCGTTACGAAGTGGATTTGTCGTCGGGGACGGAGAAAACCGTCAATTAATTGGGCGATCGCCTGCACGCGCAGGCGACGAGTCGCGTATAGTAGGGTAGAGAATGTCGAGTGGCACCCAACTCCGTATATCCGCCGCACGGGGGCAACCCGGGGACCTTCCGGGCGACGTTTATATAGATGGTTGGGCACGGGGATGGCGTCGGACCGCGCAAGCGGCTTTGACGCCATCTCTCTTTTTTTGCTAAAATGGGTTCGGATTGGAGGCACGGTCAGATGGATTACCGGAGCGCGGCCAAGGATATTTCCCGTGGACAGTCCCGGCCCGTATATGTGTTGTTCGGCAGCGAAGATTATTTGATGCAGGAGTTCGTGACGTTTGCGGTCGATCAGTGGCTGGCGCCGGAGGAGCGGGAGCTCGGTCTCGTCCGGTTCGACTGCGCGGAGACGCCGATCGAGGCCGTCATCGAGGAAGCGAACATGATGCCGTTTCTGGCGAGCCGCAAGGTTGTGGTGGCCACGGGCGCGACTTTCCTGACCGGGGCCAAGGAAAGCGGCAAAGTCGAGCATAAGCCGGAAGCACTGCTTTCTTACCTCGATTCCCCGGCGGAGCATTCGATCCTGCTGCTGACCGTTCAGGCGGATAAGCTTGACGAGCGGAAAAAGCTGGTGAAGCGGCTGAAGGACAGCGGCTGCTGCCTGTCGTTCGCTCCTCTGGACGAAGACGGATTAAGAGCGTGGACGGTCAAGCAAGCCGAGCGCGCGGGGTTCGCCTTCGAGCCGGGAGCGGCGGAACGGCTTATTCTCAATGCGGGCGGCAACCTGCGGACGATGGCGTCGGCGATCGAGACGATCGGCCTGTACGCGGCTTCGTCCGGCGGGGCAAACGGCCGTGCCCGGGTCGATGTCGAGGCGGTCGATTCGCTGGTCGCCCGAACGGCCGAGCAGAACGTCTTCCTGCTGGTGGACCACGCCGTCCATCTGCGCGTCCGCGAGGCGATGGACATGCTGCGGGAGCTGCTCCTGCAGAAGGAGGAGCCGATCAAGATCGCGGCGCTGCTCGCCCGGCAGTTTCGGATTATGCTGCAGACGAAGGAGCTGTCCCAGCAAGGCTATTCGCCGCAGCAGATGGCTTCCGGGCTCGGTCTGCACCCGTACGCGGCGAAGCTGGCGGCCGAGCAGGCCCGCCGCTTCCCGGCCGATCGGCTGGCGGAGCTGCTCTCCGACCTGGCGGAGCTGGATTTCGCCATGAAGACGGGCAAGGTGGACAAGGCGCTGGGGTTGGAGTTGTTTTTGCTGAAGCTTGCGAGCTGACGGCATCCCCGTATAGGCAGGCCCGGAACAAACAGGTTCCGGGCTTGCCGCTGTCGGCAAGAGGAATTATAATTGATTTATTGAAAATGCTTACCAAAAAACGGGATGTGTGCGGCAGGCCGGGCTTCGCCATCGGTCCGGATTGCGGCCGGACGGAACATGCGGATTCGGCAGCGCATCGGCGGAAGTTGGAGGGAGAGCCGTGGAACGGGGAAAACCGGTAACGGTTGCGCTGATCGGCGCAGGGCACCGGGGACTGATTTACAGCGAATACGCGTTGAGACATCCGAACGAATTGCGGGTGGTAGCCGTTGCCGAGCCGAATGAAGAGCGGCGCAACCGGTTCAGGGACAAGTTCGGGCTTGCGGAGGAGCGCTGCTTCGAGAACTGGGACGCGCTGTTGGGGCAGCCGCGCCTCGCCGACGCCGTCATGATCTGCACGCAGGACCGGCAACATTTCGAACCGACGATGAAGGCGCTGAAAGCGGGTTATCACGTCCTGCTGGAGAAGCCGATGTCTCCCGATCCGGAACAGTGTCTGGAGATGGGCCGCCAAGCCGAGGAAGCGGGACGCCTCCTTACAATCTGCCATGTCTTGCGCTACTCGCCTTTCTTCCAAACGATCAAGCAACTGCTGGACGAAGGGCGGATCGGCCGGCTGATGTCGATCCAACACAACGAGAACGTAGCCTATTGGCATCAGGCCCACAGCTTCGTCAGAGGCAACTGGCGCAATACGGCCCAATCGAGTCCAATGATTCTGGCGAAATCGTGCCACGATCTCGATCTTCTGCACTGGCTCGCCGGCAGCGAATGTCTGAGCGTCGCTTCCTACGGGAGCCTGTCCCACTTCCGCCCGGAGTTCGCGCCGCCGGGAGCGCCGAAGCGCTGTCTGGACGGCTGTCCGGTCGAAGACCGCTGCGTCTATTACGCGCCCAACATTTATTTGCACGCGGACTATGGCTGGCTGCAAGCGGTGTCCAGTCCGGACCCGAGTTACGAAGCCCGCTATCGGGCGCTGCTCGACGGTCCGTACGGCCGATGCGTCTACCATTGCGACAACGATGTCGTCGATCATCAGGTCGTAAGCATGGAATTCGCCAACGAAGTGACGGCGGTGTTTACGATGACCGCTTTTACGGAGCAGTGCAGCCGGACGCTCAAGCTGATGGGTACGTCGGGCGAAATCCGGGCGTCAATGGAAACCAACGAGATCGAGTTGAGACGGTTCGGCAGCGGGCGCCGGGAGCTCATCGCGCTGACGGACTCCGGCGGCCTTGACGGCCACGGCGGCGGCGATCACCGGCTGGTCCGCGACTTTGTGCGGGCGGTCAGCCGCTATGGCGAATACGAAAGCGCAACTTCCGCGCAGGCGTCCGTCCACAGCCACCTCATGGCGTTTGCCGCCGAACGTTCGCGCCTGGAGAAACGCATGGTGTCTTTGAGCGAATACATGCATTGAGCCGACCCTCGGCCGTTCGGATACCGCCGGGAACAAGCGAAGGGCGATCCGGGAACTTCTTCGCGGCGAATCTCGCAAAAAAACCGCCTTCAAGCGAATCGTTCGGCTTGAAGGCGGCTTCTTTTGTGCGAATTGCGGTCGAAGGCGGAAAAGGACGGCGTCCCCTTCCGCTCCCGATGATCCATGTCGCTGATCAGCCTTGCTTGGACAGTGCGTTGAACGCTTTGGCCAGGCGGGATTTTTTGCGGGCAGCGGCATTTTTATGGATCAGGCCTTTGGTAACGGCTTTATCCAGCTTTTTGCTGGCGATGACCAAGGCTTGTTTTGCTTTTTCCACGTCGCTGGATGCGGCAGCGGCTTCGAAGGACTTCACGGCCGTGCGCAGCGCGGATTTTTGCGAAGCGTTGAGCAAACGGCGCTTCTCAGTCGTCTTCACGCGTTTGATGGCGGATTTAATGTTCGGCATGACGTTCACCTCCCTGCAGACGGCTTCCGAAAAAAGGTCGTACAGCATACGACAACTTCAAACAGTATATCAGGCCCCCCCGCAAATTGCAAGGCGTGAATAAGCAAATTTGGCAAGGCGCACACTACGGTAACAAATGATGGCGGGCTGCTGCCCGCGGGCAAAAGACGGGGGAATCGATATGTCGCTTGAACGGGGCGAATGGAACAACGAGCAGGACTTGTCGGCTTATTCGGTGCGCACGGACTTGGCGCTTGAGGCGCAGGAGATGGCTTCGGCCGGCCGGACCAGCCGGTTGCCGGGCGTCGAGAGCGAGACGGAGACGCACGAGGGCATGAAGATCACGCGCATCCGGGTATTAAATGAAGAAGGCGTGCGGACGCTGGGCAAGCAGATCGGCAATTACATCACGATCGAAGTGCCGGGGCTGCGCCACAAGGATTCGGTGCTTCAGGACAAGGTCGCGACCCGGTTCGCGAACGAATTCGCCTCGTTTCTGGAGCGCGCCGGCATCGGCAAGGAGGCCAAGGCGCTGATTATCGGATTGGGCAACTGGCACGTCACGCCCGATTCGCTCGGCCCGCTTGTCGTCGAGAACGTGATGGTGACCCGGCATTATTTCGAGTTGATGCCGGATCAGGTGCATCCGGGCTACCGCTCCGTCAGCGCGATCGCCCCCGGGGTGCTCGGAACGACCGGCATCGAGACGAGCGAGATCGTGCAGGGCATCGTCGAACGGTCGAAGCCCGACGTCGTCATCGCGATCGACGCGCTCGCTTCCATGGCGCTGGAGCGGGTGAATACGACGATCCAGATCGCCGATACCGGCATCCATCCGGGGTCGGGCGTCGGCAACAAACGCAAAGGATTGACGATGGAGCATCTGGGCGTTCCGGTTATCGCCATCGGCGTGCCGACGGTCGTCTACGCCTCGACGATCGTCAACAGCATCATCGAGATGCTGGTGCAAAATTTCAAGAAACAGACGTCCAATACCCAGGCTATCCTCGGCATGCTGGACGGCATGCCGGAGCAGGAACGGCTCGGCATGGTGAAGGAAGTGCTCGATCCGATCGGTCAAGACCTGCTGGTTACGCCGAAGGACATCGACCAGTTCGTCGAGGATATCGCCAATATTATCGCCAGCGGCTTAAACGCGGCGCTGCACGAAGCGGTCGACTCGGGCAACGTGGCGGCTTATACGCATTGACGGACGACGGCGCGTCTTCCTTGGCCAAGGACGGCGCAGCCGTTATTTTTTTTGTCGCCGCGCCTTCTCTCATTCTAGTATCCCTATCGATCGAACGGCATTTTCGGTTCTATTGCCGCCCCCGCCTTCATAGAGTAGTGGTGTGGGAGACGATAGACTCCTAGAAAGCGCGAAGGAAACGAGGGATCCGGAAATGAGGCAAGCGGAAATCATTGATGTCCGGAGATGGTCGGCGAAATTGCGCGATACGCTCGCGATGACCAAGCTGTTCGTAATGGTGTCGGGTTGCACGATGATGACGATTGTCCTGCTGGTGCTGGCGGGCATCGGCGCGGAGAGAGGCGATCACCGTCCGATGTCGCCGCTGAAGGGCGTGGCGATGACCATGTCCGCCGGCTTTTTCGGGGATATGCTGAAGATGGAGATTCCTTATTACGACGGAGGAGGGAGCCGCCAAGGCGGCAGTTTCTCCCCGGCGGCGGCCGGAGCTTTCCTGCTTCAACTGCTCACGCACGTGAACCCGTACGATCCCCGGTCGCTGCTGGCCGCGGAGCTTCCCGGCATGCGCGGGGACCAGGCGAATGTGCTGTATTCGGGCAGCGGCGCTTCGCCCGGGGATGCCCCCGTCGATCTGCTGCCGGGAGCCTCGGCGATCAGTCCCGCTCCGGAGTCGCCCGCCCCGACGCCCGCGCCTTCCGCCCCGCCGTCCGGACAATCCGGGACAGGCGCCGCGCCGGGAGCCGGAGAAAAACTTGTGTTCATCTACCATTCGCACAATCGGGAATCGTACCTGCCCGAGCTCAAGTCGAAGGGCATCACCGATCCCGATCTGGCGTACGACGCCGAGGTGAACGTCGGACTGGTCGGCAAGCGTCTGCAGGAGCGGCTGGAGGACAAGGGGATCGGCACGGCGCATTCGACGACCGACTATCCGAGCGAGATCAAAGGCTTTAACTATGCCAAGTCGTACGCGTATTCGAGGGGGACAGTCCAGGAGGCGCTGGCGATGCATCCGAAAGCCCGCCTCATCCTCGACATCCACCGGGACTCGCTGAGGCGCGAACGGACGACGGCCACGATCGGCGGCGTCGATTACGCGCAGATCTACTTCGTCATCGGCAAAAAAAATCCGCACTGGGAGCAAAATTCGAAGCTGGCCGAACAGCTCCACGCGATTCTGGAGAAAAACCTGCCGGGATTGTCCAAGGGCGTCTACGGCAAATCGACGCACGGAAATGCGGAGTACAACCAGTCGCTCTCGCCGCATAACCTATTAGTAGAGATTGGCGGGCCGGACAACACGCTGGAGGAGCTGTACCGCGCGACGGACGCGCTGGCGGCCGCCGTCGCCGAGCTGCTGGCGGGCGCGGTGCCGGCCGGCAATCCGCAGCCGTGAAGAAGGAGGAGAGGGCGATGCCTCTACCGAACCACAGGGAGCCCGGCGCCGTCTCGATCCGGGGGATGATCCGCTGGGCGATGGCGGGACTGACGGCGCTTCACCTGATCGCCGCCGTCGCCGGACCGCTGGCTTCGCGGTTCGCGCCGCAAGCGGTCGAGGGGCTGGCGGAGCTCGCCGCGGGCCGCCGGCCGGATACCCTCGCCGCGATGATGGCGGGCGAGCTGCCCGGAAAACCGGGCGGCGAGGCGCTGCCGTCCGTCCGCAGTCTGGCGGCGGACTGGCTGCGGGAGACGGAGCGGCTGCGGCGGGGCGAGGAAGACAAAGGACAGACCAAACCGGCGATTGCGCCGGACGTTTCGGCTCCGCCTGCCCAGTCTCCCGCCGCCTCCCCGCCGCCGTCCATTCCTTCCGAACCGCCGTCGCTGCCCGCGGTCGCCCCCACCCATACGTCGGGAGGAGAGGCGTCTTCGGACAGGCGGACCACGGAAGGCCGCCGGGTCGTGTTCATCTACCATTCGCATCCCCGCGAGTCGTGGAAGCCGGAGACGAAGAAGGCGGACGACGCGGAACGCAATATTACGCTGGTGGGCAAGCGGCTGAAAGAAAAATTGGAGGCGCTGGGCATCGGGGCGATGCACTCCGGCGTCGATTATCAAACCGCTGTGCCCGCGTACAACTGGTCGTATTCGTATTCGTACTCCCTGAATTCGATTCGCGAGGCGATTGCCGCCGAGCCGGATCTGAAATTTTTCTTCGATCTGCACCGGGACGCCAACGGACGCGACCTGACGACGGTCAAACGGGAGGACGGCCGGGGCGATCTGGGCAAAATCATGTTTGTCGTCGGGCGCCAGAACAAGCATTGGGAGCAGAACGAAGCGTTCGCCAAACGCCTCGACGAGCTGCTGAACGGCAAGGTTCCGGGCATATCCCGGGGAATCCGGGACAAAGACAAGTCCGAGGGGCACGGGGAATACAACCAGTCGGTATCCCCGAACAGCATCCTGATCGAGATCGGCGGCGTGGAAAATACGCTGGAGGAATGCCTGCGCACCGCCGACGTGCTGGCCGAAGCCGTCGCCGAGCTGTACTGGCAGGCGGAGAAGGTGGACGCGGTCGCGGAGCTGGCGATGAGCTGAGGCCGGCAGGAAGCCGGGGGAACAATCATACATAGGTCATTTGGGAGGAATGCGGGATGCGGACGGGACGTTCGACGTTGCAGGTATTCATTGTGATGATTTTGGCCGCCTTCGGCGTCTTCTTCGGCATCGACATCGCGACGCGCGGCCTGGAGCAGGTAAACGGGCAGATGCCGCAGACGGAAGCGGGAACGCAGGCGGTCCAATCGGCCGTGCCGCGCGGAGAGCGCGTCCGGCCTTCCGCGACGCCGACCCCCCGCGTCGTCGCGCCCGCGCTGCGCGTCACGCCGCCTCCCACCGAACAGGAGGAGGACGTCTATCCGCCGGAGCCCGCCATCGCCCAATTCGGCAACTCGGTCGGCGACCTGCTGCACCATTCGGCCTCCCTGGTCGTCAACGGCGTCTCGTCGATTTTCTCCAAGCTGACCGACTGAGTATCCCGGAGCCGGGTTCCGCCCCCGAGCGGCCGTTCCGTCCGGCCATTGCCGCTATTGTCCGCCCTCTGGTATAATGGAGGTATTTGGTCCGGGGCTTGCTTGCCAGGCGATCCCGGAGAAGAGAAAAAGGGGTTTTCGAAACGTGACGCAAGCGAACCGACAAGCGAACATTCGCAATTTTTGCATCATTGCGCATATTGATCACGGCAAGTCAACGCTGGCGGATCGCATCTTGGAATATACGGGAGCCCTGACGCAACGGGAAATGCAGGATCAGGTGCTCGACAAGATGGATTTGGAGCGGGAACGGGGTATAACGATCAAGCTGCAGGCGGTAAGGCTTCAATACAAAGCGGATGACGGGGAGACGTACCTCCTCAATCTGATCGATACGCCCGGACACGTCGACTTTACGTACGAAGTGTCCCGCAGCCTGGCGGCTTGCGAAGGGGCGTTGCTTGTCGTGGACGCCGCCCAGGGCGTCGAAGCGCAGACGCTCGCGAACGTCTATCTGGCGCTCGACAGCAATCTGGAGATTATCCCGGTATTGAACAAGATCGACCTGCCGAGCGCCGAGCCGGATCGGGTGAAAAACGAGATCGAGGAAATTATCGGCCTCGACTGCAGCGACGCTGTTATGGCGTCCGCGAAAGCGGGCATCGGCATCAAGGAAATACTGGAGCAAATTATCCGGAAGGTGCCGGCGCCCGCCGGCGATCCGGACGCGCCGCTCAAAGCGCTGATCTTCGACTCCCACTACGACGCGTACAAGGGCGTTATCGTGTACGTGCGCGTCGTGGACGGCTCGATCCGCAAAGGCTCGGAGATCAAGTTCATGGCGACGAACAAGAAGTTCGAGGTGATCGAGGTCGGCGTGTTCACGCCGCACATGACGATCGTGGACGAGCTGTCCGTCGGCGATGTCGGCTTTGTTGTGGCCGGCATCAAAAACGTCAAGGACACGCGGGTCGGCGACACGATCACGGACGCGCGCAATCCGGCCGCCGAGCCGCTGCCCGGCTACCGCAAGATCAACCCGATGGTCTACTGCGGCTTGTATCCGATCAACACGGAGGATTACAACGATCTGCGCGAAGCGCTGGAGAAGCTGGAGCTGAACGACGCCTCGCTGCAGTACGAGCCCGAGACGTCGACCGCGCTCGGCTTCGGCTTCCGCTGCGGCTTCCTCGGCCTGCTGCACATGGAGATCATCCAGGAGCGGATCGAACGCGAATTTAATATCCCGCTGCTGACGACGGCGCCGAGCGTTATATTCCGCGCGAAGCTGACGAACGGGCAGATGATCGAGATTCACAATCCGTCCAACATGCCCGAGGCGGGCAAGCTGGAATACATCGAGGAGCCGTATGTCAAAGCGTCCATCATCGTTCCGAACGAGTACGTCGGCGCGATCATGGAGCTGTGCCAGTCGCGGCGCGGCGAATTTGTGAACATGGTATATCTCGACACGACGCGCGTAACGCTGACATACGAGATGCCGCTGTCGGAGATCGTCTACGACTTCTTCGACCAGCTCAAATCCAGCACCAAAGGCTACGCGTCGTTCGATTACGAGCTGTCGGGCTACAAGCAATCGAAGCTCGTCAAGATGGACATCATGCTGAACGGCGAGCAGGTTGACGCGTTGTCGGTCATCGTGCATCGGGACAAAGCGTATCAGCGCGGCAAGCTGATCTGCGAGAAGATGAAGGATCTCATTCCGCGGCAAATGTTCGAAGTGCCGATTCAGGCGGCGATCGGGACGAAGGTCATCGCCAGGGAGACGGTCAAGGCGCTCCGCAAAAACGTCTTGGCCAAATGCTACGGCGGCGATATCACACGGAAGCGGAAGCTGCTGGAGAAGCAGAAAGAAGGCAAAAAGCGCATGAAGCAGGTCGGCAGCGTCGAAGTGCCTCAGGAAGCGTTTATGGCGGTGCTGCGGATTGACGATTAACAGCGCTCCCGGCGCGATCGGGAAGGAGGCCGTCGTCATGCGCCCCGTACCGGACCCGAAGGCGGTCTACATTCACATTCCGTTCTGCACGAACAAGTGTCATTACTGCGACTTTAACTCTTATGTGCTGAAGGGTCAGCCTGTCGACGGCTACCTGCGGGCGCTCGACCGCGAGATGGAGCTGACGGCCGCCCGGACGCCGCCGAAGGGCGTCTCCACGATTTTCGTCGGCGGCGGCACGCCTACGGTGCTGACGCCGCCGCAGATGGCCCGGTTTCTCGCGTCCGTCGCGAACCGGTTCGGCGATCGCGAGCCCGATCTGGAGTTCACGATGGAGGCGAACCCCGGCACGACCGATCCGGACAAGCTCGCCGTCATGCGCGAAGGCGGCGTCAACCGCATCAGCTTCGGCGTGCAGTCGTTCGACAACGGCTTGCTGTCGGTCATCGGCCGGATTCACAACACGGACGACGTATACCGATCGATCGAATGGGCGAGGGCTGCGGGTTTCGACAACTTGTCGATCGACCTGATGTTCGGCTTGCCGAACCAGACGATCGAGCAGCTCGACCGGTCGATCGACGCCGCGCTCGCGCTGGAGCTGCCGCATTATTCGGTTTACGGGCTCAAGGTGGAGGAAAATACGTTGTTCCACACGCTCTATAACCGGGGGCAACTGCCCTTGCCCAGCGAGGAGACCGAGTTGGCGATGTACGTCCGGCTGATGGAGCGGATGCGCGAAGCCGGTTACGTTCAGTACGAGGTGAGCAACTTCGCCAAGCCGGGCTACGAGAGCCGCCATAACATGACGTATTGGCGGAACTTGCCGTATTACGGCCTGGGAGCGGGCGCGCACGGATATGTCGGCGGCATCCGGCATGTCAACGTCAAAGGAATCGCCGATTATATCGCGGCGGCGGAGACGGGCCGGTTCCGCATCGAAGAAGAGCTCGTCTCCGACGAAGAAGCGATGGAGGATTTCATGATGGTCGGCTTCCGCATGCTGTCCGGCGTGAGACGGTCCGACTTCGCCGCCCAATTCCCGGGCCGGTCGCTCGACGAGGCGTTCGGGCCGTCGCTCGAAAAGCTGCTGCGCGAGGAACTGATCGAGCCGTGCGAGGACGGCTACCGCTTGACGCAACGGGGATTGCTGCTGGGCAACGAAGTGTTCGGCGAATTTTTGGGTACGGTTACTACGAATTGACGGAGGGTTTCCCATGAGCGCAACCGAAGAAATGACGAGTTACGGCCGCCGGTATTTGCAGACGGACTCCTACGGAGCGGCGGCTTTTTGCTTTCACCGGGCGTTGCTGCAGAATTCGCGCGACGAAAACGCGTGGAACGGCTTGATCCTGGCTCTCAGCTTAATGCGGATGGAAGCGGATATCCGAATCGCGCTGGCCCGCTACGCCCTGCTGGATGGACTCGGCTTCGACCGCGATCTGCTGCCGGCGGCGATGCTGCTCTGGCGGGATAACCCGGTTGCGCTCGCCGAGTGGACGAAAGCGATGTCCGCCCGCGCCAAAGGTCCCGAAAAGGAAGCGCTCGAAGGCATGTCGGCCGATCTCGACCGCGCCGTCGAAGCTCTGAAGGAGAAGCGCGGCGAGCAATGGAATCAGGGAATGCCGAATCTGGCCCAGACCGCCGCGCAGAAGCTGGACCTCGACTGGATCGCCGAGCAGCCCAGGGACAAGCTGCTGGCGCAGCTTGAGCAGGGCATCGTCTCCGAGGATCTGGACACGTCGATGCACGCGATCCGGATGCTCTGCATGATGCCGGACCCGAAGAGCGAGGCGCTGCTGCGACGAGCCTGCCGCAACGAGGAGCTGGACCCGAAGGCGGTCACGCATGCGGCACTGTCGCTTCGTTGGCTCGGCGTTCGCGGCAACGTGAAGCTGGTCAAGATGGGCGAACCGGTCGTCATCAATCTCGAAAATCCGACGCCGGAACTGACGATCTCGGTTCCCGCGGCGTTCAAGCCGGCGCTCGACCGGATGAAGCTGTGGCTCGCGATGAAGGCGGGCATCGTCACGGCGGAGGAGTACGAATCGTTCGCGTCGACGGACGAGCCCCAACTGCCGGAGGAGCTTGCGGAAAAGCTGAAGCGGCTTGACATTCCGGCCGCCTTCGAGGAAGTCGTGCATGTGCTCATCCGCGCCGCCTACGATCATTACTACCCGTTCGTGCCGAAGCCGCGCGGCCTGCGCGATTGGAGCGACGCCATGCTGCAATTGATGAAGGAATACGCCGAAGGCATCGGCATGGAGTGGACGTTCGGGGAGCCCGATACGGGCGAAATCTCCGTCGGACATAAACGGTGGATCCTGAGCGCAAGCCCGGATTTTCAGGACAATGTGCGGCAGATCCGGGAAACCCGCGCCCGGATGAACCTGTAGGACACGTGAAATCCCCCTTGTGTAACTATTCTTCTTGTTGTATATTTATTCATATGCAACGGCTCGGGACGCCCGCGCCGTTATTTTTTACCGATTCGACAGTGATGCCGGCGGCGCGTGATTGCGTACCGCAGGGCTTCCCGATTGGCGCGGCAAAGGGGTAGAGTGCGATGGTGACGACGGTGACGTGCCGCAAAGCGGCCGAAAGCGACGTGGATTCGCTGTACGAACTGATTCAGGGTTATGCGGAAAAAGGAATCATGCTGCCGAGGTCGAAAGAAGCGCTAACGCGCCACATCGATTCGTTTGTCGTCGCCGAAGAAGGCGGCCGCTTCGTCGGCTGCGGCTCGTTGTTCCGGCTCGGGAACGATCTGGTGGAAATCCGTTCGCTCGGCATCACGGACGGATACAAGGGGAAAGGAATCGGCGGACTGATCGTCAAGGCGCTGGAGGAGGAAGCCCGCGAGATGGGCATTCCCCGGGTCATGGCGTTGACGTATGCGGTCAACTTCTTCCTCCGCTGCGGGTACGAGGTCGTGCAGAAGGAGATATTTCCCGAGAAGGTGTGGACGGACTGCGTCAACTGCAAAAAGCGCAACAACTGCGACGAAATCGCCGTGCTGAAGCGGCTCGATGCGTAAAACGGAAATTCCGATAGGAAAAGGGCTGTCCTCCGGTCATCTTCGCGATGTCCGTCGGACAGCCCTTTTCCATACAAGGCGAGACTCCCGCATGGCGGAGTCTCTTGCCGATACTGAGCGCTAGCGCCTCCGCGACGCCCAGAACAGCAGGATGATAAAAAACGGCGCGCCGATCGCGGAGGTAATGACACCGGCCGGAATTTCGACCGGATGGAACGCCGTCCGCGCGATGGCGTCCGAGACGAGCACCAGGATCGCTCCGATCATGGCGCTGGCCGGGATCAGCGTCCCGTAACGCGGACCGACCAGTTGCCGGCCCAGATGTGGAGCCATCAGCCCTACAAACGCCACCGCCCCCGACACCGCAGCCGCCGCGCCGGCCAGCATCACGCTCAGGCCGAGGGCAAGGAAGCGGTACAGTTGTACGCGGCTGCCGGTGCCTGTCGCCAGCTCGTCGCCGAGAGCGTACAGGTTCAGGTGCCGCGCGAGCAGCGCCGACAGCGGCAAGCCGAGACCGACCCACGGAAGCAGCATGCGGACGTCTTTCCACCCCGTGCCGTATACGCTCCCGGTCATCCACGAGAGCGCGCGGGCCGCCTGCTGGACGGGACCCGATATAAGCAGGACGGACGTGATTGCGCTGGCGGCGGTCGCAAGGCCGATGCCGATGAGCACCATGCGGAGCGGCGACACTCCGTCCTTCCACGCGAGGACATACATCAGCGCCGCGCTGATAACGGCGCCGCTGATGGCGAACAGCGGGAGCCAGTGGATGCTCATGGTGCCGACCCCGTATAGGAGGAAGCTTACGGCCGCAACCGAAGCGCCGCCGGTAATGCCGACCAGATCGGGCGACGCGAGCGGATTGCGGATGATGCCTTGCAGGATCGCTCCCGATACGGCAAGAGCCGTGCCGACAAGCACCGCCGTCAGCATGCGCGGCACCCGAAGCTGGAGAATGACGACTTCGTGCGTATCTTGCCCGATGCCAAGCAGCGTTTTCAGCACGTCCAGGGGCGAGATGTACATGGAGCCGACCCCGGTGCTGACGAGAAACGCGGCGATCAACAGCAGGAACAAACCGGCGATGACGGCGAAGCGCCGCCTGCCTCGGGACAAAGAGGGGACGCCGGCCGCTTGCTTGTTATAACTACTCATGCTTCTGCCTCCTTGCGACGGCGATCAGAAACGGAATTCCGATCAGGGCGGTAACGACGCCGACAGGCGTTTCTTTGCCGGGAAGAATGAACCGGGCTCCCGTATCGGCGAACAGCAGCAGGTTGGCGCCGAGAAGCGCGCACATCGGCAGCAGCCAGCGGTGATCCGGGCCGACCAGCGCGCGGGACAGGTGGGGAATAACGATGCCCACGAACGCGATCGGGCCCGCGATGGCGACCGATGCGCCCGCCAGCAGCACGACGATGACGGCCATCGCGGCCCGGATCAGCGCCGTCCGGCCCCCGAGCCCGCGGGCCACTTCGTCCCCCATGCTCAAGAGGTTGACCGATCCCGCCATTGCGAATGCCGCAAGCAGCGATCCGGCGATATACGGCAGCACGAGCAGCAGCGTGTCGAGAGTGCGGTTCGCCACCGAGCCGACGAGCCAGCCGAGCACTTGATCGAAGGAGCGCCCGTTGACAAGCAGCACGCCCGACGTCAAAGACGAGAACAGAGCCGTCATCGCCGAACCCGCGAGCGTAACCTTGATCGGCGTCATGCCGTCCCGGCCGATCGAGCCGAGCGCGTAAACCATAACCGCAGCCAGAGCGGCGCCGGCGTACGAAGCCCAGGCCACGGTCGTCAGGCTGTCTAACGACCAGAGCGCCGACACGACCACCAGGGCGAAAGCCGCTCCGCTGTTGATGCCGAACAGGCTGGGCGACGCCAGCGGATTGCGGGTGAACGCCTGCATCAGCGCTCCCGCCACGGCCAGGCTGGCTCCGACGGCGGTCGCGATCAGGGCTCGCGGCACGCGCGCGGTGCGAATAATAAGATGTTCGTTGGACCCGTTAAACGCGAGATAGGCGTCAAGCGCATCGCGGGGATGGATTCGCGCGAACCCGAGGAAGACGCTGGCGGCCAGCCCGAGAAGCATCAGCACAGCCGCCAGAACCAACCCCAGCGCTTTGAGCTTGGGCGTGCGGAGATAACCAGACATGTATCGTTCCTGCCTTCTAAAGAAATAGTCCGTAGCGGCTATTTTAGGAAAAGCCCACGGTCTATTTTATGGAATTCCGCTCGGGACGTCAACGAAAATGATAATTATTTTCACTATTGACAGCGAAGTCCGTCTCTTGTATATTGTTTGAGGCGACACTGATAATCATTATCATGATCGATCATCACACAGGAGGAGACTACATATGAAGGTCTTGAAGGGAAAACTGGCGGGGCTGTCGATGCTCGTTCTGCTGCTGATCCTGAGCGCATGCGGCGGCGGCGCCGATACGAAAACGGAGGGAGCGTCCGCCTCGCCTTCCGCTTCGCCGACGGCCGCCTCGCAGCCGGAGAAGCGCAAAGTCGCCCATTCCATGGGTGAAAGCGATGTTCCGTCCGCTCCGAAACGTGTCGTCATCCTGACGAACGAAGGGCTGGAAGCGCTGCTGGCGCTGGGCGTTAAGCCGGTTGGCGCGGTTCAGGGCTTCACCGGCAATCCGTGGTACGACCATCTGAAGAGCGAGCTGGACGGCGTCACGAACGTGGGCAAAGAAAGCGAACCGAACATCGAAACGATCGCTTCGCTCAAGCCGGACCTGATCATCGGCAACAAGATGCGCCACGAGAAGATCTACGATCAATTGAAAGCGATCGCCCCCACCGTATATTCGGAGACGCTGCGCGGGGCATGGAAGCAAAATTTCCTGTTCTACTCGGAAGCCGTGAACAAAAAAGCCGAAGGCGAGAAAATCATCGCGGACTTCGACAAGCGCGTCGACGACATCCGCTCGAAGCTCGGCGACAAGATCAACACCAAAGTGTCGTTGGTGCGCTTTATGCCCGGCGATACCCGAATCTACTATAAAGATACGTTTGCGGGCATCATCCTGGAGCAGATCGGATTCAAGCGTCCGGATTCGCAAAACAAAAACGAGTTCGCGGCCACGAAGGTGCCGAAAGAACGCACGCCGGAGATGGACGGGGATATCATCTTCTACTTTACGTATGAGACGGGCAACGGCGAGGCCAGCAAGCTGGAGGAAGAATGGACGAAGGACCCGCTGTGGCAAAACCTGAGCGCGGTCAAAGCGGGCAAAGTCGTCAAAGTGGACGACGTCATCTGGAACACGGCCGGCGGAGTCAAAGCCGCATTCCTGCTGCTTGACGACATCAAAAAACAATTCGGACTGTCCTGATCGCAGCCGCTTTCGCTGCAAAGCGTCCGGCCGAAAACCGCCCCGAATGTCACTTGACATCGGGCGGTTTTTTTTGTATGTTGGAAATGTTAGCACTCGCGGTTTATGAGTGCTAAAATGGTATCGAATCGATCATTTGGAGGGGGACCGCTATGTTGACCGAACGCCAGAAGCTGATTTTAAGCGCCATCGTAGACGATTACATCCGTTCGGCCGAACCCGTCGGATCCCGCAGCATTTCCAAACGAGGCGATGTCGTATTCAGTCCGGCCACCATTCGCAACGAAATGTCCGATCTTGAGGAACTGGGCTTTTTGGAGCAGCCGCATACGTCGGCTGGGCGGATCCCCTCGCAAAAGGGATACCGCTACTATGTGGACCATCTCGTCCAGTTCGGAGAGATGACCGCTGAAGAGCTTGAAACGATCAAGCTGTATTTCGCCGAACGCCTGAACGTCATGGAGGATACGATCCAGCAGGCGGCGGCGATTATCTCCGGATTGACGAACTATACGTCGATCGTGCTCGGTCCGGAGGTGTTCTCGGCGACGATGAAGCACCTGCAGATCGTGCCGCTGGACGCCAAATCCGCCGTGGCAATCGTCGTCATGAGTACGGGCCACGTCGAAAACCGGATCGTGCAAATTCCGGAGGGCGTGTCCGCGCAAGATCTGGAACGGTTCGTCAACGCGATGAACGACAAACTGCAAGGCTACTCGCTGCTGCAGCTCAAATCGAGGTTGCATAACGAGATTGCGGCCGAGCTCTCCCGTTACGTATCCCGGTTTGAGGAATTGTGCAACATGATAGAGAACGTATTCCGCGCCCAAAATCAGGACCGCGTATTCCTGAGCGGAGCGACTCATATGCTGGAGCAGCCGGAATTCAAGGACGTGGACAAAGTCAAATCGATTTTCGAGCTGCTGGAGCAGCCGCCGACGCTCGTTCGTATCGTAACGCCGTCGGAAGAGGGCGTCAAAGTGAAAATCGGCGCGGAGAATCATGTCGATGCGATCAGCCAGTGCAGTCTCGTCACGGCGACGTATTCGGTCGACGGAGAACATATAGGCACGATCGGCGTGCTGGGACCGACTCGGATGGAATACGGAAAAGTGATCCGGTTGCTCAATTATTTGAGCAAAAACATGTCGAATCTGCTGAATCACCGTTGGAAATGACGAATCCGCGGGTTCGAAACCCGCACAACGCGCTTATGTTCAAGGAGGTGAACGTCAACGTGTCGACAGAAGAACAGCGTAAGACCGAGGAGCCTGAGACGGTAGAAGCCGTACAGGAGGACGTCCGTGAAGGCGTCGCGGAAGAACCCGAACAACAGACGGATTCCGGGCAAACCGCCCAGGGAGAAGCGCAATCGGAGACCGATCCGCTGCAGCGGGAACTCGACCAATTGCGCCGGGAATTCGAAGAAAACCAACAGCGGTATTTGCGGCTCCAAGCCGATTACGATAATTTCCGCAAGCGTACGCGCCAGGAGAAGGAAGATTTCGCCAAATACGCTTCGCAGAAGCTGATGGAGCAGTTGCTGCCCGTCATCGACAACTTCGAGCGGGCAATGGCCGCGGCCAGCGCATCCGGCGGAGATTACGAGTCGCTTGCCAAAGGCGTCGAGATGATTTATCGCCAATTGAGACAAGTGTTGGAGCAAGAAGGGTTGACCCCGTTGCAGACGGTCGGCCAACCGTTCGATCCGGAGCTTCACCAGGCGGTTATGCAGGTGGAGTCCGAGGAATACGGCGAAGGAATCGTCGTCGAAGAGGTCCAGAAGGGATATCGTCTGAAGGATAAAGTGATTCGTCCCGCTATGGTCAAGGTCAGCATGTAGCCCGCAGGGCTCGAGCGACCCCGTTTTTTTATGTTTTTTTCGGATAGGATAGACAGAGCAGATGATAAAGGAGGAACTAGCCGTGAGCAAAGTTATCGGCATCGACTTGGGTACCACCAACTCTTGCGTCGCTGTCATGGAAGGCGGCGAAGCGGTCGTCATTCCTAACGCTGAGGGCAACCGCACGACGCCGTCCGTCGTCGGCTTCAAAAAAGACGGCGAGCGCGTGATCGGCGAAACGGCTAAACGCCAAGCGATTACGAACCCGGATCGTACGATCATGTCGATCAAACGTCACATGGGCACGAACCATAAAGTGTCCATCGATGGCAAAGAATACACGGCGCCGGAAATTTCCGCCATGATCCTGCAAAAACTGAAAGCCGACGCGGAAGCGTATCTCGGCGGTCCGGTCACCAAAGCGGTTATTACGGTTCCGGCTTACTTCAACGACAGCCAGCGCCAGGCGACGAAAGACGCGGGCCAAATCGCGGGGCTGGAAGTGCTGCGGATCGTCAACGAACCGACGGCAGCCGCTCTCGCATACGGTCTGGACAAAGACGAAGATCAAACGATCCTCGTCTACGACCTCGGCGGCGGCACGTTCGACGTATCCATCCTCGAACTGAGCGAAGGCGTGTTCGAAGTTAAAGCGACGAGCGGGGACAACCATCTGGGCGGCGACGATTTCGACCAGGTGATCATCGACTGGCTCGTGAGCGAGTTCAAGAAGGAGCACGGCGTCGATCTGAGCAAAGACCGCGCCGCCGTTCAGCGCTTGAAGGACGCTGCGGAGAAAGCGAAAAAAGAGCTGTCCTCGATGCTGACGACGACGATCTCGCTGCCGTTTATCACCATGGTCGACGGGGTTCCGCAACACCTGGAGATGAACTTGACGCGTGCCAAATTCGAGGAGCTGTCCGCCCATCTGGTCGAGCGCACGCTCGGACCGACGCGGCAAGCGCTCAACGACGCCGGCTTGACTCCGGCGCAAATCGACAAAGTCGTGCTCGTCGGCGGATCGACACGGATTCCGGCGGTACAGGAAGCCATTAAAAAACTGATCGGCAAAGAGCCGCACAAGGGCGTCAACCCGGACGAAGTCGTGGCGCTTGGCGCGGCGATTCAAGCGGGCGTCCTGACGGGCGACGTCAAAGGCATCGTTCTGCTCGACGTTACGCCTCTGTCGCTCGGCATCGAGACGGCCGGCGGCGTATTCACGAAGATGATCGAACGCAACACGACCATCCCGACGTCCAAATCGCAAATTTTCTCGACGTACGCGGACAACCAGACCAGCGTCGAAATCCACGTTCTGCAAGGCGAACGGGCGATGGCGGCCGACAACAAAACGCTGGGACGCTTTATCCTGGGAGACATTCCGCCGGCGCCGCGCGGCGTGCCGCAAATCGAAGTTACGTTCGATATCGACGCCAACGGGATCGTCAACGTGTCCGCGCTTGACAAAGGCACGGGCAAAAGCCAAAAAATCACGATTACGTCCTCCAGCGGCTTGAGCAAGGAAGAAATCGAGCGGATGACGAAGGAAGCGGAAGCGCACGCGGAAGAAGACCGGAAGCGCCGCGAACTGGCCGAAGCGCGCAACCAGGCCGACCAGCTCGTCTACCAAGTCGAGAAAACGCTGAAGGATCTTGGCGACAAAGTCGCGCAAAGCGACATCGACGAAGCCAACGCCAAGAAAGAAGCCGTTAAAAAGGCGCTGGAAGGCAACGATGCCGAGGCTCTCAAAAAAGCGACGGAGGAGCTGACGGCGGTCGTGCAAAAGCTGTCCGTCAAGCTGTACGAGCAAGCGGCTCAACAGGCTCAAGCGCAAGGAGACGCCGGAGCCGAAGGCCAAGCGAAAAAAGAAAATGTCGTGGATGCGGATTACGAAGTCGTCGATGACAACAAGAAGTAATATAAAATAACCATCGGGTTTCCTGCGCGGCGGGATGCGGCTGTCTCGGGACGAGACACGCCGCGTCTCGCCTCGTTATGACCCGGGATTCAGCCATATGTGCGGTTCATGGGGGGTGAAACGGTGAGCAAACGCGATTACTACGAGGTGTTGGGCGTATCGAGGGACGCCTCTGCCGACGAGGTGAAAAAGGCGTACCGGAGGCTCGCCCGGGAGTATCATCCCGACGTGAACAAGGCTCCCGACGCGGAAGAGAAGTTCAAGGAAATCAAGGAAGCGTACGAGGTGCTCGGAGACGAGCAAAAGCGGGCGCAGTACGACCGTTTCGGTCACGTCGATCCGAATCAGGGCGGCGGCTTCGGCGGCGGGTTCAGCGGCGACTTCGGCGGAATCAACGACATCTTCGATATGTTTTTCGGCGGCGGCCCGCGCCGCAATCCGAACGCGCCCCAGCGGGGCTCGGACCTTCAGTATACGCTGCGGATCGACTTCAAGGATGCCGTCTTCGGCAAGGAGACGGAAATCACGATCCCGCGCACCGAATCGTGCGACACCTGCGGAGGCAGCGGGGCCAAGCCGGGAACGAAGCCGGAGACGTGCCGGACTTGCGGCGGTTCCGGCCAGCAGGAGTTCGTGCAGAACACGCCGTTCGGGCGTATGGTCAGCCGCCGGACCTGCTCGGCCTGCGGCGGACAGGGACAGATCATCCGCGAAAAATGCGGCACCTGCGGCGGAAGCGGCAGGGTTAAACGCTCGCGCAAAATCAACGTCAAAATTCCGGCGGGCGTGGACGAAGGCGCTCAGCTCCGCGTATCGGGAGAAGGCGAAGCCGGCCTGCGCGGAGGGCCTCCGGGCGACCTGTATATCGTGATTCGGGTCAATCCGCATGAGTTCTTCGAGCGCGACGGAGACGATATTTATTGCGAAGTGCCGCTGACGTTCACGCAGGTGGCGCTGGGCGACGAGATCGAAATCCCGACGCTGACCGGCAAGGTCAAGCTGCGGATTCCGCCGGGGACGCAGACGGGCACCTATTTCCGGCTGAAGGGCAAAGGGGTGCCGCGCCTCCGCGGTTACGGCCAGGGCGACCAGCATGTGAAGGTCACGGTTGTCACGCCGACTGTGCTGAACGAAGAACAGAAGGAGCTGCTGCGCGAATTCGCGCGCGTCAGCGGGGAGAACGTTCACGAAGGCGAAGGAAAATCGCTGTTCGAGCGATTCAAAAAAGCGTTTTTGGGCGACTGACGAACGAACGGCCTGCGGTTCCCGTTGGGGAACGACGGGCCGTTTTTTGTCGTGCCGGGCGGGGCCGTTTCGCGAATAACGGCGGGCCGGAGGGCGCACAATACGTCTAGCCTGGCGGACCGAGCTCCGCCGTAAACGAAGGAGGAAGACGTATGGCGCTACAAAACGGCAAGCAGCCCGGCCGCGCCGGGAAGCCGGACAAGCCCGAGCCGGGCAAGCTGGAAGACGTGCGCTTCGACGCCGAGGCGGCCGACGAAGCCGATCTGGCCGCATGGGAGCGCGCCGCCGCCGCGGATGCGCGCGCCGAGGCGAGAGAAGAGACGGCCGGAGCGGGCGATCATGGCTGAACAGACGATTCAGGCGTATTTCCGCAGCGAGGACGAAGCGGACGGAGCGGCGCTAAAGCTGCAGGCGTTGCGGGCGGACCAAATCCGGGTCGAGCTGCTTCCGGATGATCGCGACGACAGCGGGATTTTGAACACGGCCGGCTTTTTTGGTCTCGGCACGCAAGGGATAAACGGTACGTCGGGCGGAGGCGCGGGCGTGGTCGCCGCATCCGCCTTCAGCAATGACGCGTTGGAACGGGAAAACGGCGGAGACGATATCGCGAGAGCCGTCCTGACCGCCCGTGTCGATGAGAATGTTTATATGCAGGCGCTGCACGCGATCCGCGAGTCGGGCGGCAACGTCTAGGCGTTTAATTGATCCGCCGCGATGTTGCGGCGGGTTATTTGCGTGCGCCCGTATTGGCGAGGGAAGCCGAAACGGCGTTTCTCCGGATCTTCCGCAACTTTTTGCCCGCCCAATCGTCTATATTTCCAGTAACATCCAATATATCAAAGGAGATTAGACGATGCGGAAACAACGGAAAGCGTTTACGTGCGGATTGACTGTCGCGGCCGCGGCTTTGGTGTTGCCGGTTGCCGCCGGCGCACAAGCGGCGGAGCCGTCCTCGCCCCCGGTCGTCTCCGTTCGAGTCGAAGGCGGAACCGGCGCATCGCTGTCGTCGCCTGCGCGCCTCTCGGACAGCACGGCGATGGTGCCGCTGCGCGAGCTGATGGAATCGCTCGGCTACAGCGTCGGCTGGGACGACGAGGCGGGTAAAGCGTTGGTGTACCGGCCCGGAACGGGAATCCGGGCGGAAGTGCATCCGAACGGCGAATATGCGGTTACGAACGACGGCCTGCTGCGGTTGACCGTCGCCGCGTATATCGGCGAAGACGGGCGGATGTGGGCGCCGCTGCGTCCGTTCGCCGAATGGGCCGGCGCCGAGGTGAAATGGGACGCCGACCGATGGGCCGTCACCGTCGTGCCTGGCGTGAAGACGATTCCGATCCGCCTGTTCGCCAATTCCGGCGAAGGCGGTCCTCCTTCCCCGGAGAAGCTGTCTGCGTATGCGAAGGAAACTTGGAAGGCCGACTTCCAGTTTACGTTTGTCCCGGCGGAGCATTATACGGCGAAGGCGATGGTCATGATCGCCGCCGGCGTGCCGGACGATCTGATGATGATCGATCAGACCGTCAATTTCAATGACGAGCTTTACCAATCGGTGTTCCATAACCTTACCCCGCTGCTGAACGACACGCCCGAGCTGATGAAGCGGGTGGAGCGGGCAAAAAACCGGCTGCGGGTCATCGACGGCAACGTCTATTCGCTGCCTGCGGCCAACCATCCGAACAACGCGTTGTTCCCGGCGGTCCGTCAGGACTGGCTGGATCGGCTCGGACTGGAGACGCCGGAGACGATGGACGAGCTGTACGAGACGCTGGTCAAGTTCCGCGACCGGGACGCCGACGGCAACGGCAAGCACGACACGTTGCCGATCGCCGCTTATCTGGGCCCCAACGATCTGGGTTCGCTGAAGTGGGTGGAACAAGTATTCACGGGCGCCCCGGACCGATTCTCGCTGAAGGACGGAGTAGTTGTGGACCATCTGGTCGGCTCCGGGCAAAGAGAAGCGCTTAAGTGGCTGGCGAAGGCGTATGCGGCCGGTCTGATCCATTCGGAATTTGCCGTACAGACGAAGAGTCAGGCGCTTAACGAGGCGAAGGAGAACCGTTCCGGCCTGACGGCGATGACGATCGAGGAAGCAGCGGCCTGGACGGCGGAGACGCTGCGGGCAAGCCCGGACAGCCGCAACAGCCAGCAATGGTGGGTGCCGCTGCCGGGACTCGCGCCGGCGGAAGGCGGCAAGCGCGCCGTTCCGTGGCGCTCGGCGTCCCCGGCCCCCGGCTACTCCATCTCCCGTTTCGCCACGACAGCGGAGGCGAAGGCGTTCCTCGCCGTCTACGAGCAGGCGCTGCTGCAAGCGGAGCGGGGCTGGGACGAAGCGGGATTCGAGCCGGAAGAAGCCGAGGCGGCCAAGCTCGTATTCGGCGACGCGTCGCTGACGGACGGTTCCGTCGCGGCGCTGCCCCCGGCGTTGGCGGAAGCGTACGCCCAAAGCGCGGAAGCTTGGGAGCGCCAATCGTATGCCGATATCGAGCTTCCGTTAGCCGCATGGATTGCGGCAAACCGTCCGGAGTACGCCGAGACGAACCAAAAGCTGCTGCAGACGAAGATCAAGGTGATTTTGGGCGCGGCGTCGCTGGAGGATTGGGATGAGGCGGTGGCCCAATTGACAGCCTCGGAGGAATACAAAACGATGATCGCGGAGATGAACGCGGCATTAAAATAGAGTTCGGACAGCCCGCTTCCTTCGATGAGGGAACGGGCTGTCGTTCGGAAAGGGCCTGGTGACGGAGCGGGTTTGCCGTCCGGAGGGCCGCTAGGTGTCGGGGCGGGTCCGATGGGGATACGTCCGGAGAGTTCCGATGTCAGGGCAGGCCGCTGTCCGAAGGGCCGCTCGGTGACGGGATGGGCCAGTCGTCCGTGGAGTCCCGATGTCGGGGCGGGCCGCCCTCCGGGGAGTGCGGGCCGCCGTCCGGGGATACGTCCGATGTCGGGCGAACTACCGTCCGGTGAGGCGCGCGGAGTGGAAGTGGGCTGCTGTCCGGAGTGCGCTTGTTGACGGTGGGATTGCTGACCGGAGAGGGCCTGAAAGGGAGTGGGCAGTCGTCCGTGGAGTTCGGAGTCGGGGCGAATTGCCGTCTGGGGAGTCCCGGTGTTGAGAGGCATGCGGAGTGAAAGTGGGCTGCCGTCCGGGATGCGCCTGCTGACGGGTGGGCTGCTTTCCGGAAAGGGCCTGGTGACGGAGCGGGGCTCTCCTCCCATACTCGCCGTGACCGTTTAAAATATAAAATATCGTTAACGCGTCCCTACCGCTCCCTCTGTATTCGTTTAGCGATATAAAATATCGCAAACGCCTGAAATTAGAGGAAAAAGTTGGGGAAACCGGCGCTTTAATGATATTCTGTATCGCTAAGCTCGTCGCGGGTAGGAAAATTTTCGGATGTAATGATAAAAAATATCATTAAAGGCTGGTAGTCGGCTGGTTGACTGCTGTTTAAAAAGGCGGGTGATCGGCTGGTTGACGACTGGTTGAGGGGTTGGTAGTGTAGTGGGCTTGTTGCCCCCCTGATTGAAGGCGGCTTGTCCGCCTTTTTGTGTTCGTTCCGGACGGAACGGGAATCGCGGTTTTACTCTCCCGCCTCCTTATAGTAGAATGAGAATGATTTGCGGCGCGGACAACCGACGGGTTCAGCCCGCGGAAGCGCCGCCCTCGGGAGGTACGGAGAACATTGAAATGGACGGAATTGACGATTCGCTCGACCGAAGAAGCGGTGGAGATGATTGCGAACCGGCTGCATGAGCTGGGCGCCGGAGGCGTATCGATCGAAGAGACGGGTTCGCTGAACCGGAAGCGCGATACGTCGCTGGGACAATGGTACGAGTTCGATCTGAACGACATCCCGGAAGGGGAAGCGGTCATAAAGGCGTATTTCAACGAGAACGAGGACGTCGCCGCCCTGGAAGCGGATCTGCGGCCGTTCCTCGCGATGCTGCAGGACGAGATCGGGATCGATATCGGGCAAGGAACGTTGGAAGCCCGGATCGTCGACGACGAGGACTGGGCGGACGCGTGGAAGCAGTACTTTAAGCCGCTGCGCGTATCGGAGCGCTTGACGGTCAAGCCGACCTGGGAGGAATATGAAGCCGGTCCCGGGGAGCTGGTGATCGAGATGGACCCCGGCATGGCGTTCGGCACGGGCACGCACGCGACGACGGCGCTCTGCCTGCGGACGCTGGAGCGGGTCGTGAAGCCCGGCGACCACGTGATCGACGTCGGCACCGGATCGGGCATCCTCGCGGTGGCCGCCGCCAAGCTTGGGGCGGAGCGGGTGCTGGCCGTCGACCTCGATCCGGTCGCCGTATCGAGCGCGAAGGAAAATAGCCGGCTGAACGGCATGTCGGACCGGATCGTCGTGCTGGAGAGCGATCTGCTGCAGGTGCTGCGCCGTTCCGAAGCGGGCGAGACGGCCTCGGAGCTGGGCGTCAAGCTTCCGGTGCAGGTGGTCGTCGCCAATATTTTGGCGGAGATTATTTTGCTGTTTATCGGCGACGTATACGAGGCGCTGCAGCCCGGCGGACGTTATATCGTGTCCGGCGTCATAACCGCCAAAGCCGAGCAGGTCGAGAACGGGCTGCGTGAGCGCGGTTTTGTAATCGAGAGCCGCGAAGAGGACAGCGATTGGGTCGTCATCGTCGCGCGCAAGCCGGAGGCGCCATGAACGGATTAAACAACGTATTTGCCTTTCCGTTCGAGGAATTGCCTTTTGTCTTTATCGTACTCGCGCTCGCCTTCGCGGTGCACGAGTTCGCGCACGCGTATGCCGCGTACAAGTTCGGAGACGATACGGCTTACCGGGACGGCCGCGTGACGCTGAACCCGCGCAAGCATATCGACATCGCCGGGATGATCCTGTTCCTGCTGTTCGGCTTCGGCTGGGCGAAGCCCGTGCCGGTGCACAGGGGCAAGCTGCGGGAGCCCCGGCGCCTGACGGGAGCGGTCGTCTCGTTTGTCGGGCCGCTCAGCAATCTGATTCTGGCGTTCGTCGGGGTTGTCGCTCTTTTCGCGTTAGGCAGCTCCGGGCTGCTGAGCAACGCGTCGAGCGGAGTCGTGGACGCGCTCGGCGTATTGTTCGAACACTGGATCTTGATCAACGTCTTCCTTTTTATCTTCAATCTTCTGCCTTTGCCGCCGCTGGACGGCTACCGGATCGTGCAGGATCTCGTCTCGCCCGGTCTCCGGGCCAAAATGACGCAATACGAGCAGTGGGGCATCCTGATCTTTTTGATTATCGCGTTTATCCCGCCTCTGCGCAGGCTGGTGTTCGGCAATCTGGGCGTGCTGCAGTTCGAGATCGTGCGCTGGATGGAATCGTTCGTCGCGCCGATGTTCGGACAATAACGTCCTGAAGCGCCGGGCCGGCAGCGGCCCGGCTTTGCCAATCCTTGCGGGCTCTAGCTTTTCAGGCGCAAACGGTGTATGATGTAGGATGAAGTTTTTTTTCATGGACAGACGAGAACAGGTGTGGAAGCACGCGTGCAAAAATATTTTATCGACCCTGAGCAATGGGGCGACGGCACCGTGGCGATTGCCGGTGACGACGCCCATCATATCGCCCGCGTCATGAGAGCGCGCCCCGGCGACAAGCTGATCGTCAGCGACGGCAGCGGCCGGGAGGCGCTCGTCGTGTTGTCGGCGGTTGCGCCGGACCGCGCCGAGGGGCGCATCGAGCGGATGCTGGAGGCGGACGCCGAGCCCGCCGTCGAGGTCTGGGTGGCGCAGAGCTTGCCCAAAGGCGACAAGTTCGAGCTGATCTTGCAAAAAGGCACGGAGATCGGCGCGGCCCGTTTCTTGCCGTTTGTCTCGGCCCGCACCGTCGTGCAATACGACGCGAAGAAAGAAGCGAAGCGGATGGAGCGCTGGCGCAAGATCGTCAAGGAGGCGGCCGAGCAGGCGCACCGCAACCGGATTCCGGAGATCGCCCAGCCGATGGGCTGGAAGGAGCTGCTGAGGCGGCTGCCGGAGAGCGGGCTGGCGCTGTTCTGCTACGAACGGCCGGACGGACTGCCGCTCAGGCGGGCGCTGCGGGAGGCGAGGGCGTCCAGCCCCGACGGCTCCGTGCCGGGGCCGGTGCTGCTGATTATCGGCCCGGAGGGCGGCTTCGCCGAAGAAGAAGCGGATCAGGCCGCGGCGGCCGGCGCGAAGATCGTGTCGCTGGGCAAACGGATTTTGCGCACGGAGTCGGCCTCGCTGGTCGCGCTTTCGTGCCTTTTCTACGAAACAGGAGAGATGGGAGGTTGAATTCATGCCGAGCGTAGCGTTTTATACCTTGGGATGCAAAGTCAACTTTTACGATACCGAAGCGATCTGGCAGTTGTTCAAGAAGGCCGGCTACGAGCAGGTCGACTTCGAGGAACGGACGGCGGACGTCTATGTGATCAACACATGCACCGTGACGAACACCGGAGATAAAAAAAGCCGGCAGATCATCCGCCGCGCCGTGCGCAAAAACCCGGATGCGGTCATCGCCGTAACGGGCTGCTACGCGCAGACGTCGCCCGCGGAGGTCGCCGCGATCGAAGGCGTAGACCTCGTGATCGGCACCCAGGACCGCGACAAAATCATGGAGTACATCGCCCGGATTCAGGCCGACCGCAAGCCGGTGAACGCCGTGCGCAACATCATGAAAACCCGCGAGTTCGAGGAGCTGGACGTGCCGGATTTCACGGAGCGCACGCGCGCTTTCCTGAAAATTCAGGAGGGGTGCAACAACTTCTGCACATTCTGCATCATCCCGTGGTCCCGCGGGCTGTCCCGCAGCCGCAAGCCGGAGAGCGTCATCGCGCAGGCCCGGCAGCTCGTTGCGGCGGGCTACCGCGAGATCGTGCTGACCGGCATCCATACGGGCGGATACGGCGACGATCTGGAAGGCTACAATCTGGCGAAGCTGCTGAAGGATCTGGATAAGGTCGAAGGGCTGCAGCGGATTCGCATCAGCTCGATCGAAGCGAGCCAGATCGACGACGAGATGCTGGAGGTGATCGGCAGCTCGCCGAAAATGTGCCGCCACTTCCACATTCCGCTGCAGGCGGGCCACGACGCGGTGCTGAAGCGGATGCGCCGCAAATACACGACCGCCGAGTTCGAGCGCAAAATCGGCCTGATCCGCCAGGCGATGCCGGACGTGGCGATCACGACGGACGTGATCGTCGGCTTCCCGGGCGAGACGGACGAGATGTTCCGCAGCGGCTACGAGTTCATGGAGCGGATCGGCTTCTCCGAGATGCACGTGTTTCCGTATTCCAAACGGACGGGTACGCCAGCGGCGCGCATGGAGGATCAGATCGACGAGGAGATCAAGCACGCCCGCGTGCATGAATTGATCGACCTGTCGGAGCGGATGCAGCTTGCGTACGCGGAGAAATTCGTCGGTCAGGTGCTGGACGTCATTCCGGAGCGCGAGGTCAAAGGTGCGGGCAACGCCGGATGGATCCAGGGCTATTCGGACAACTATCTGAACATCCGGTTCCCCGGCGATGAAAGCCTGATCGGCGAAATGTGCCGGGTGAAGGTGACGAAAGCGGGCGTCAACGAGTGCGAGGGCACGCTCGTGCGCGTGATGGAATCGCCGCGGTCGGCGCAAGCGGCCGGCGTGTGACGGGAGGCCGATATGAAAGAAATTTCGGCAGGCGGCGTCGTATACCGGAACGTTCCGGGCGGCGTCGAAATCCAGATCATTCAGGACCGGTTCGGGCGGGCGACGCTTGCGAAAGGCAAGATGGAGCCGGGCGAGACGATCGAACAGACGGCTCTGCGCGAAATTCTCGAGGAGACCGGCATCCGGGGACGAATCGTGGAACCGCTCGAGGTGATTTCCTACCGGTACGAGCACCCAACGAAGGGTCTTGTGGACAAGGAAGTCCACTACTATCTGGTGGAGGCGCTGGACGACCGGCTGACCGCGCAGGCGGAGGAAATATCCGGGGTGGAATGGATGACGCCCGAAGCCGCGTGGAGAACGCAGTTGGCATCCGGCTACGACAATAACGATATCGTGCTGCGCAAGGCGCTGCGCCGCTTGGGACGGGAGGATGTCGTCGATGGCCAATCGCGAAATTGACCGGCCGCTGGCCTCTTATATCGATCACACGCTGCTGAAGCCCGAAGCGGGTTCGGCGGACATCGAGCGGCTGTGCCGGGAAGCGGTGGAGTACGGCTTTTACAGCGTCTGCGTCAATTCGCAGTGGGTTCCGTTGTGCCGGGAGCGGCTGGCGGGCACCGATGTGAAGGTCTGCGCGGTCGTCGGCTTTCCGCTCGGCGCGATGCTGCCCGAAGCCAAGGCCGCCGAGGCTCGGCTGGCCGCCGCACGGGGAGCGCAGGAGATCGACATGGTACTCGCCGTCGGCTGGCTGCGCGAAGGCCGGTTCGACGACGTCGAGGCGGATATACGCGGCGTCGTGCAGGCGGCCGGGTCCGCCCGGGTCAAAGTGATTCTTGAGACGGGCCTGCTGGACGACGCGCTCAAGCGCAAAGCTTGCGAGCTGTCCGAGCGGGCGGGCGCCGCGTTCGTCAAGACGTCGACGGGCTTCGGTCCCGGCGGCGCGACGGTGGAGGACGTGCGCCTGATGCGGGCGTCCGTATCGGCCGCGGTCGGCGTGAAGGCGTCGGGCGGCGTGCGCGACGCGGAGACGGCGATCCGCATGATCGAAGCCGGCGCGGCCCGCATCGGCACGAGCTCGGGCGTCGCAATCGTCCGGGGCCAAGCGGGGACCGGCGGATATTAAAGGCAGCGGCGGCGCGTCCCGGCGAACGGGATGCGCGGCCGTTTCTTTATGCATGGTTATGGAGAACGTTCACCTTGGAGGTGCCGTTTTGGCAGACGTTTATTTGGAAAAAAGCCGCAAGAAGCGGCTGGAGGCGGGCCACCCGTGGGTGTACCGCAACGAAATCGCGCGTATCGAAGGAGAGCCGGAGCCGGGCGGAATCGTGCGGGTGCTGTCCGCGAGCGGTCAATTTCTCGCCAGCGGCTATTACAACGCGAAATCCCAGATTGCCGTCCGGATCGTCGGCTTCGACGCCGTCGCGGAGATGGACCGGGCGTTTTTCGCCGATCGGTTCCGCCGCTGCCTGGAGCACCGGGAGCGGTTCCTGCCGGGAGTGAAGTCGTGCCGACTCGTCTACGGGGAGGCCGATTTTCTGCCGGGGCTTGTCGTCGACCGGTTCGATGACGTGCTGGTCGTCCAGATTTTGTCGCTGGGCATGGAACGCCGTCGCGAACAGATCGTAGACGCGCTGGTCGAGGTGTTCGCGCCGGCGGGCATCTACGAGCGCAGCGATGTGGCGGTGCGCGAGCTGGAAGGCTTGGAGCCGCGCAAGGGGCTCTTGTGGGGCGATTGTCCGAGGCATGTCGAGATCGAGGAGAACGGGCTCCGGCTGATCGTCGACATTCACGAGGGCCAGAAAACCGGCTACTTCTTCGACCAGCGGGAGAACCGCGCGCTGATCAAGCCGCTGATGACGGGATGGGGCCGCCGCAGCGGCATCGAGCTTCGCGAGACGGAAGAAGACGGCGTGCGCGTGTTGCGCCCGTTTAACGCCCGGGGCAAGCGGGTCACCTTCCCGTATTGGGACGGAGCGACCGTGCTGGAATGCTTCTCGCATACGGGCAGCTTCACGCTGAACGCCTGCAAGTACGGCGCGAAGAAGGTGACCTGTCTCGACATCTCCGAGCACGCGATCGAAACGGCGCGCCAAAACGTGCGGCTGAACGGCTTCGAGGACAGAGTCGAGTTTGTCGTCGCCGACGCGTTCCACTATTTGCGCGAGCAGGTGAGAGGGCTGGAAGACAGAAAATCCCGCTCGAAAGCGGCCAAAGGCGGAATCGACACGTCGAAGCCCCTGGCGCCCGGAGGACGCACGTGGGATGTCGTCATCCTCGACCCGCCCGCGTTCGCGAAGTCCCGTTCGGCGGTGGAAGGCGCGTGCCGCGGGTACAAGGACATCAATCTGCACGGCATGAAGCTCGTCAACGAGGGCGGCTATCTGGTGACGGCAAGCTGCTCTTACCATGTCCGGCCGGAGCTGTTCCTCGAGACGATTCAGGCGGCGGCCGTGGACGCGCGCAAGACGCTGCGGCTCGTGGAATTCCGCGGCGCGGGCAAAGATCATCCGCATATTCTCGGCGTGGACGAAGGCAATTACCTGAAGTTCGCCATCTTCGAAGTGCGCAGCCGATAGGCTGCCGCCAAGCTCGTTCCGGGGCTGCCGCCCGCTCGCATCGGCTTTGCGAGCGGCGGCGGCCCGAATCGGCAGCGAAATACTGGGGGATTCCCCATCCGCTCATCCAATATCGGCTGGATGCAGGGAACGGGTAACCCGACGAAAACGTTTGACCCCCCTTCATTTTAAAACAATCCCCGCTTTCCCCTATCAGGTTGTCACTCTCCGCTTTTCCTGGAAATCTTTTTTCTTCGCCACTTTCGCCTTCTCCTGCACTTGCACTCGAACACTTGTTTTTATTTTGATATAATCGCTCTCATAGAGAAACGAGAGGGGCGGAAGACGTGTCGCTACGATTGGTGATAGGCCGCGCGGGCAGCGGCAAGACGGAGCTGTGTCTGCGGGAGCTGGAGGAGCGGCTGGCGGCCGAACCGGAAGGCCATCCGCTGCTGTTGCTCGTACCCGAGCAAGGCACGTTCCAGGCGGAGCATGCGCTCGTCTCGTCCGAGCGGCTGGGAGGCATGGTGAGGGCGCAGGCGCTCAGCTTCCGGCGGCTGGCCTGGCGCGTGATGCAGGAGACGGGCGGTTCGGCGCGCGTGCCGGTGGACGATACGGGCAAGCAGATGCTGATCTATCAATTGCTGGAGGAAATGCGGGAGCAGCTAAGCGCGCTGAGGCGCAGCTCGGGGCAGACCGGCTATCTGGCGAAGTTGGCGGAGCTGTTTACGGAGTTCCGCAGATACGGAGTGCCGGCGGAAACCCTTGAACGCCGCGCGGAGGCGGCCGGGCTCGCCAGCGGCGCGACGGGCGAGCTGCTTCAGGTATACGCCGCGTACGAACGCCGGATGTTCGGCGTCTTCTCGGACGGCGAGGACGACCTGAACCGGCTGGCGCTGCAAGCCCACGCATCGGCATACATAAAGGATTCGGAAATATGGATCGACGGGTTTAACGGCTTTACGCCGCAGGAGCTGGCGGTTGTAGGCCAACTGATGCGGCATGCCCGCCGGGTGACGCTGACGGTGTGCGCCGACCGCGATCTGGCGCCGGGAGAGACGCCCGACGAACTGGAGCTGTTTCACCCGACGCTCCGCACGCTGGCCAAGGTCAAGGCGATGGCGCGCGAGCTGGGCGTGGAGACGGAAGAGACGGTGATGCTGGAAGCTCCGGGAAAACGGCGGTTCCGCGAGAGTCCGATGCTGGCGGAGCTTGAACGCCGCTACGAGCATCGTCACCGGGGCGGCTGGACCCCGGTGCTGCCGGGCCGAGGCGGCGTCACGCTGCTGAATGCGCCGAACCGGGCGGCGGAAGTCGAAGCCGTGGCGCGCCGCATCCTTGAGCTTGTGCGCGACGAAGGGTACCGGTACCGCGATATCGCAATCATGGTGCGCAACTTCGCAGGTTATGCCGATTTGCTGCGGCTGCGGCTGGAGAGCTTCGGCATTCCGTTTTTTCTCGACCACAAGCGGGAGGTGTCGGACCATCCGCTCGCCGAATTCGTGCGGTCGGCGCTGGATGTGGCCGTGAAGGGCTGGTCTTACGACCATGTGTTCCGCTGCGTGAAAACCGATTTTCTGCTGCCTGTGCCCCCGGACGGCGAGGCGGATTCGCCGGAAGTCTGGCGCGTGCGGCTCGGTTTTTTCAAGCTGGAGAACTTCGTGCTGGAGACGGGCATCTCGGGCTGGCGCTGGACGGACGGCAAGCCGTGGCGGCTGTTCCGGGCTCGGACGGAGGACGGGAGCGCGGGAAGCGGGGAGAGCGATGAACTGACCGCCGAGGAGCGGGAATTAAACGACTGCCGACGGATGATTGCCGCGCCGCTGGCGAAGCTCGAACGGGGGCTGGCCGCAGCCCGGACGGCGCGGGAGATGGCGGAATGCCTGTACCGGCTGCTGGACGAGACGGAAGCGGCGAAGAAGCTGGAAGCGTGGGCGAACGCGTGTATCCGCGAAGGCCGCCCCCAATCGGCGCGGGAGCACGAAGGCGTATGGAACGGCCTGCTCGATCTGCTGGATCAACTGGTGGAGCTGCTGGGCGACGAGCCGATCGCGCCGGACCGGTTCGCCGGACTTGTCGCTTCGGGTCTGGACGGCATGAAGCTCGGCCTCGTGCCCCCCTCGATCGATCAAGTGCTGGTGGGCAGCCTCGAGCGGACCCGTTCCGCGGGCATCCGCGCCTGCTTTATCCTCGGGGCCAACGACGGGGTGCTGCCGGCGAAGCCGCGCGAGGACAGCCTGCTCGGCGAACGGGAACGGGAGCTGCTGGCGCGGGAAGGCGTCGAATTGGCCGAGGACAGCCGGCGGCGGCTGCTGGACGAGCCGTTTCTCATCTATTCGGCGCTGACGCTTCCGTCCGAAAGGCTGTACGTCTCGTGGCCGTCCGCGGACGAGGAGGGCAAGGGGCTGCTGCCCTCGGAGACCGTGCGCCATCTGAAGCGGATTCTTCCGAACGTGAAGGAGGTTTTCGTGCCTGCGGGCGACGAGCCGCTGTTGACGGACGAGGCGAGATTGGAGTGGTTCGCGAATCCGGACGAGACGCTGGCCAGGCTGTTCGCCGAACTGGGCAAGTGGCGGGACGGCAGCGCGCTGCCCGGCGTCTGGAAGGAGGCGTACAACTGGTTCGTCTCCCGTCCGCAATGGCGGGAGCGGCTGGACCGCCTGCTCGACGGTTTGTTCTATGTCAATGAGGAGAGCAATCTTGACGAAAACCTGACGCGGGAGATGTACGGCACGGTTATTCGCGCAAGCGTATCGCGGCTGGAGAGGTTCGCTGCGTGCCCGTTCGCCCATTTCGCCTCCTACGGCCTCGGCCTGCGCGAGCGCCGCTTGTACAAGCTGGAAGCGCCGGACGTCGGGGTGCTGTTCCACGGGGCGCTCAGCGAGATGCTGCGCAAGCTGACGGAAGACGGGCTGTCGTGGGCCGATCTGTCCCCGGAGGAGTGCGCGGCGCTGGCGGAAGAGGCCGTCGACCGACTCGTGCCGGGGCTGCAGCACGAGATTTTGCTCAGCTCCTCGCGTCACCGTTACTTGACCGGGCGGCTGCGGAGGGTCGTCGGAGAAGCCGCGAGCACGCTTGCGAAGCAAGGAAGGCGCGGCTCGTTCGCTCCGGCCGGCGCGGAAATTCCGTTCGGCCCCGGTTCGCCGCTGCCGCCGCTCACGTTCCGTCTGGACAACGGGTGCGTCATCGAGCTGGCCGGGCGCATCGACCGCATCGACACGGCGACCGACGGGAAGGGCGGGCTGTGGCTGCGCGTGCTCGACTACAAGTCCGGCCGGACGGAGCTGAATCTGGCGGAGGTGTATTACGGGCTGTCGCTGCAGATGCTGGCTTATCTGGAGGCCGCGGTGTCGCAGGCGGAGAAGTGGCTGGGCCGTCCGGCCGAGCCCGCCGGGGTGCTGTATTTCCACGTGCACAATCCGTGGGTGCGGGACGGCGCGGGCCTCGCGCCGGAGGAGCTGGAAGCCGAGCGTTTCAAGCGGTTCAAGATGCGCGGGCTGCTGCTCGCCGACCCCGATCTGGTGCGCATGATGGACGGAAATCTGCAGAGCGGCCATTCCGACATGCTGCCCGTTGCGCTCAAAAGCGACGGAGGCTTCTATTCCAGCTCGTCCGTCGCGGACGCCCCCCGCTGGAAAGCCTTGCGCCACCATGCCCGCCGCGTGATCCGGGGGCTGGGCCGGCGGATGACGGACGGCGACGTGTCGATCCGGCCGTACCGGATGGGACGGGAGACGGCCTGCGCGTATTGCGAATACAAGGCCGTATGCCGGTTCGACCCGCTGACGGACGCGGACGCGTACCGGGAACTTCGGCCACTGGCGAAGGACGAAATATGGAGCGCGATCGAGAGCGCGGCCGGCCTGACGGAGACGGCGGATAGAGAGGAGGACGAGCCGAATGAACGGAATTAAACCGAAACCGCCGGGCAGCGCCTGGACGGACGCCCAGTGGGATGCGATCGCCGTGCGCGGCCGCAATACGCTTGTCGCGGCCGCCGCCGGCTCGGGCAAGACGGCGGTGCTGGTCGAGCGCATCATCTCGATGATCTCGGACGACGAGCATCCGATCGACGTGGACCGGCTGCTTGTGGCGACGTTTACGAACGCCGCCGCGGCCGAGATGCGCCACCGGATTCGGGAGGCGCTCGAGAAGGCGCTTGCGGAGCGTCCGGAATCCCGTCATCTCCGGCGCCAGCTTGCGCTCGTGAACCGGGCGATGATCACGACGCTGCACTCGTTCTGCCTGGAGGTGCTCTCGCGGCACGTGCAGACGCTGGGTCTCGATCCGCAATTCCGCATCGCCAACGAGACGGAAGCGGAGCTGCTGCGGCAGGAGGTGCTCGACGGCCTGTTGGAGCAGGCATTCGAACGCGGCTTGCCGGAGTCGGCCGGAGCCGGGATCGCGGGCGACGCGGAGCTGTTCCGCCAGTTGGCCGACCGGTTTGCGGGCGATCGCCACGACGGAGCGCTCGGCGGTCTGATTCTGCAACTGTTCGATTATTCCCAGTCGAATCCGTGGCCGTCGGCGTGGCTCGACGAGATGGCAGCCGCGTTCGCCGCAACCGGCGAGAAGCCGGCGGAGGAGGTGATCTCCGTCTGGACGGAGCCGCTGCTGCATACGGTCCGGCTGCAACTGGAAGGGGTGTCGGCCGCGCTGAACCAGGCGCTTGAGATCGCCTTGTCCCCGGGCGGACCGGCTCCTTACGCCGACACGCTGCGGGACGACCTGGAGCTTGTCGGACGGCTGGAAGCGGCTGCCGCCGCGGGCTGGGGAGCGTGCTCCGAAGCGTTCCGCTCGGCTTCATTCGGCAAGCTGAAGGCGTGCCGCAAGGATCAGGCGGACGCCGCGGCGATGGAAGCCGCCAAGGAGCTGCGCGAGTACGCCAAAAAAACGGTGGCGGAGCTGGCCGGAGAGCTGTTCGCCCGCACGCCCGAGCAGTACGCGAAGGAACTGGCGGACATGGCGCCGCTGATGGCCGCGCTGGCGGGCGCGGTCAAAGCGTTCGCGGAGGCGTACCGGGAGGCGAAGGCGGCGAAGGGGCTCGTCGACTTCGGCGATCTGGAGCATTATTGCCTGCAGGTGCTGCGCGACCCCAGCTCGACGCCGGACCGGGTGGTGCCTTCGGAGGCGGCGCTTGCATTCCGGGAGTTGTTCGACGAAGTGCTGCTGGACGAGTACCAGGATACGAACAAGGTGCAGGAAGCGATCGTCGAGCTGATCTCCCGCGACGGTCCCGGCAACCGGTTTATGGTGGGCGACGTGAAGCAGAGCATCTACCGCTTCCGGCTCGCGGAGCCGGGACTGTTCCTGCGCAAATACGAGACGTACAAACCCTTGAGAGAAGGCGCGGACGCCGGGGAAAGCGTGCGCATCGATCTCGCCCGCAACTTTCGGAGCCGTCGGGAGATCGTGGACGCGGTCAACTTCCTGTTCCGCCAGATCATGCACCGGACGGCGGCGGAGATCGACTACGACGAGGCCGCCGAGCTCGTCTGCGGGGCGGATTATCCGCCTTCCCGCGACGATCTGTCGGCGGAGCTGCTGCTGATCGACCGGCAGCCGGGCGAATCCGGCGGCGAGGAGGAGGACGAAACGGGCGCGGCCGAAGCGGCCTTCGCGGAGACGGCGGCGCTGGAGGCGCGGGCGGTCGCGAGGCGGATCGCGGAGCTGGTGCGGGGACCGTCGCCGATGCAGGTCTACGACCGCAAAGCCGGCGGCCTGAGGCCCGCCCGGTACCGCGACGTGGTGATCCTGCTCCGGTCCCCCGGAGCGTGGGCGCAGATGTTTATCGAGGAGCTGCGAGCGCTCGGCATCCCCGGATACGCGGAGCTCGCCGACGGCTATTTCGACGCGGTCGAGGTCGATACGATGATGTCGCTGCTGCGCGTCATCGACAACCCGCTGCAGGATATCCCGTTTGCCGGCGTGCTGCGCTCCCCGCTGGTCGGACTGTCCGCGGCCGAGCTCGCCCGCATCCGTCTGCAGGACCGCCGCCTGTCCTTCTACGAAGCGGCGGTCGCCTGCGCCGCATCGCCGGAGGGCGGGGCGGACGGCAGGGAGCCGTGGAGGGCCAAGCTGTCGGCGTTTTTGTTCCGGCTGGAGGAATGGCGCCGCGCCGCGCGGGAAGGTTCGCTGTCGGAACTGATCTGGCGGTTGTACCGGGAGACGGGTTATTACGACTATTGCGGAGCCCTTCAAGGAGGCGCGCAGCGGCAGGCGAACCTGCGGGCGCTGTACGACCGGGCCCGACAGTTCGAATCGACCTCGATGCGGGGATTGTTCCGCTTCCTCCGGTTCGTCGAGCGGATGCGGGATAGCGGAACTGACCTCGGGGCAGCCCGGGCGCTCGGGGAACAGGACGACGTCGTGCGCATCATGTCCATTCACAAGTCGAAGGGGCTGGAGTTTCCGATCGTATTCGTGGCGGGGATCGCCCGCCCGTTCAACCGCCGGGACGAGCAGGCCGATTTTCTCCTGCACAAGCGTCTCGGATTCGGTCCGCTGTATATCGATCCGGAACGCCGGACCCGGTCTCCTTCGCTGGCCCATCTGGCGATCTCCCGGGCGATCCGGCTCGAGACGATGGCCGAGGAGCAGCGGGTGCTGTACGTCGCGCTGACGCGGCCCAAGGAGAAGCTGTATCTGGTCGGCACGGTCCGGGGGCTCGAGCGGCAGGTTGCCGCCTGGGGGCGCATGCTCGGGACGGAAGGCTGGCGTCTGCCGGCATACGAGATTCTGAACGGACGCTGCTATCTGGATTGGATCGGCCGGGCGCTGATCCGGCACAGAGACGCGAGGGCGCTCCGCGAATGGGCGGGACTGCCCGAACGCGCTCCGTTCGCTCTGCACGGCGACGGCTCCCGCTGGCACGTGGCGCTGGCGGGTCAGGAGCAGTTCGATCGGGAGGCCGCGGCGGCACGCGAGCTGGTGCCGGACGACGGATTGCGCGCGGCGCTGAAGACGCGCACGCCGGTTCCCGCGCCGCAAACGGTGTGGACGGCGGAGATCGACCGGCGGTTGTCGTGGTCTTATCCGTACGCGTCGGCGACGGGCATCCGCACCAAAACGTCCGTCACGGAGATGAAACGTCTCGCGTTCGGACGAATTGGCGAGCGGGACGGGGAGACCGGCGCGGGCCCGGCGCATCTGGCGGGCGGCGGCGCGCCCGCGTTCCATCTGCGGCGGCCGTCGTTCCTCGAAGCGAAGTCGCTTACGCCGACGGAGCGCGGCACGGTGTACCACGCCGTCTTCCAGCAGCTTCCGCTGAACGGAGACGTGGCGGAGGAACTCGTCGAAGAAACGGTCTCGCGCATGGTGCGGCTGCAGATGCTGACGCCGGAGCAGGCGCAGGCGGTGGACCCGGCGGCAGTCGCCGGATTTTTCCGCACGGACGTCGGGAGGCGGCTGCTGAAGTCGCCGAAGGTGTATCGGGAGCTGCCGTTCAGCTACGGCCTCCGGGCGGCGGAGATCGCGCCGGACCGGCCGGACGCGGGCGACGAGATCGTGCTTGTGCAAGGGGTCGTCGACTGCCTGTTCGCCGAAGGAGACGGATGGGTGCTGGTCGACTTCAAGACCGACGCCGTGCGCGGGGAGCCCGGTCCGGCGCTGTCCCGGCTGACGGAACGGTACCGGCTGCAGATGGATTTGTACGCGCGGGCTTTGTCGCATATTTTGCGCAAGCCGGTGACGGAGCGGGTGCTGTATTTTATCGACGGTTCGCATACGGTTGCGCTGAACGGGAGAGGAGGATGACGATGCGGATTCTGCATACGGGAGACTGGCATCTGGGGCGGACGCTGGAGGGCCGCGGCCGGTTGGAGGAACAGGCGTCGGTGCTGGAGGAGATCGCGGCCATCGCGGACGACCAGAAGATCGACCTGATTCTGATGGCCGGGGACGTGTACGACACCGTCAATCCCCCGGCGGCGGCGGAGCAGTTGTTCTACGAGACGGCGGCGCGCATGACGGACGGGGGACGCCGTCATCTCGTCTGCATCGCGGGCAACCACGATCAGCCCGAGCGCGTGGCGGCGTCTTCGCCGCTGGCGCGGCGGCACGGGATTCACCTCGTCGGATTGCCGACGACGGATGTGCTGCGGCTGTCCTGCCCGCGCACGGGCGAGACGGCGATCGTCGCGGCGCTGCCTTACCCGTCGGAATCGCGCCTGCAGGAGGCGCTGTCGGACGTCGCCGACGAGGAGCTGCTCCGCAGCGCGTATTCGAACCGGGTCGCGCGGCTGATCGCCGAGCAGGCCCGCCACTTCCGGGCGGACGCGGTCAACCTAATCACGAGCCATCTGTACGCGATGGGCGGCGTTGAATCCGAATCGGAGCGCCCGATCCAGGTGGGCGGCGCCTATACGGTCGATTTGTCCGCGTTCGACGTGCCCGCCGCGTACGTGGCGCTCGGCCATCTGCACCGGGCGCAGAAGCTCGGCGGCAGCAACCGCATCCGCTACAGCGGTTCGCCGCTCGCCTACAGCTTCTCGGAAGCCGGACAGACGAAATCGGTGACCGTGCTGGACATCGCGCCGGGACTGGCCGCCGGAGAGCCGTCCTGGACGGAGATCCCGCTCAGCGCCGGCAGGCCGCTCGTCCGCTGGAAGGCGGACGAGGGCGTGGCGCAGGTGTTCCGGTGGATCGAGGAAGGGCGCGATCCGAACGCGTGGATCGACCTGGAGGTCAAGCTGACCGAAGACATTCCGCTGGATACGATCCACCGGCTGCGGACGGAGCGGCCGGGCTTCGTCCATATTCGCCCGATTTATCCGGAGCAGCAGAGCGAGCGGGAGATCGCCGCTCAGCGCGGCCTGCCGATGGACGAGCTGTTCCGCCGCTTTTACCGGAAGCAGACGGGCGGGGCGGAGCCTGACGACGCCATGGTGGAGCTGTTTCTGGAATTGATCGCGGAGTCCGGCGCAGCCGCGGACGCCGCCGAAGGGGAGGAAGCGTCATGAGGCCGGTCGAGTTGACGATTGCGGGGCTGCAGAGCTACCGGGAGCCGCAGAAGGTCGAGTTCGACAAGCTGCTGGGCGCCGGCGTCTTCGGCATTTTCGGCCCGACGGGAAGCGGCAAGTCGACGATCCTCGACGCGATGACGCTGGCGCTGTTCGGCGAGGTGGGCCGCGCGTCCAAAGGGACGCACGGCATTTTGAACCACGCCGAGTCGGCGCTTAGCGTGTCGTTTACGTTCGAGCTGAACGGCGGCGGCCGGACCGAGCGATATTGCGTCGAACGCCAGTACAAGCGTGAGCGCGACCACGGCGTCAAAAGCACCGTCGTCCGCCTGAGCCGGCTGGAGCCGGACGGCCGCAAGACAGTGCTCGCCGACAAAGCCCGGGAAGTCAACGCCGGCGTAATGGACATTCTCGGCTTGACGATGAGCGACTTCACGCGGGCGGTTGTGTTGCCTCAGGGCAAATTCGCCGAGTTCCTGCAACTGACGGGAGCCGACCGCCGGCAAATGCTGCAGCGCCTGTTCCATCTGCACCCGTATGGGGACGGACTGGCGGCCCGCTTGAAGGAACGGAGCCAGGAGGCGGAGATGCGCCTGCGGGAGCTTGCGGCGGAGAGCCAAGCGCTCGGCGACGCGTCCGAGGAAGCGGTGGCGGCGGCGGCCGAGCGGCTGCAGGCGGCGAAGCGCGAGGAGGCCGAAGCCCGGACGGCCGCGGCGGCGGCCGAGAAGGCGTACCGGGCGGGGAGCGAGGCTTGGGAGCGCAGGCGCAGGCTGGAGGAGGCGCGGAGGCAGCTTGAGGAGCTGACGGCGCGGGAGCCCGCCATGCGGGAGATCGAAGCGGAGCTGGCCCGCGCCGAATCGGCGGAGCTGCTCCAGCCGGATTGGCGGGAGCGGCTGGAGGCCGCCGCCGCCCGCGAGGCGGCGGAGCTGGCCGCTCGCGAGGCAGCGGCAGACCACGCCGGCGCTGCCGCCGCGGAGCAATCGGCCCGCATGGAGCGCGAAGCGGCGCGCGCGTTGGCCGCGGATGCGCTGCCTCAATTAAACCGGAGGCTCGGCGAGCTGGAGAAGGCCGTCGCGTGCCGGGGCGAGCTTCTGAGGCTGCGGGCGGAGGCGGCCGAGCTGAAGCGGCAGGCGGACGAAGCGGCCGGGGAAGCCGAGCGGAACCGGGCTTCGCTGCAGGCGGAACGGGCGAAGCGGGAGCGGGCGTTGGTCCTGCAGAGCGAGCTGAAGGCGGAGCTGGCGTCGCTGGCCGTGCCTCCGGAGGAGCGGGACCGGCTTGGCCGGGCGCTGCTGGCGCTGGAGCGCCGCGAACGGCTGGCTGCGGAAGCGGCGGCGGCCGAGAGCGAGGTCGCGGCCAAACGGCAAACCGTCGAAGCGCTGGAGGCGGAGGAGGCATCCCGGAACCGATCGCTGGCGTCGCTGGGCTCGGCGTGGGCGGACCGCTTGCGGGAGGCCGACGCCCTGAAGCGGGAGCTGGCCGCGATCATCCGGGATGCGGAGGAGGCGGAATCGCGGCTCCGCGAGCGGGAAACGCGCATTCGCGAGCTGCAGCGCGCGGAGGAGGCGAGCCGGCTCGCGGTGAGGCTTGCAGAACATTTGACCGAGGGAGAGCCTTGTCCGGTATGCGGCTCCCTGCACCATCCTTCGCCGGCGGCCTGGGAGGAACCGGCCGGGGTGTCCGCGGCGGCCCTCGAGGCGGAATGGACAGCCGCGCAGCAAGGTCTGGAGCGCCTGAGAGCGCTCGTCGGCGAAGCGCGGGAGCGGCAGTATCCCCTCGCGTCGCTGCTGCGGGAGCTCGGCGAGCGGCTGCCGGAACCGGTGCGGGAAGCCTGGTCGCAAGCGGCCGCCGCTGCCGGCGGCGGCGCGGAGCCTGGCGCGCTGGCCGCATCTACGGCCGGGGAGCTGTCTCCGGACCCGGACCCGGACCCGGACGCTCTGGCGGAGCGCCTGCGCGTATGGCGAAGCCGCTGGGACGACTTCGCGGCGGCGGCCGCTCAGCTCCGGACGGAAAGCGACCGGCTCGCGCGGGAGCGGGAAGCCGCGTCCGCCCGGCTGCAGGCGGCGCGCAGCGTGTACGAGGAGCGCGCCGCTTACGCGGCCGAACGGCTGGCGCTCGCCGCCGAAGCGGAGCGCGACTGGGCGCTCCAGTGGCCGGATCTGGACGCGGCCGGCGTCCGCGGCGCCTGGGAGACGCTCGCCGCGCGCGACCGCCAGACGGAGAAGCTGCGCGAGCGGATCGCCAACAGTGAGCCGTACCTGCGGAAAGTCGAGGAAGACATCGCCGCGTTCGAGGAACGGCTGGCGGAGAGCGAACGCCGGCGTCTGCAGGCTTCGACGCTGCTGGACGCCCGGAACGAACGGCTCGCCGAGCTCGCGGAGGAGCTGGCGCGGTTGGCCGGCGAAGAAGCGGAGGACCCCGAACGGGCGCTGAGCGCGACGGCGGAGCGCATCCGGCTGATCTCCGAGCGGGAGCAGGCGGCCGAGCAAGCGGCCGAAGCGGCGCGCGTGGATCTGCACCGGGCGGCCTCCCGGCTGGCGGTTGCGGAGCAGGCCTTGACCGCCGCGGCGGACCGGCTGCGCAGGGCGGAGGAACGCTGGGCATCGGCGCTGGCGAGGTCGCCCTTCGCCACGGGCGAAGAAGCGCAAGCCGCCTGGCTGCCGGAAGAGGCTCGCGCGGAGCGCAGACGGGCGCTTGACGATTACCGCGCGAGACTGGACGCGGCGCGCGCCCGTCACGGCCAGATCGCCGAGATGACGGCAGCCGATCCGGCCGTCACGGACGAGCAGTTGGAGGAACTGCGGGTTCAATACGAGGAGGCCGGCCAGGCTCTCGAGCGGGCTTTGGCGGCTAGGGCCAAAAACGAGCGAGATCTGGAGTCGTGCGCCGAACGGCACCGCTTGTGGAAGGAGCTGCAGCAGCGCATCGCTTTGCAGCAGGAGCAGACGTCGCGCTTGCAGCGGCTGGCCCAGGTGCTTCGGGGCAATGCCTTCGTCGAGTTTATAGCGGAGGAGCAGCTTGCGCATGTCAGTCGGTCGGCGTCGGAACGGCTTGCGTATTTGACGCGCGGCCGTTATGCGCTGGAGATCGACTCTTCGGGCGGATTCCTGATCCGCGACGACGCCAACGGCGGCGTCAAACGTCCCGTCTCCTCGCTGTCCGGCGGGGAGACGTTCCTGACGTCGCTGTCGCTGGCGTTGGCTTTGTCGGCGCAGATCCAGCTTCGCGGTCGCCATCCGCTGCAGTTCTTTTTCCTCGACGAAGGCTTCGGCACGCTGGACCCGGAGCTGTTGGACACGGTAATCACGGCGCTCGAGACGCTTCAGTCGGATTCGATGGCCGTCGGCGTCATCAGCCACGTGCCGGAGCTTCGGTCGCGCCTGGCGCGCCGGCTCATCGTGCATCCGGCAGAGCCGTCGGGGCGCGGCAGCCGGCTGGTGCTGGAAACGCTGTGAGGCTGACTTCTCGCGGTCTTTTTTCGCTTCAGGACAGCGGCTTGGCGGTTGCTGTTATCTTGCTTGACTGACCTTGCTGACTTACGGAGGATGCATCTGATGTCGCGATTTGCACGTTCGCCGCTGTTTCGCCGGATCGCCGCGGCTTCGCTCGGCTTGATGCTGCTGGCCGGTCCGGCCGTCGTCCGGGCGGATGACTTCTGGCAGTTGAACAACAAGGCGGAAGCCTATAAAAACGCGGGCCGGTCCGATCTGGCGGCCCCGATCTGGATCGAGCTGATGCAGAGGTCCGCCGCGGCGGGCGATTGGAGCACGGCGGCGATTTACGCCGGGCGGTTAAACGAATACTACGACCGGATTCGGGATTACGAGACGGCGGTCCGCTTTTACGAGCTGGAGAACGAGTATTGGCTGAAGGACGGCAAGGACTGGGGGGCCGTTGATCTGGAGCGGGCCAACCAGATCCGGACGACGGTCGAGCTGTACGCGTCCGCCGCCGAGGACGAGGAGCTGCTGGAGCGGCATACGCCGTCCGGGGAGCTCGCCAAGTTCGAGCCGGCATACGGCTTGTATTTGGGGATTTATTCCGAGCAGGACCCCGATATGGGCAATTTTTTCGCCCGGTCGGAGAGTATTTACGGCAAAAAACACGCGATCTATCTGGCTTACTCGACGTACGGGCAACCGTTTCCGGCCCGGTACGCGAACAACGCGAGGGAAGCGGGCGGCGCGCTGCAGATCGCCTGGCAGCCGCTCGGCGGGCTGGACGAGGTCGAAGACGGCGCGTATCTGCGGGAGTGGGCGCGGCGCGCCAAAGCGTCCGGCATTCCGATCTTCCTGCGGTTCGCGGGGGAGATGAACGGAAACTGGACGCCGTGGGCCGATACGCCGAAACGCTACATCGAGAAGTTCCGGACGGTCGCGCGCGTGATGAAGGAAGAAGCGCCGAACGTGGCTATGGTCTGGAGTCCGGGCGACGTCCCGCGTTATTCGATGGCCGCCTATTATCCGGGCGACGAATACGTCGACTGGGTCGGCGTCAGTCTGTACACGGAGCCGTATTCCAACGGCGATCCGCAGCACAATATGAAAGCGACCGCGCCGATCGAGCGTCTCGACGAGCTGTACAGCCTGTACGCTTCCCGCAAGCCGGTCATGCTGAGCGAGACGGCGGTGTCCTTCCACACATACGCCAACGGCGAAGATCATACCGATTACGCCTTGCTGAACCTGCAGCGGTTATATGAAGTCATGCCGCTGAAATATCCGAGGTTGAAGGCGATTACGTATTTTAACGTCGATCAGCAAATGACCGAATCGAAAAACAACTACCGGTTGCGCGACAATCCGGCGATGATGGAGCTTTACAAGAACATTATCCGGGACCCCTATTATCTGACGACGGTGAAAACGGGCGCCAAGCCGGACAACAAGCGGGCTTACCGGGGCGCGGATATTCCGTTCGGCCAGTCGACCCGGCTGATCCCGTACGTGCGAATTCCGGACGTGATCATCGGCATGCTGGAGTACGTGCTGAACGGCATCACCGTCGCCGTGCAGACCGAACCGCCGTTCCGGCTCGAGCTTCAGGCCGGCGACGTGCCGGAGGGCTCGGTGATGGAGCTTCGCGTGTACAACAAGGCGGGCGAACGGGTCGCGCAGAAGGCATTCGGCCTGTCGTCGCGCGTCTCGGTCGAGATCGACGGCGTACTGCAAACGTTCGAGCAGTACCCCGTGCTGGTCGACGGGACGACGCTCACCCCGCTTCGTGCGATCTTCGAGCGGATGGGCGCCAAGGTCGAGTGGGACGAGAAGACTTCGACGGCCACGGGACGCAAGGGTGACACCGTCGTCCGGCTGACGATCGGCCAACGGACCGCCTATGTGAACGGCAAGCCCGTTCAGCTCGATCAGGAGGCCCGCCTCGTCAACGGCTATACGATGGCTCCGGCGAGATTCGTCGGGGAGGCGTTCGGCGGCCTGGTAAGCTGGGACGGCGAGACGCGGACGGTGCGCATCGACACCGACTGAGCCGGCATCGGTCCGGCAGCCGCTATATGACGAGTCCCGCTCCCTCACCGTCGTTTTGGCTCCGCTCCCCACCACACCGCAGTTATGGAGGAGGTGAGCGGGATTTTTTCGGCCCGGCCGCTGTTTGCGCTGTTGCCGATAGCACCGTTGCCGTCTGCGATTCCGGCTGGCTGCAACGCTCTGTGAACGGGCGCCAGTATCCGGCGGTGCTGTCCTTCGAGCCCTCAAGTTGGCCGACACTTTTCGCCTTGAAATGCAAAAGTACACTTCGGGGCGCGAATTTTTACGGCAATCAGCGTCTGGAATGCAAAAATACACTCCAAGAGCTGCCCGCGAGGCGAATCGCGCGGGATTTTCGCTGTCGGAGTGTATTTTTGCATTTAAATCGCCAATGTCACCCGCTTACAGGGAATTGGAGTGTACATTTGCATTTCAGTGCACCCGAGGGCGCATCCCGCCGCGCCGGTCTCAGCGAGCGGCGACCGGCGTCTTCAGCTCGGCGATGATCGATTGCGCCACCGTACGGGCCGTGGAGAACGCGCGTTCCGCCAGCTCGCCTTTGCCTTGGCAGCCGTCGCCGCAGAACCAGAACGGCACGCTGTCCAGCTTCACCGGCAGCAGCCGGTTGGTGACGATGTTTTTGACGCTCGACACCATCGCTTTTTTCGAGACCCGCTTGACCTCGATCGCTTCGCGCCAGCCCGGGTAGTGGCGGTCGAACAGCTCCTCCATTTTGGCCGTGCGCTCTTCGAGATACGCCTTGCGTTCCTCTTCGGTCTCGAAGTCGTCGGTGAGGTAAGCGATGCCCTGCAGCAATTGTCCGCCCTCCGGCACGAGCGTATGGTCGGTCGCGGACACGTCGCTGATAAACATTTTATTGTTCATGTCGCTGATATACGAGAACGGACGCGCGACGACATGCTTCAGGCCGACGTCGTAGACCATGACTTCCGTCGGCGTATTGCGCTCGTACGGGGCGAGGAACGGCTCCCACGCCGTGCCCTTGAGCAGCTTTACGACCTGCTGGACCGGCATGGCGAAGATGACCCGGTCGAACGCTTCTTCGCGTTTTTTTGTCGTCAGCACGTATTTGCCGCCCTCGTAACGGATTCCGTCGACGCCCTCTTGCAGCGCAAGGCTCCAGCGTCCGGACGCTTCGATTTTGGCGCGCAACTGATTCGTGATCACAGCCCAGCTTCCGAGAATATAATTAACAGGGCGGGAGGAAAGGAACAGATTCTGGTAATATTCGCTGATGACGGCTCCGGATACTTTGCGGGCGTCCTCCGGCGCGATGAAGAAGTTCGAGCAGACGAGATGCTCCCACAGTTCCTTGACATCCTCGTCGGCGTCGGAAGCGGCGAGATAATCGCCCAGCGTCTCGTAATTTTTCAGCTCGTGGATGTGCGCGATAATTTTGGCGACTTCCCCGACAAAACGCACCTTCTGCATCGTGCTGAGCAGATCGGTCTTCACGATGTTGATGAAGTCGAGCGGAGCGGGGGTTATCTGATCATACTTCTCGTACATGACGCGCCGTTTGTCCACTTGCTTGCTGCTGAACGACAGTCCGAGCTCGCGCTCCATGACCGTCAGCTTATGGCGATCGATGCCGTAGATGGCATGCGCGCCGTAGTTCAACGTAAATCCGGCCTTCTCGTAGGTGAAAGCGCGGCCTCCAAGCTGCGGCGAACGCTCGAACAATACGCCTTCGATTCCCGCTTGTTCCGACAAATACGCGGCCGCCGTCAGCCCGGCCAGACCGCCTCCGATGATGCCGATACGCATGATGTTTTCCTCCTTCAGTTGGGGAGCGAGTCGCAATTCCGCCGCGTGTCCTCCAGCGCGCAGACCGTTCCAGGCCAAAGCCAAACGGCTTTTTAACAATTCTTTCAGCTCCAGGTCGTCCCGCTTGCACCATTCCAGCAAAGTGCCGTGAAAGACGGAGGAGAGGAGCCCCGTTTTGGCCGGATCGGGCATCCACCGGAGCAGAGCTTCGGCAAGCCGGTCCTGCCATTCCGACGCCCGCCGTCCGATCGTCTCCTGCTGCAGAGCGGCGGCGCTGAGACTGCGGAACAAACGCGGATACGGTTCGATCGCGTCGGCGAGGTCCAAAAACAGCCGGTTGATGTGGCCTTCCAACGAATCCACTTGAGAGGGGGTACGGCTAGACCACTGGTCTATAATTACAAACAATCTTCCGTAGGCTTCCCCTAACAGATCCTCTTTACTTCGAAAGTAGTGATAAAACGTTCCCTTGGAGGTTCCCGTTGCGGCGATGATCTCGTCTACCGACACTTGTTCGTAGCCGCGCTCGATAAACAGCCGAAGCGCGGTTTCGCTCAGCAACTCCCGCTTCTTGCGGGTAGACGCGCGCATGAACTTCAATGCGGCACCTCCTTGCAACGCCTGAATTCAAATGTGCTCAAGATCCAGTATAAAACCGTCGTTCACAAAATGTCCAATAAATTTAGACTGTCAGTTCGTTTTTGCGGCAAGATAAGTTTTATAAGAGGAGCTGATCCGACTCCAAAATATATTTTATTTTTATCCGAAAATCTATTGACGATCCAAGCCTGCCGATGCTATCATGGTGAACAAATTCATACCATACTACTTGGAATTGTATGAATTTGAAGCGCATGAATAAGAATGAGGACGACTGACCGACCGGACCGCCGGAGCTCAGCGCCAACCGGAACCGAATAAGGGAGGGGCATTTTTAAATGAAGCGTCTGTTAACCTCTGTACTGATTCTTGCGTTTGGAGCCAGCCTGGCCGCATGCGGAGGAGGCTCCGGCAACACGGAGAAAGGCGGCGCCGCACCGACGTCGTCCGATACGTCCGCTTCCGCGAAGCCGGCGGCGAAACCGGTCGAATTGCTGAACGTATCCTATGACCCGACACGGGAGCTATACGAGGAGTTTAACAAGAAGTTCGCCGATTACTGGAAGGAGAAAACGGGCCAGACCGTGACGATCAAGCAATCGCACGGCGGCTCCGGCAAGCAAGGCCGTTCGGTTATCGACGGTCTGGAGGCGGATGTCGTGACGCTGGCGCTCGCTTACGACATCGACGAAATCCAGAAAGCCGGCCTCATCGAGAAAGACTGGCAGAAAAAACTGAAGGACAATAGCTCGCCTTACACCTCAACGATCGTCTTCCTCGTCCGCAAAGGCAACCCGAAAGGCATCAAAGACTGGGACGATCTCGTCAAACCCGGCATTCAAGTCATCACGCCGAACCCCAAAACGTCCGGCGGCGCGCGCTGGAACTACTTGGCCGCATGGGGCTACGCCCAGAAGAAATTCGGCGGAGACGAAGCCAAAACCAAAGAATTTATCACCCAACTGTTCAAAAACGTTCCGGTGCTCGATTCCGGCGCCCGCGGCGCGACGACGACGTTCGTGGAACGCGGCATCGGCGACGTGCTGCTGGCTTGGGAGAACGAAGCGTTCCTGTCCATCAACGAGCTGGGCAAGGACAAATTCGAAATTGTCGTTCCGTCGCTTAGCATTTTGGCCGAACCTCCGGTCGCGGTCGTGGACAAAGTCGTCGACAAAAAAGGCACGCGCGAAGTGGCGACGGCGTATCTGGAGTTCCTGTACACGGAAGAAGGCCAGACGATCGCCGCCGAAAACTATTACCGTCCGCGTCTCGAAAGCGTAGCCAAAAAATACGAAAGCCAATTCCCGAAGGTCGAATTGCTGACGATCGACAAAGACTTCGGCGGCTGGGAGAAAGCCCAGACCGAGCATTTCAGCGAGGGCGGCCTGTTCGATCAGCTCTATCAGCCGGCCAAGTGACGCCGGCATCCCCTGATTCTGCGTCCGCGACGTGACGGGAGTGACCTGAACGATGAAACGTAACCGCCGCTCGGGCGGCGTACTTCCGGGCTTTGGCCTGACGATGGGATTTACGGTTTTTTATTTAAGTTTGATCGTGCTCATTCCGCTGTCGGCTCTGTTCGCCAAGTCGGCGTCGATCGGATGGGAAGCGTTCTGGAATATCGCTACGAACGACAGGGTGCTGGCTTCCTTCCGGGTCAGCTTCCTGACGGCGTTCGCGGCGGCGCTGATCAATCTCGTGTTCGGCTTGTTGGTGGCGTGGGTGCTGGTCCGCTACACGTTCCCGGGCAAGCGCGTGATCGACGGCCTGATCGATCTGCCGTTCGCCTTGCCCACGGCCGTGGCGGGCATCTCGTTGACGGCTCTCTATTCCGAGAACGGATGGCTTGGCAGCCTGTTGTATCCGCTCGGGATCAAGTCGGCGTTTAGTCCTTTCGGGATAACGGTTGCGCTCGTCTTTATCGGCTTGCCCTTCGTGGTGCGGTCGGTTCAGCCGGTCATTCAGCAAATGGGCTCCGATCTGGAGGAGGCTTCGGCGACGCTCGGGTCGGGACGCTGGAATACGCTGCGGCGCATCGTATTTCCCGAGCTGGTGCCTGCCCTGCTGACAGGATTCGCGCTGGCGTTCGCCAGAGGCATCGGCGAATACGGATCGGTTGTCTTCATCTCCGGCAACATGCCGATGAAAACGGAAATCGCTCCGCTTCTTATCATGACCAAGCTGGAGCAATACGATTATCCGGGCGCCGCGACCATCGCCACGCTGCTGCTCGTGCTTTCGTTTATTCTGCTGATGGGTATCAACTTTTTGCAGTGGCGAGCGAACCGCCGGACGACGGCATAACGATAACGAGAAAAAGGAGTCTTTCGTATGGCCGGATACGTCTCGAGCACGTTCCAGGGGCAGACATCCGCCCGCCCCGCCCATTTGACCGAACCCGCCTGGGTTCGCATCGCATTGACCGCCGTCGCGCTGCTGTTTTTGGCCGTTGTGCTCGTGCTGCCGCTGATCGTCGTCTTCACCCAAGCGCTGTCCAAGGGCTGGACGGTTTACGTTGATGCCATTACCGAACCCGAGGCGTGGTCGGCCGTCAAGCTGACGCTTCTGACGGCGGCTATCGTCGTGCCGCTGAACACCTTGTTCGGTTTGTCGGCGGCCTGGCTTGTCACCAAGTTCAAGTTCCGCGGAAAATCCGCGCTGGTCTCGCTGATCGATCTGCCGTTTGCGATCTCACCCGTCATCTCCGGCCTGATCTTCGTGCTCCTGTTCGGCGCGCGGGGGTGGTTCGGACCTTGGCTGGCCGAACATGACATCAAGATTATTTTCGCCGTTCCGGGAATCGTGCTCGCTACGCTGTTCGTCACATTCCCGTTTGTGGCCCGGGAACTGATACCGATCATGGAGGCGCAGGGCTCCGAGGAAGAGGAAGCGGCTTCCAGCATGGGGGCAAGCGGCTGGCGCACGTTCTGGCAAATCACGCTTCCGAACATCAAATGGGGATTGCTGTACGGCATCATCCTCTGCAACGCCCGGGCGATGGGCGAGTTCGGCGCCGTATCGGTCGTCTCGGGCCATATTCGCGGAGAGACGAACACGCTGCCGCTGCATGTCGAGATTTTGTACAACGAGTATCAATTCGCGGCTTCGTTCGCCGCGGCGTCTCTGCTGGTTCTGTTGGCGGTCGCGACGCTGATCGCCAAGAGCTTGATCGAGTGGAAGCACAACCGGGATATGCGGCAGACGGCCGCGAGCCCTCAAGGAGAGTGAACGGACCATGAGAGTAGACGTGCGAAATCTGAACAAATCGTTCGGAGACTTTCAGGCCTCGAGCGATATCAGCTTCACGATTGAAGGCGGCAAGCTGGTCGGCCTGCTGGGCCCGAGCGGCAGCGGCAAGACGACGATACTGCGCATGCTGGCGGGGTTGGAGACGCCGGATTCGGGCGACATCCTGTTCGAGGGCGAGAGCGTCCTCGGCCTGCCGCCGCAGAAGCGCGGGATCGGCTTCGTGTTCCAGAACTACGCCTTGTTCCGCCATATGACGATCTTTGAAAATATCGCGTTTGGTCTGCGGGTGAACAAATGGAGCAAACCGCAGATTCACTCCCGCGTAACGGAGCTGCTGGAGCTGACGGGTCTGCAAGGCCTGGCGAAGCGGTACCCGCATCAGTTGTCCGGCGGACAGCGGCAGCGGGTGGCGTTCGCCCGCGCGCTGGCGCCCCAGCCGAAGCTGCTGCTGCTCGACGAGCCGTTCGCCGCGATCGACGCGAAGGTGCGCAAGGAGCTTCGCTCCTGGCTGCGCGAGACGATCAACCGTCTCGGCATCACGACGGTATTCGTGACGCACGACCAGGAGGAGGCGGTCGAGGTTGCCGACGAGATTCTCGTTCTGCATCAAGGCTGTCTCCAGCAGCAAGGAACGCCGATCGACATCTACAAGAGTCCGGCTACGCCGTTTGTCGCCGGCTTTATCGGAGAGTCGGCGATTATCGAAAATCCGGCCGAGCTGAGAGGCTTCAGCCAGGCTTCGTCCGGATCGCAGGCCGTCATCCGTCCGGAATTTCTGGAGATCGGCACGGAACGCGAGATCGAGCCGATATCGGCTGCGGAGCGGGGATTGGTGACCGGCGTCTGGTTCCGCGGCAACCGGTGGCAGATCGAGGTTGAGGTGCCGGACGACGTCGCGTCCGGCCGCAGGCGGCTTACCGGCTACCGCTCGCTGGAGCAGCCGGAGCTGTCGCCGGGCCAGGAAGTGCTGGTGCTGATTCACCGTTTGTATTTGTTCCAGGGAGACCGGACGGAGACGGTGGAGAACGCGTTAAAAAGCGACCGGATGCCGGTTCACATCTAATTATTTAAGGAGGGGTGGCCATGCCGAGAAGCGTTCATCTTGACGAATGGTGGATCAACCGGATCGCCGACAGCGTCAACGGCTTGGAGTACGGAGCTGTGCAAATTATCGTTCATGACGGCCGCATCGTGCAAATCGAGCGGACGGAAAGAAAACGGTTTGAAGCGGAACGCGCAAAAGAGGCGACGAGCGCGCGCCCCGATCGCCGGGAACGGCTCCAGTCTTGACGATTTCGGCTCCGCGCCTTCGGGTGCGGAGCCGTTTGCGTTTTATGGCGGCCTACAAGCGGAAGCCGTATTGCAAAAATACACTTTATTTCTCCAATAACTGAAAATAATCGGTAACGTACTGCAAATATACACTTCAACCGCGTATATGAACAAGGTAAAGCGGGCGATCGGGTTGTGCGAAGAGAGTGGCTGCGGTTGTCCGATCGGGCTATGCGCAAGGAAAGGGCTGCAGCCGGGCGAACGGGCTATGCGCAAGCAAAAGGGCTGCGGCCTGACGGTTCGTCACCGTCACGGCGCAGCCCTTTACGAGCGCGAAGATAGAGAAATCGATTAGTTCTTCGGCACAAATCCGCTGATATCCAGACCGAGCGCGGCCGCAAGTCGGCTGCCGTACTCGGCGTCGGCGCGGAAAAAGTTGCAGACGGCGCGAAGCTGGATGTGCTCCGGCACGCCGGACAGGTCCGCGGCGAGGTTCGCGATCAGCCGTTCCTGTTCGTAAGGCGTGTAGCTGCGGTATTTTTCGCCGGCTTGCGTGAAGTCGTCCGTTTTTTCGATCCGTTCGCGGCCGGCCGTTCCCGCAAGCGGCACCGTGCTGTCGGCGTAAGCCGGATCTTCCTTCGGGCTGTCCTCGTCGCTGTTCGGTTCGTAGTTGACCGGCGACGTGTCTTGCTTGATCGTCATCGCGCCGTCGCGCTGGTGGTTCCGAACCGGAGCGTACGGGCAGTTGACGGGAATTTGCAGATAGTTCGCCCCCAGCCGGTAGCGCTGCGTATCCGGATAGGAGAACAGGCGGCCTTGCAGCAATTTGTCCTCGGAGGCCTCGATTCCCGGCACAAGCGCGCTGGGCGAGAAGGCCGACTGCTCGACCTCGGCGAAATAATTGTCCGGGTTGCGGTTCAGCGTCATCGTGCCGACCAGCGTGAGCGGGTACTGATCCTCCGGCCAAACTTTGGTCGCATCCAGCGGGTCGAACGGGTGCCGGTCGAGATGATCGACGGGCATCAACTGAACGTACAGGTCCCATTGCGGATAATCGCCGCGCTCGATCGCTTCGTGCAGGTCGCGGGTCGCGTGGTTGAAGTCGCGGGCCTGTATCGCGGCCGCCTCTTCGCTTGTCAGCGTCCGCACGCCTTGGCGGGATTTCCAATGATACTTCACGTACTGAACCCGGCCTTCCCGGTTGATCCACTTGAACGCGTGAACGCCGAAGCCGTCCATCTCGCGGTAGCTGGCGGGCGTGCCGAGATCGGAGAACAGCCAGGTGAGCATATGCGTCGACTCCGGCGACAGCGTCATGAAATCCCAGTAACGGGACGGCTCCTGGACGTTCGTATACGGAGACGGTTTGAGAGAATGCACCATGTCTGGGAACTTGATCGCGTCGCGGATGAAAAAGACGGGCAGATGGTTGCCGACCAGGTCGTAGTTGCCTTCCTCCGTGTAGAACTTCACCGCGAAGCCGCGCGGATCGCGCAGCGTCTCCGGCGAGCCGGTGCCGTGTATGACGGTGGAGAATCGGACGAAGACCGGCGTCTCCCGACCGGCTTCCGCCAGGAAATGGGCGCGTGTATGTTCCGAGAAGCTGCGGGCGGTCCGGAACACGCCGTACGCGCCCGCTCCCCGGGCGTGAACGACGCGTTCCGGGATGCGCTCGCGGTCGAAATGGGCGAGTTTTTCGATGAGATGGTAATCCTCAAGCAGCGTAGGGCCGCGCCGTCCGGCCGTTCGGGAATTTTGGTTGTCGCCCACCGGCGCGCCTTGGTTCGTGGTCAGACGGTTTTTGGGGTCAATCGTGCTCATGAGATCGTGCCTCCCATTTCATATATATTTAGACTAGATCTAAATCTATTGAAAGCTTAGCATAATCCCACGGCCGCTCTCATGAAGAACCCATGAAGATTAGATGAAGATTCGATTAGAACGGAGTCAGTCGGCCATCCGGTAACCGGACCCGCGCACGGTTGCGATATATTTGGAGTAGACCGCCCGGTCTCCCAGCTTGCGTCTCAGGCTGCGCACATGGACGTCGACGACGTTGCTGCCGCCGTAATAGTCGGTGCCCCAGACGGCGTTCAAAATTTGCTCGCGCGACAACACTTCTCCGCCAGCGGCAAGCACGGTCACAAGAAGATCATATTCCGTCTTGGTCAGCGGCATTCTCACGCCTCCGCGGTAAACGGATTGTTTTTTTCGGTCGATGGTCAAATCCTTGAACCGGATGCGGCGGTCGCTGTCGATAATGACCGATCCCGGAGCGGTCTCCAGATCTTCGCGAATCCGGGCGACGATCTCGCGGGAGGACATCGTGTTGCCCAGCTCGCGGTCCTGCGTCAAGGAACGCCGCCAGCCTCGGGAATCGGCGTATACGTCGACGAGAAAACGGTGGGGCAGGCGCTTGAGCTCAGCCCCGGCGCTTTCGCGGCCCTGCGTGAGAAGATGCCAATCGGCGTAAGGATCGGGGCCGGTCAGATCGACAAGCACGAAGTCCGCTTCCAGCTCCCGGATCAGCTCCGGGTCGAACCGGTGCAGCGAGATGACGTCGAAGCACGAGGAGGACAGGTCGCGGATCAGCTCGTGCAAATGGCCGGGCGACGGGCTGACGATCACGATGCGCCTCGTCTCGACGCAGCACGCTCCTTGCTGGGGAGCGGTCAGAGGAGGCATGGTCGGCGTAAGCAACTCGGCGGAATTTACGGCTTGCTGCATGTTAGGCATACTCCTTCCAGAATGACATGTGCTTCTTCCACGCGATAACCGGTTTCCTGCTTCACCTGCTCCAGCCAAGAATCCGGGAGGTCGGTCAACACTTCGTCAACCCGCCCGCAGACGCGGCAGACGATATGATGATGGTCGTCGGTGCGGGCGTCGTAACGGCTGGCCGATTCGCCAAGCTTCAGCTCCCGGATCAGGCCGGCGCCGGTCAAGTAATTCAACGAATTGTACACGGTGCCGTACGCGAAATGAAGGCCTTGTTGGCGGAGCCTCTCCATGATGTCCGCCGCGGTCGGGTGGTCGGCCGAATGGCGCACCACGTCGAGCACCGCTTTGCGCTGAGAGGTCAGATTGATCTTGTTCATGGCATATGCTCCTGTCGAGCTTATTTAGAATAATTATTGATTTAGACTTAGTATAAATATAAAAAAACGTTCCGTCAACCTCCTTCCCGGCAGGAAAAGAGAGGTGCGGAACGCTTGGCCGAACCCGATCAGCGGAACTCGCGCGGGATGCGGCGGGCGACGCCCGAGGAGATGGCCGCCGCCACGACTTCCTCGCGGATTCGCGCCACCACTTGCGAATGAAATACGCTGGGGATGATGTAATGCTCGTTTAATTCGCCGTCCGATACGGTCGAAGCGATGGCTCTGGAGGCCGCCAGCTTCATCTCCTCCGTAATCTGCGAAGAGCGGCAGTCGAGCGCCGCACGGAAAATGCCCGGAAAACAGAGCACATTATTGATCTGGTTGGGGTAGTCGGAGCGTCCGGTGGCGATAACCGCCGCGAGATCCTCGATCTCTTCGGGAGCAATCTCCGGCGTCGGATTCGCCATGGCGAAGACGATCGGCCGATCGGCCATCGCGGCGACATGCTCGCGCTTCAACAGTCCGCCGGCGGACAGCCCGATGAAGACGTCCGCGCCTTCGACCGCTTCCCGGAGTCCGCCGGTCACGCCGCGGGGATTCGTATGGGCGGCGTACCAGTTCCACATCTCATTGGCGTATCGGCGGCCGCGATGAAGAATGCCTTCGCGGTCGACGCCGATCAGCTCGCCGATGCCGCCCGCCAGCAATATTTTGCTGCAGGCGACTCCCGCCGCGCCGATGCCGCAGACGACCGCCCTGACCTGGGAGAGCGGCTTGCCGACGAGGCGCAGCGCATTCAGCAGCCCGGCGAACAGCACCACCGCCGTGCCGTGCTGATCGTCGTGAAACACCGGGATGTCGAGCTCCCGGCGCAGCCGCTCCTCGATCTCGAAGCATCGTGGCGACGAGATATCCTCAAGGTTGATGCCGCCGAAGGCAGGGGCGATCGCCTTCACCGTGCGGACGATTTCATCCGTGTCCTGCGTGTTCAGGCAGATCGGGAAGGCGTCCACATCGGCGAACTGCTTGAACAGCATCGCTTTGCCTTCCATGACGGGCATCGCCGCTTCCGGTCCGATGTTGCCGAGGCCGAGCACGGCGCTGCCGTCCGAGACGACCGCTACGGTATTACGCTTGATCGTCAGCGTAAACGCCTTGCGGGGCTCGTCCTTGATCGCCAAGCAGACGCGGGCGACGTCCGGCGTGTAGACGCGGGAGAGGTCGTCGCGGTTCTGGATCGGCGTTTTCGGCCGCGTCTCGATCTTTCCGCCGAGGTGGAGCAGAAACGTGCGGTCCGAGACGTTGATGAGCTTGACCCCTTGAAGATTGCGCATCGCCTCCGTAATCCGTTCGATCTGCAAGGAGTCGCCGACCGTAACCGTCACATCGCGGACGGACACCTCCCGACCGGCCTGAATGACGTCGATCGCCACGATATCGCCGCCAAGCTCGCCGATCCGCGAGGCTACCTTGCCGAAGGTCGTCTCCTGCAAATTCATCTCCAGGCGCAGAATAATGCTTTTGCCGCCGAGTCCGGCCATCCTTGTTCACTCCTCCCGAATTGTTTGCGATCAACGATTCCATTCATTAAGTAGAAACGCAACGAATCCGTCCGCATGGAACGAATGTGCCCAATCCCCATGCGCGCTATACCTGCCGGCCTCCTCTCCGTCATACACCGCCAAAACTTGCGAAGCGCTTGCCTTGTTTATTTCTGCGCGTCCGCCTCGGACTCCTGCCCGGAAGGGGGAGACGGACCCGGTTCTTGATTCGGATGGAAAAAGCTTGTACGATGTTAGGAGCAAGTTTATTAAAAGAAGGGAATGATGGATGTGGCAACCGATTGCATCTTCTGCAAGATCGTATCGGGCGATATTCCGAGCACCAAGGTGTACGAGAACGACGACGTGCTGGCATTCCGCGACATTCAGCCGCAAGCGCCGGTACATATTTTGATTATCCCCAAAAAGCATATTCCGACCTGGAACGATCTGACGCCGGAGGACGGCCGGATCGTCGCCGAAATCGCCAAAGCCGCCCAGATCGTCGCGCGCGAGCAGAACGTCGCGGATTCCGGTTACCGGCTGGTGAACAACTGCAACAAGGACGGCGGGCAAGTCGTCTATCACCTGCACGTCCACCTGCTTGGCGGCGAAAAGCTTGCGGGGCTGAACCCCAAAGGTTGACACCAGGTTTTCATTTCCCCTATAATGAGGTTTGATACCGTGTCGTGTCTTGGACGGTCTTGTTCGGAGGGAGGGAAAACTGGTGTCTGAAACGAGAGTTAAGAAAAATGAAACGATCGAAGCCGCACTCCGCCGTTTCAAGCGTTCCATCGCTAAGGACGGCGTTTTGGCTGAGGTTAAGAAACGCAAGCACTACGAAAAGCCTAGCGTAAAACGCAAGAAAAAATCGGAAGCGGCTCGCAAGAGAAAGTTCTAGGAGGACCTGCCACCAGATGAGCCTAAGCGAACGACTGAACGAAGACCTCAAGCAAGCGATGAAAAATCAGGATAAGTTCAAACTTTCCGTCATTCGGATGATTCGTTCAGCGATCAAATACGTTGAAATCGAAAAGAAAAAAACTCTCGATGACCAAGAAGTTCTGGAAATCCTGACTCGCGAGGTCAAACAGCGCAAAGACTCCCTCCAAGAATTCCAGAAAGCGGGACGCGACGATCTGGTCGAGCCCTTGCAACGCGAGATTGCCGTCATAGGCGAATACCTTCCCCAGCAGTTGTCCGAGGACGAAATCAAAGCCATCGTACAAGAGACCATCCAAGCAGTTGGCGCCTCAAGCAAAGCCGACATGGGCAAAGTCATGGGCGCTCTGATGCCGAAGGTTAAAGGTCGAGCGGATGGGAAGCTCGTCAATCAGATTGTGCAGCAGTTGCTTTCCTGATTCGGCCGTATTCCATATGAAACGCCACAACCCCGACTCAAGCCCGAGTCGGGGTTGTTTATTTTTTTGAAACGGAAATGAACGCCGCCCGTATTACATATAGCTACAACTATATGTGCAGGCACATCTTAGGAAGGAGACGATCCAATGCGATCTGCAATCAGTCGTCCGGCGCGCAGGCGAGCGGCCGTTTGGACGATTTTCGCGGTTGCGGCGGCGCTCGTGCTCGCGGTGTGGCTGCCGGCTTTCGGCGCCGCCCGAGCGGCCGAGGATTCCCGCGTCGTCTATACGGCATCGATCGAAGGAACGATTGATGCGGGCATGGAAGGATACGTGAAGCGAGTCGTCCGACAGGCGCAGGAGAACGGCGCGTCGCTGCTGGTGTTCGAGATCAACACGCTGGGCGGCCGTCTCGATTCGGCGGAGCAGATCGGGCAGTCGATCCGCGCGTCGCAGGTGCCGACCGTCGCGTATGTGCGAAGCACCGCGACGTCCGCCGGCAGTTATATCGCGCTGAACGCGGGCAAGCTGATCATGCAGCCCGGCAGCTCGATCGGAGCGGCCGCCGTCGTTACGGCTGACGGCCGGCCAGTGACGGACGCCAAAGTCGTCTCGCATTGGGCGAGCCAGATGAGGGCGGCCGCGGAGCTTCGGGGGCGGGACCCCCGGATCGCGGAGGCGATGGTTCGTTCGGAGCTGGAGCTGGAGCTGCCGGCGATCGGCAAGACGGTCAAGTCGGGTGAGATTTTGTCGCTGTCCGCGGAGGAAGCGTTAAAGGTCGGTTATGCCGACGGCATGGCAGGCTCGCTCTCCGACGTTCTGAAGATGGAAGGGTTCGAGTCGGCCCATCAGGAGACGGTCCGCCTCTCGTTGGCCGAACGGCTGGCGAGTTTTCTGACCAACCCCGTCGTGATGACGCTGCTGTTTATCGTCGGCATCGCCGGCGTGGCGATCGAACTGATCGTTCCGGGCTTCGGCGTTCCGGGCGTGCTGGGCATTTGCGGCTTCGGCTTGTATTTCTTCGGCCAATATGCGGCGGGAGCCGCCGGCTACGAGCATGTGCTGCTGTTCGTGCTCGGCATCGCGCTGCTGACGGCGGAGATGTTCGTGCCGAGCTTCGGTTTGCTCGGAGTCGCCGGGGTCGCCTCGCTCGGCGCGGGAATCGTGCTTGCGGCGAGAGATACCGCGCATGCGCTCGTGTCGCTGGGATTCGGTTCGGCGGTGGCGGTCGGAATCGTCATCATCTTCGCCATCGCGTTCCGGGACCGGGGAATTTGGAACCGGTTTATTTTGCGCGACCGATTGTCGTCGGAAGAAGGATACGTCGCCAGCGAAGACCGCCGGCATCTGCAAGGCATGACAGGCAAGGCGCTGACGCCGCTCAGGCCTTCCGGCACGATCCTGATCGAAGGAAGGCAGGTCGACGTGGTCGCGAACGGCCGCTTTATCGGCGCGGGCAGCACGGTGAAGGTGATCGATACGGACGGAACGCGCGTTGTCGTCGAAGAGGTGGAACCGCATCCTCCCGGCTCATAAGAGGGTTGTGTCAAACCAAATTACTTCTGAATAAAAAAGGAGCGGATTGGCCGTGGATATGTTTCTCCCGATTTTGCTGATCGCCGCGCTGGCGATCATCGTGCTTTCCGTATTGTTTACGTTCGTGCCGGTTATGCTTTGGATTTCCGCCCTGGCGTCCGGCGTCTATGTCGGCATCTTCACCCTGATCGCGATGCGCCTGCGGAGGGTTGTTCCCAGCCGCATCGTCAATCCGTTGATCAAAGCCCACAAAGCCGGCCTGGGGTTGACGATCAACCAGTTGGAAAGCCATTATCTGGCCGGCGGCAACGTCGACCGCGTCGTCAACGCGCTGATCGCCGCGCAGCGGGCGAACATCCCGCTGCAATTCGAGCGGGCCGCGGCGATCGACCTCGCGGGCCGGGATGTGCTGCAGGCGGTGCAGATGAGCGTCAATCCGCGCGTCATCGAGACGCCGATGGTCGCCGCCGTGGCGAAGGATGGCATCGAAGTCAAAGTCAAAGCCCGCGTAACGGTGCGGGCGAACATCGACCGGCTCGTGGGCGGCGCCGGCGAGGAGACGATTATCGCGCGCGTCGGCGAAGGCATCGTCACGACGGTCGGCAGCTCGAGCACGCATAAGGATGTGCTGGAGAACCCGGATCTGATCTCCCGGACGGTGCTGGACAAAGGGCTGGATGCGGGCACCGCGTTCGAAATTTTGTCGATCGACATCGCGGACGTGGACGTCGGCAAGAACATCGGCGCCAACCTGCAGACCGAGCAGGCGGAGGCGGACAAACGGATCGCCCAGGCCAAAGCGGAGGAGCGCCGCGCCATGGCCGTCGCGCAGGAGCAGGAGATGAAGGCGAAAGTCGTCGAGATGCGCGCCAAAGTGGTCGAGGCCGAGTCGCAGGTTCCGCTGGCGATGGCGGAAGCGCTCCGCAACGGCAATCTCGGGGTTCTGGACTACATGAACGTTCGGAATCTCGACGCCGACACCCAGATGAGATCGTCGATCGGCAGGGCGACGGACCCGTCCAAGCCGGAGAAATAAGATCCCGGCCGAGCGCCGGAAGAAAGGAGGCCGGGAGATGGAAGCCTTGTTCGACTTGGTGCTGGGAAATATCGTATGGGTGATGATCGCGATCGGCGCGCTATACACGTTTCTGAAAAAAGCGGCCGGCGGCGGAACGGCGGAAAGGCCGGCCCGCCCTCCGCGCAGGCCCGGCGGCGTCAGCGTCGGCGTGCCGGCCGGGGGGCGGTCTTCGCCCGGACCCGATCCACGCCGCCAGGCCGCGCCGCAGACGGAGGAGGCTGCCCGGGCGGACGAAGCCGGAAGCGCCTTCTACGCGAAGCGTTCGCCGGGTTCACCGGATTCGGCGGTGGAGGCGGCTTATGGCGGCACGGGAGCGGCCGATACGGACGCAATCGGCGACGTCATCGGCCGGAACGAGAGCGAGGCCGCCGCTTCGGATGCGGATAAAAGAAACGAATCGTTCTTGTTCGGCGGAACCCCCGACTCCCGCGAGCTGATTGCCGGCATCCTCTGGAGCGAGGTGCTCGGCCCGCCGAGAGCCAAACGGCCGCTGACTTACAAGCATCGCGGCCTCCACAAATAAGAGCGTTGCGGAACGATCCCTCTGGCTGCGGCCGGCTTTGCCGGCCGGCCGGAGGTATTTTTTTTGGGCGGAAGCCCCGGCTCGTCTCCGCGCCCCGGCCCTTCGGAAGCGCCCTGCGCGCTCATAAACGGGCGGTTCGGGGCATATGTTGGTAAAAAGCTACGTCCACCGCAGAGAGGGGCCAGGAGATGCATGCCACGATGGGTTCAAAAGCTCAATAAGCTCGCCGCGGACTGGTTGGACCTGCCTCCCGACGTGACGCTCGAACTGCCCAGAATCACGATGATCGGCAACCGGCAGATGTACATCGAGAATCACCGGGGCGTCGAGTTTTTTTCGGCCGAGCTCCTGCGGCTCGCGCTGGCGAACGGCGCGCTGGAGATTCGGGGGCGCAAGCTTGTGATCCGGGCGATTATGCCGGAGGAAGTGCTGGTCGAAGGCATCGTGGACGAATTGAAGCTGGTGGGGATGCCGACGGGATAATCCGCCGGCCGGGGACGGATGCGGGACGGCGGCCGGAAAGCGCCATGCCGTCCGGCGGGGCGGCGGCGCGAAGTTTCGCCTGTCCGGGTTCGCGCCGGACAAGCTTCGGCCGGCTGTCTCAAATACGGAGAAGGAACGAAGGGAGAGGTCGGGATGCGAGCGGGCAAACGCGGAAGCTGGATGGGACATGTCGTCCTTGACATAACGGGAAAAAGCCCGGAGGCGATGCTGAACGCCATGGCGAACGGAGGCCTGTCGTTCTGGGAGGCGAGCCGGCCTTCGCCGGATCTGCTGCGGGTTCACGTGGCCCTGCGGGACGCGCTGCGCCTGAAGCCGCTGCTGCGGCGGACGGGCTGCCGGATGCGGATAAAAGAGCGCAAGGGCTGGGCGTTCCGGTTCAAGCGCTGGCGCCGGAGATCGTTTTTTATCGCGGGCGCCGTCTTGTTCCTGATCGGCCTGCAGGTATTGTCGCAGATCGTGTGGAAGGTCGACGTGACCGGACAGGACAAGGTGTCGGAGGAACGCGTGCTCGAAGCGGCCCGCAGCCAGGGGCTGTACCCGAGGCAGTGGAAATTCCGGCTTCCCGATCCCGAAGTGCTGTCGGACCGGATTCAGCGGGCGCTTCCCGAGGCGTCGTGGGTCGGCGTCACGTTTACGGGCACCCGCGCAACCGTTCAAATCGTGGAAGCGAAAACGGCGGAGAAGCCGCCGCTGGCGAGTCCGCGCCATCTGGTCGCCCGCCGGGACGCGGAGATCGTCTCCATCTACGCCGAAACGGGCCGGCCTGTCGTCAAGCCTCACGCGTTCGTCCGCAAAGGGGACGTGCTCATCTCGGGCCTGATCGGCCAGGAGCCCAACCGGGCCGCCGTCGTGGCGCGGGGAACCGTGAGGGGCAAGGTGTGGGACGTGGCCGAGATCGAGATGCCGCTGACCCGCGCCGTCAAGACGTACACGGGCGAGAAGCAGGTGCGCCGTTATCTTGTCTTCGGGTCGAAGGGGCTTCGGCTGAGCGGATACGGCGACCCCGGGTTTCAGACGGCCGAGACGCAGACGGACGATCGCGGCCTCAGTTGGCGCAACTACCGTCTGCCGATCGGCTGGCGGACGGAGACGGTGCGCGAGGTGAACGTGGAAGAAGAGACGCTGACGACCGAGCAGGCCAGAATCGTCGCGATGGAGCACGCCAGAGCCCAGGCGGTGGAACGGGTCGGCGGAAATGCGAAGCTGCTCGGAGAAAACATTTTGCATGAGAAGACGGACAATGGTAAAGTTTATATGAAAGCTCTGTTCGAAATCGAAACGGATTTGACCGAAGAACTCGCAATCGTCCCTTAGAACGGGCGGTTGCGCGCAGCATGACGGGACAAGGAGACTGAATTCTTTGCACGTACCAACGCAACAAGCACGTATCAAGCTTGCCCATACGGCAGAGGGTCAAGCGCTGTTCGGTCCGCAGGACAAATTCCTGCAGTTGATCGAGAAAGAGACGACGGCGGTTATCCAATCGCGGGAGGACGAGCTCGCGATGACGGGTGCCGCAACCGAAATTGCGTGGCTGGAGCCGCTGTTCCACACGCTGCTCGGCCTGGTGCGCGGCGGGCATACGCTGTCGGAGCGCGACGTGCGTTACGCCATCGAGCTCGCCCGCAAAGGAGAGGCGGAGCTGTTGCTCGATCTGTTCCGCGGCGAGATCGCCGTGACGTACCGCGGCAAGCCGATCCGGCCGAAAACGATCGGGCAGAAGCATTATGTCGCCACGATCAAGAAAAAAGACATCGTGTTCGGGATCGGGCCCGCGGGCACGGGCAAGACGTATCTGGCCGTCGTTATCGCCGTGACCGCGCTCAAGAAGGGCGAGGTCAAGCGGATCGTGCTGACGAGGCCCGCCGTCGAAGCGGGGGAAAATCTCGGGTTTTTGCCCGGCGACCTTCAGGAGAAAGTCAATCCGTACTTGCGGCCGCTGTACGACGCGCTGAACGACGTGCTCGGCCCGGAGCAGGTGGCCAAATCGCTGGAGCGCGGTTTGATCGAGATCGCTCCGCTTGCTTACATGCGCGGGAGGACGCTGGAAGATTCGTTTATCATTCTCGACGAAGCGCAGAACACGACGGCGGAACAGATGAAGATGTTCCTGACCCGGCTCGGCTTCGGCTCCAAGATGGTCATCACGGGGGACGTCACCCAGATCGACCTGCCGCGCGGCAAGCTGTCCGGTCTCGTGGAAGCGCAGCGGATTCTCGCGGACATCCCGGAGATCGGGATCGTCTCGTTCGCCGAGGAAGATGTCGTCCGTCATTCGCTTGTCCAAAAAATCATAGCGGCCTATACGCATGACGCCGAGCGCAAGCTGGCGGCCGAAGCCCGGAGTTGATCCGTTCCGGCGTCACGCCGCCCGCGGAAAGGAGGCCCCATGCAAGCAAAACGACCGTTAAACGCGCCCGCCCAAAAGAAAACCGGTTTGTCCGGATGGAAAAGCAGTCCGCTGGTCAGGTTCCTGCTTATCGCGGTGATTGGGCTGTTGACGGCCGCCGCCCTCGCGGATCGGGTCATTCCGAAGTCTTATCAGTTGGAGGTAAACGCGGTTGTCGAGAAGACGATCGTGGCGCCCCGTGCGATCGAGAACGCCATCGCGACCAAAAAGGCCGAGAAGGAAGCGGTCGACCAGGTGCAGCCGGTCCACTCCGTCATTTCGCAGCGCAACGATCTGCTCGTCGAGCAAATCTTCGATACGCTGGAGCAGATCAACGCCGACGAAGCGATTAACGCGACCGACAAAGCCAGCGTATACCAGGTGGAATTTCCGAAGCTCTACAACGAATTCATCGACCGGGCTGTGACATCGGCGGCTGCGGGCAAATACGGAGCGCCCGTCATCGAAGAGATGAAGAAGCAGCTTCAAGACCAGAAATACAAGATGCCGGTGCAAATTTATTTCAAAATGCCGAGGTTTCAGAAGGAAGAGCTGCAGGAAATGCGGCCCGTGGCGGTCGAGCTCGTCAACCGCGTCATGAGCGAGCAGATTTCCGACGCGGCCAGCGCGCGCACGCGCGTCGCCGAGCTGGTCAACCAGTCTCAACTGACCAAAAGCACGCAGCGCGAGCTGGTGCAGGAAATCGTCCGGTTCGCGGTTACGCCGAACCGGTTCTTCGACCAGACGCGGACGGACGACGCCAAGGAAGAGGCCCGCAACAACGTGAAGCCCGTTATGGTGCAGCGCGGCGAGACGCTGCTGGAGAAGGGGCAGATCGTCACCCAGGAAGTGTTCGACTGGCTGAAGTCGGAGCGGGTGCTCAGCGAGAAGCGCGACTTCCGTCCGTGGATCGGCCTGGCCCTGTGGGCGGGGCTCGTGATGCTGCTCGTGTGGACGGCGGTCCGCCGCAGCCAGACGGCCCTTCGGAACAACAACGTCCAATTGCTGATGCTCGTCTGCATCTACGCCATCAATCTGCTGCTGATCCGGATCACGGCCATGGCCCAGACGGAGGATTACGCGCAGATCGCTTACCTCGCTCCGATCGGCGTAGGGGTCATGCTGATCGCGATCCTGCTGGAATCCCATATCGCGTTCGTGGCGGCGATCTTGTTCGCGATGATAGCCGGAGTCGTGTTTAATCTCGACGCGGACCGGTTGTTCGATATGTCTTACACGTTTGTCGCGGCGACGGTGGGATTGACGGCCGGCTACTCGGTGCAGCGCACCGGACAGCGTTCGCTGGTGCTGCGCGCGGGCATCTTCGTCTCGATCGCGGCGGCGGCGGCGGCGGGCAGCCTGCTGCTGCTCGCGCGCGGCGAAGGGGACGGGGCGGCTGTCAGCGCGCTGCGGGACTTCGCCCTGCCGCTGCTGTTCGCGTTCGCAGGCGGTCTGATTACGGCGGTGCTGGTGATCGGCCTTCTGCCGTTCTTCGAGTCGATGTTCGGCATCCTGTCGCCCCTCAAGCTCGTGGAGCTGTCGAACCCGAACCATCCCTTGCTTCGCAAGCTGCTGACGGAGACGCCGGGCACGTACCATCACAGCATCATGGTCGCCAATCTGTCGGAGACGGCGGCGGAAGCGATCGGCGCGAACGGCCTGCTGTGCCGCGTCGGATCGTTCTACCACGACGTAGGCAAGACGAAGCGGCCCAGCTATTTTATCGAAAACCAGACAAATATCGAAAATCCGCATGACCGGATCGACCCGGCGCTGAGCAAATCGATCATTATCGCGCATGCCCGCGACGGCGCCGACATGCTGAAGGAATACAACATTCCGAAGCCGATCCGGGATATCGCGGAGCAGCATCACGGGACGACGCTGCTCAAATATTTTTACCATAAGGCGTTAAAGCTGGCCGAACAGGACCCGGAACGCACGGTGACCGAAGCGGAATACCGGTATCCGGGGCCGAAGGCGCAATCCAAGGAGGCGGCCATCGTCGGCATCGCGGATTGCATCGAAGCCGCGGTGCGCAGCCTGCGCAACCCGACCGTCGAGCAAATCGACGGCATGGTGCGCAAAATCATCAAGGACCGGCTGGACGACGGCCAGTTCAACGAATGCGATCTGACGCTCAAGGAGCTTGACGTGATCGCGCGTACGTTAAACGAAACGCTGCTCGGCATGTTCCATTCGCGGATCGAATATCCGCCGGACGAGCAGCATCGCAAAGGAGAGAAGGTTCCATCGTGACGGTAACGCTGGAGTGGAGTAACGAACAAGATCAGGTGGAGCTGAAGCCGGAGTGGACGTCCCGGCTGGACGAGCTGCTGAAGATCGCGGCCCGGATGGAAGGAGTCGCCGGCGGAGAAGTGACCCTGACGTTTGTCGACGACGAGGAGATCCGCCGTCTGAATCGGGAGTTCAGAGGCATCGACAAGGCGACGGACGTCTTGTCGTTTGCGATGAACGAGAGCGTGGAGGACGAGCCCGAGATCGTATACGGCGACGAGGAAGACTACGAGTACGACGGCGCGGAGGAAGCCGAAGGCGGCCGGGCGGAATTCGTGGAGCCGCTTGGCGACATCGTCATCTCGGTGCCGAGGGCGATCGCCCAGGCCGAAGAGTACGGCCATTCCGTCGAGCGGGAGATCGGGTTCCTGTTCGTGCACGGGTTCTTGCATCTGCTCGGCTACGACCACGGCGACGAGCAATCGGAGCGGGAAATGTTCGCGAAGCAGGAAGCCGTGCTCGTTCAGGCGGGCCTGGCCCGGAATTAACGAAGCCGGACGCTGGCATGGCGGCGGCGCGGGAGAGCGGTTCAAATGAGTCGGGTGAACAATCGGAAGCCATCCGCAGGCAGCCTGTACAAAAGCTTCGGATATGCGCTGCGGGGGTTGGGACGGGTGATCGTCTCCGAGCGCAATATGAAAATTCATACGGCTGTCGCCGCCTGCGTGCTTGCGCTGGCGGCGTGGCTCCGTCTGCCGGCGGAGGATTGGCCGCCGCTGCTGATCTGCATCGGCATGGTCATGGGCCTGGAGGCGATGAATTCGGCGGTGGAGCGCGCGGTCGATCTGGCCAGTCCGGGGCGGCACGAGCTCGCGGGCTGGGCGAAGGACGCGGCGGCCGGGGCCGTATTGATCGCCGCCGTTGCCGCCGCCGGCGTCGGGCTGCTGATTCTGGGGCCGCCGTTGTGGAGCCGGCTGTTCGGTTGAAGAATGCGGCGGAATGCTGCGGCAGCGGAAAGGGGGAACATGATGGACGAGCGTCAAATCGAACGATTGGTGCGGGCCGCGCGCGAGGCCGCGGCCCGGGCGTACGCGCCGTATTCCCGATTTGCGGTCGGCGCGGCTCTGTTGAACGCAGACGGGTCGATTCAGCCCGGCTGCAACGTGGAGAACGCCGCTTACGGGCCGACGAACTGCGCGGAACGCACCGCGCTGTTCGCCGCGATCGCGTCCGGACATGCGCCGAAATCGTTTGCGGCGATCGCCGTGATCGGCGACACGGACGAACCGATTGCCCCGTGCGGCACTTGCCGGCAGGTGATGTTCGAGCTGTGCCCGCCCGGGATGCCGGTAATCATGGCGAACCGCGACGGGCGCACCCGTCTGTCCACGGTGGCGGAGCTGCTGCCGGGTGCTTTTTCTTTGCAGGGGTAGAGAAGAGGGCGAGTCAGATAAGGAGAAAACGACAGCATGAAAGATTCGAAATCGACGGCAACACCGAAATTCAAATCCGGCTTTGTGGCGATCATCGGGCGGCCGAACGTCGGCAAGTCCACGCTGATGAACAAGGTGCTGGGGCAGAAAATCGCCATCATGTCGGACAAACCCCAGACGACGCGGAACAAAATCCACGGCGTCTATACAACGGACAAGATGCAGATCGTCTTCCTCGACACGCCGGGCATCCACAAGCCGAAGCACAAGCTCGGGGATTATATGGTGAAGACGGCGGAGAGCGCGTTCCACGAGGTGGACGCGATTTTGTTCCTGGTCGACGTGTCCGAAGGGTACGGCGGCGGGGACCGCTATATTGTGGAGCAGCTTCGTCAGGTCAAGACGCCGGTTATTCTGGTGTTGAACAAGATTGACAAAATTTCGCCGGAGCAGCTTCTGCCGATCATCGAGCACTATGCGGCGCTGTTCCCGTTCGCCGAGCTGGTGCCGGTGTCGGCGCTGCAGGGCAACAACGTCGAGAGGCTGCTGGAGCAGATCGAGAAATATTTGCCCGAGGGTCCGCAATATTATCCGGCCGACCAGGTGACGGATCATCCGGAGCAGTTCATCTGCGCCGAGATGATCCGGGAGAAGATTCTGCATCTGACCCGCGAGGAAGTTCCTCATTCGATCGCGGTTGTCATCGAGGATATGAACGCCGGCGACAACGGCGTCGTCAACATCCGCGCCGTCATCTTCGTCGAGCGGGATTCGCAGAAGGGTATCCTGATCGGCAAAAGGGGGGGGCTGCTCAAGGAAGTGGGCCGGCAGGCCCGGCTCGACATGGAGCGTCTGCTCGGATCGAAAATCTTTCTCGATCTGTGGGTGAAGGTCAAGAAGGATTGGCGCAATTCCGATCTGCTGCTTCGCCAGTTCGGATTCCGCCAGGAGTGACCGTGCCGGAACGCCGGGCGTTTTAAAGCTTCTTCCAGCCATTGTCTCGCATGACCGGCGCCGCATCGGATCATCCTACATGTGACTGGTCATAGCTGTACGACAGGAGGGATACCGATGCGGGATTTTTCGTGGAAGTATTTTGCGATGACTGGCGATTTGGAGTCTTATTTGTTGTATAAAGAATCGCGACCGGCGGCATTGACGGGCGCGGAAGCCGGCGACGACGGCGAATGGCCGGAGGATGACGGCGATTGGTACAGCGATAATACGCGATGACCCAAGACGGTCCCGCCGGGCTCGGTTGCGAGCGGCGGGATTTTTGCGTGTATGCGCGGATGCCGCATCAGACGGGCAGCTTCTTCGCCGACGGCGCCCCCTTCCGGCTTCCAGAAACGCTGCGCCGTCCCGGCTTCGCGTGCTATAATCGGGTACATAGCAGTCAACGAGGGACGGAGGCAGACGCGCATGCTCATTCGGGCGGAAGCGATCGTCATGCGCAGCATGGATTACGGCGAAGGCAACAAAATCATTACGCTGTTCACGAGGGAATACGGCAAGCTGGGGGCGGTCGCGAGGGGCGCCCGCAAGCCGAAGAGCCGGCTGGCTGCGGCAAGCCAGCCGTTTACGTGCGGAGAATACGTCATTTTTAAGGCGGGAGGTTCGCTGGGGACGCTAAACGACGCGGAGATCGAATATGGGCATCAGCGGATTCGGGAAGATCTGCACCGGGCGGCGTTTGCTTCGTATTGGATGGAGTTCGCGGACCGGACGATCGCGGATGGGGAGCGGCTGCCCTGGTTTTACGAGCAGTTGAAGGCGGCGCTGGCGGCGCTGGAACAAGGCAAGCCGCCCGGCGTGCTGACCCGCGCGATCGAGCTGCAGTTATTGTCGGCGGCCGGCTACCAGCCCAAGCTGGACGCTTGCGTCGAGTGCGGGGGAGAGCAGCGCCCGTGGGCGTTCGGCGCCCGGGAAGGGGGGCTGCTGTGCGCCCGCTGCGCCGCCTTCAAATCGCCGCCGGCCGGCAGCGCGGCATCTCCGGAAGCGCCGCTGGCCATGACGGACGGCGCGGTCAAGCTGCTTCGCGTTTTGGCGCAGTTGGATCTGCGGCGCCTCGGCGGCGTTACGGTGAAGCCGGAGACGGACCTTGCGCTTCAAGCCGCTCTGCGGCGGTACGTGGACGTTCAGACGGAGCTGAGGCTGAAGTCGCGGCAGTTTCTCGATCAGTTGGACAAGTACGGGATCTGACGCGGCGTCAATCGAACAACGCCCGCGCGTTGCAATCCCGAAGCTTCGGCTTCTCGGCCGGTTTGCCGGTTTGCGTTTCATTTCGGGAACACCTCTTTTCCCGTCGGCCGATTTATGGATAGATGCGCAAGACCCGCAATCCCGGTCGCAGCTTGCGAAGATTCGGATCTCCCAACATTTATTTCAGGATCATTTTGACAACGTTCGGGCATTTTGCTATAATCTTAATTCGAATTATATGACGCCATGATGGAAAAGAGTACCCGCAGAGGGAGCATCACTAGCGAGCCGGGACGGTGAAAGCCGGCATGCGACTGGCGGCGAAGGGCGTTCCGGAGCGTCGTTGAAAAAGGGGATTCCGACAAAGACGGTCGGTGTGCCGAATGGCAGCATACGGTCGTTCTGGGATCAAGTAGGGTGGAACCGCGGGAGAACACGTCTCTCGTCCCTACGCAAGCTCCGCCGCTTGCGTAAGGGCGGGAGATTTTTGCATATGAGGCTGTCGTTCAGCCGGAGGAGGAGTGCGCGAAGCATGAATTTCCAAAACATTATTTTGACGCTGCAGCAGTTCTGGTCCGAACAGAACTGCATTCTGGTGCAGCCGTACGATGTCGAGAAAGGGGCGGGCACGTTCAACCCGATGACGTTCCTGCGTTCGATCGGCCCGGAGCCGTGGAACGTGGCGTACGTCGAGCCGTCCCGCCGGCCGACCGACGGCCGTTACGGCGAGAACCCGAACCGGCTGTATCAGCATCATCAGTTCCAGGTGATCATGAAGCCGTCTCCGGACAATATCCAGGAGCTGTACCTCGAGAGCCTGAAGCGGCTCGGCATCGACCCGCTGCATCACGATATCCGTTTTGTCGAGGACAACTGGGAATCGCCGACGCTGGGCGCTTGGGGGCTCGGCTGGGAAGTCTGGTGCGACGGCATGGAGGTGACCCAGTTCACCTACTTCCAGCAGGTCGGAGGACTCGACGCCAATCCGGTATCCGTCGAGATTACGTACGGTCTGGAGCGCCTCGCGTCTTATATTCAGGATAAAGAGAACGTCTACGAGCTCGATTGGGTCGACGGCGTCAAATACGGCGACGTGTTCAAGCAGCCCGAATACGAGCATTCCAAATATACGTTTGAAGTATCCGATACGGCCATGCTGTTCCAATTATTTAATATGTACGAGCAGGAGGCGAAGCGCGCGCTGGAGCATCAGCTCGTCTTCCCGGCGTACGATTATGTGCTCAAGTGCTCGCACACGTTCAACCTGCTCGATGCGCGGGGAGCGATATCGGTCACGGAGCGGACGGGTTATATCATGCGCGTGCGCAATATGGCCCGCCAGTGCGCCCAGGTGTATTACGACGAGCGCGAACGGCTCGGCTTCCCGCTGCTGAAGAAAGGAGGCGACGCGCAATGACGACCCGCGACCTGCTGCTGGAGATCGGATTGGAAGAGATTCCGGCGCGCTTCGTGCGCGGCGCGATGGACCAGCTCGCCGAGAAGATCGGCAAATGGCTGGACGATTCCCGTATCGCCCGAGGCGAGATTCGGGCGTATGCGACTCCCCGCCGGCTGGCGGTGAAAGTGTCGGACGTGGCGGAGAAGCAGGCGGACCTGAACGAAGAGGTGCGCGGCCCGTCCAAGAAAGCGGCGTACGACGAGAACGGCGGCTGGAGCAAAGCGGCCCAAGGGTTCGCCCGTGCGCAAGGCGTCGATCCGTCGGAGCTGTATGTCAAGGAAGTGAACGGAGCGGAATACGTCTACGCCCGGAAAAGCAGCGCCGGAGCCGAGACGTATGGCGTACTGGCGCAAGGGCTGGCTGGCATCATCGCTTCCCTCTCGTTCCCGAAAAATATGCGCTGGGGCGACAAGGAGCTCCGCTTCGTGCGCCCCATCCGCTGGATCTTGGCGCTGTACGGCTCCGAGGTCGTGCCGTTCGAGGTGGCCGGCGTCCAATCGGGCCGGACGACCCGCGGGCACCGGTTCCTCGGCAAAGATGCGGAGATTCCTTCGCCCGCCGAATACGAAGCGAAATTGGCGGAGCAGCATGTCATCGTCGACGTGGACAAGCGCCGCGAGGAAATCGTCCGCCAGCTTGAACAGCTGTCCAAGGAGCGGCAATGGACGATTTCGGTCAAGGACGATCTGCTGGAGGAAGTGCTGTTCCTGGTGGAGACGCCGACCGTCTTGTACGGCACGTTTGATCCGTCGTTCCTGAACATTCCGCAGGATGTGCTGATCACGTCGATGCGCGAGCATCAGCGGTACTTCCCGGTGCTGAACGCAAGCGGCCAGCTTCAGCCGTATTTCGTCACGGTGCGCAACGGCAACGACGTGTCGCTCGACCGCGTCGCCAGGGGCAATGAAAAAGTGCTGCGCGCGCGTCTGTCCGACGCGAAGTTTTTCTACGAGGAAGACCAGAAGCTGGCGATCGACGATTGCTTGGCGAAGCTGGAGACGATCGTCTTCCACGAGGAGCTGGGCACGATCGGCGACAAGGTGCGCCGCATCGTCAGCACGGCCGACAAGCTGTCGCAACTCCTGCAGGCGGACGCGGACACCGCGCGCCGGGTAAACCGCGCGGCGTCGATCTGCAAGTTCGACCTGGTCACGCAGATGGTGTACGAATTCCCGGAGCTTCAGGGCGTCATGGGCGAAGACTACGCCCGCAAGCTGGGCGAAGACGAAGCCGTGTCCCGCGCCGTCTTCGAGCATTACCAGCCGCGCCACGCCAGCGACGATACGCCGTCTTCCCTCGTCGGCGCGATCGTCTCGATTGCGGATAAGATCGATACGATCGTCGGCTGCTTCTCGATCGGCATCATCCCGACAGGGTCCCAGGACCCGTACGCGCTGCGCCGCCAAGCGGCGGGCATCGTGCAGACGGTTCTCGACCGCGGCCTGAGGCTGAAGCTGTCCGAGCTGTTCGACCTCGCGCTGGAGGTGCACGAAGCCGGCGGCCGCATGAAGCGTCCGGCGGACGACGTGCGCAAGGATCTGCAGGATTTCTTCGGCCTGCGCGTCAAAAACGTTCTGGCCGAGCAAGGCGCCCGCTACGATATCGTCGACGCGGTGATGGGCGCCGGCTTCGACGATGTGGCGAGCGCGGTTCGCCGGGCTGCGGCGCTGTCGGCTTCGGCCGAACGGAGCGGCTTCAAGCTTGAAGTCGAAGCGTACAACCGCGTATCCAATCTCGCGGCGAAAGCGGAAGACCCGCAGGCTGCCGTCGATCCGTCGCTGTTCGAGCACGCGGCCGAAGGCGCCTTGCACGAGGCGTGGCGCAAGGCGTCGGCGTCGTTCAGCGAAGCGATGGCTTCGGGCCGCGAGGCCGACGCCCTGGCGGCGCTCGCCGGGTTGAGCGAACCGATCGCTGCGTTCTTCGAAGCGGTGATGGTCATGGCCGACAATCCGGCCGTCCGCCGCAACCGGCTCGCGCTGCTGTCCGCGATCTCGGGCGCGCTGCGCATGTACGCCGACTTCCATAAGCTGGTGCTGTAGCGATGGCGAATGCTACCCCCGCAGTCGTCTATGTGGTGTCGGATGCGGCGGGCGAAACCGGCGAGCTGGTCGTGCGAGCGGCGGCTATCCAGTTCATGCCGGACAAGCCCGAGATCCGGCGGGTTCCGTTCGTAGCCGAGCCGGAGGACATCGACCGGGTGATCGAATCGGCCCGCCGGGAAAACGCGATGATTGTGTTCACGCTTGTCATCCCGACGCTGCGCGACCATCTGGTACGCCAGGCGTCGATAGCCGGAGTTGCTTCGGTGGACCTGCTGAGCCCGGTCATCTCCGGGCTGGAAAGCTTGATGCGGCGCGAAGCGCTGCATCGGCCCGGCATCTCCCATCCGCTTGATGACGACTATTTCAAGAAGGTCGAAGCGGTGGAATTCGCCGTCAAGTACGACGACGGGCGCGATCCGGCGGGCATCGTCAAGGCGGACGTCGTGCTGATCGGCGTGTCGCGCACGTCCAAGACGCCGTTATCGATGTATCTGGCCCACAAGAAGTACAAGGTGGCGAACGTTCCGCTTGTGCCCGAGCTGAAGCCGCCGGACGAGCTGTTCAAGGTGCCCCGGAACAAGGTGTTCGGCCTGCTGATCAACCCGGAGAAGCTGAACGCCATCCGCAGGGAACGGCTTCGCGCGCTCGGGCTCGGCCCCGACGCGATGTACGCCAACGCCTTGCGGATCGAGCAGGAGCTCGCGTACGCGACGGACATCATGCGGCGGATCGGCTGCATGGTGATCGACGTGTCGGACAAAGCGGTCGAGGAGACTGCCTGGCTGATCCTGGACCGGCTGAGCGGGCGATAGGCGGCTGCCCAAGAAGCAGGATTGAATAGGATGAACGGCGTATATAATAGTATGGATACGACAGCCGCCTTGCCCGACGGCGGAGGAGGAGGATGCGGCGCATGCGGAGCGATGCGTATCCTCTGATCGTTGTGGATGCGGACGCTTGTCCGGTCAAAGCCGAGGTCGCGGAGGCGGCACGGACGCACGGCGTGCCCGCGTTGTTCGTCGCCTCGTACGCCCATCGCCTGGAGCCTTGGCCGGGCGTCGAGATCGTGCAGGTGGACCGCGGCGATCAGGCGGCCGATCTGTACATCGCCAACCGACTCCGGGCGGGCGATATTGTGGTGACGCAGGACTTCGGGCTGGCGGCGCTGGCGATCGCCAAGTCGGCGGTGGCGCTATCGTTCCGGGGACAGCGCTACCGGCCGGAGACGATCGACTTCCTGCTGGACCGGAGACACGAGCAAGCCCGCATCCGCCGGGGCGGAGGCCGCCACAAAGGTCCTCGTCCGTTCACGGAGGAAGACCGTTTGGCGTTTCTACATTCTTTGACAAAAGTTTTGAGGGGTTTGCAGGATAATTAATTCGTTTGGCGAATAGTATTACGTGCACAAGGAACTAGGGTGATAACGTGAATCACGGACGCATCCCGGATGAAATTATCGATGCCGTTCTTCGCGCGCACGATGTCGCGGAAGTGGTCGGCCGTTACGTCCGGCTATCGAAGCACGGCAAAAATTTGAAGGGCCTATGTCCGTTCCATTCCGAAAAATCGCCTTCGTTTAACGTGAATCCGGAACTGCAGGTGTTCAAATGCTTCGGGTGCGGAGCAGGCGGCAACGTGATTACGTTTTTGCGGGATATTGAAGGCCTGACGTTTGTCGAGGCCGTTCGCCGGCTGGCCGAGGAAGCCAAGATCGACACGGGCGGAATCGGCGACGCGAACGACGAACCGCCGGAGAAGCGGGCGCGGGATCAAGCGCTGCTGGACGGGCACGAATTCGCCTGCAAATTGTACGAACATCTGCTCAAACATACGGAGGAAGGCCGAAAGGCGCTTGATTATTTGCTTAGTCGCGGTCTTCGTTCGGAGATGATCGACACGTTCCGGATCGGCTATGCTCCCAATCGCCGGGACGTGCTGACCCGGCAATTGGAACGCCGCGGCTTCGACTTGGAGCTGATGGAACAGGGAGGGTTGCTGTCGCGCAGCGAGAAATCAGGGTTCATGGACAAGTTCCGCGACCGGATCACTTTTCCCATCCATGACGCCAAGGGCAGAATCGTCGCGTTCGCAGGCCGGGCCATGGGCGACGCGCAGCCGAAGTACCTGAACAGTCCCGAATCTCCGATCTTCAACAAGAGCCGGACGCTGTACAACCTGCATCAAGCCCGGCCGGCTATCCGCAAGGAGAACACGGTCGTGCTGTTCGAAGGGTACGCGGACGTGATCCAAGCCTGGGACAGCGGCGAACGCCGCGGGGTCGCCACGATGGGAACCTCCCTCACGGACGAGCACGCCCGGCAACTGCGGCGGATGGCGGAGAACGTGATCATCTGCTACGACGGAGACGACGCGGGGCAGGCGGCCGCCTACAAGGCGCTTCAACTGCTAGAGCCGCTCGGTTGCAGCGTGCGGGTCGCGATGATTCCGGATCGGCTCGACCCGGACGAATATATCCGGCGCCACGGGGCGGATGCGTTCCGCGGCGAGATTGTGGAAGCGGCGGTGCCGGCTGTCAAGTATAGGCTGATCTATTTAAGGAAAAACTTTCGTTTGCAGGAGGAGGACGGACGGCTGCGGTATTTGCGCCAGGCCGCGGGCATTATCGCCCGTCTTGATTCCGCCACCGAACGGGAGTATTATATCCGGGAGTTGTCCGACGAGTTCCGGATATCGGCGGAGGCGTTCCGGCAAGATGTCAACGAGACGCGGATTTCCCGGCAAAAAGTTAGAGATGATACGGATATCGCTGTCAAATCGTGGCATACTGGTAGGAACGACGGCCGGCCGGCGCCGCAGGAAACGACTCTGAAGCCCGCCTATTGGAACGCGGAACGGCAACTGCTCGCTCTCATGATGCACGACGCCGAAGTCGCGCACTACGTGCGGGAGGCGCTCGGCGAAGAGTTTAACGAACCGGAGCATGCCGCATTGGCGGCGTATTTGTACGCTTATTATGCGGGAGGACGGGAACCGAATCCGATCGGATATATGGCGACGTTGCAGGACGGCAAGCTGGAATCGCTGGCGGCCGCCATCTCGATGATCGGATCCGAACACGGAACCCATCCCCAGGTCATCGACGATTATATCCGGGTGATACGGGAACCGCTGTTGATGCGGCAACTGGAACAGAAAAAAGAAGAAATGGTTCGCGCGGAACGGGCGGGGGACGCGATCACCGCCGCACGGATCCTAAGCGAGATCATACCCCTGGAACGTTCGCTCAACCGCGCAGTTCGGTGAGGCGGCATCCAGGGAGGAGGGAGTTGGAACATGGCGAACGACCAGCATACGGAACTGGATACCGAGCTGACGCTGGAGCAAGTGAAAGAGCAGCTCATCGAATTAGGCAAAAAACGTTCATCACTCACCTATAAGGAAATCATGGAACGGCTCTCCCCATTCGATCAGGACCCCGAACAGATCGACGAGTTCTTCGAGACGCTGGCCGAGCACGGCATCGACGTCGGCAACGAAGAATCCGACAACGACGAACCGCAATTCTCTCCGGAGGACGAGCATGAAGATTTCTCGTTTGACGACGATCTCTCGCTGCCGCCTGGAATCAAGATCAACGATCCGGTTCGCATGTACCTGAAGGAGATCGGCCGCGTTCCGCTGCTGTCGGCGGAGGAAGAGATCGAGCTCGCCAAGCGGATCGAACAGGGCGACGAAGAGGCGAAGCGCCGGCTGGCCGAAGCGAACCTTCGTCTGGTCGTCAGCATTGCCAAACGGTACGTCGGCCGCGGAATGCTGTTCCTCGATCTGATTCAGGAAGGCAACATGGGCCTGATCAAAGCGGTTGAGAAGTTCGACCATGACAAAGGCTTCAAGTTCAGCACGTATGCGACCTGGTGGATTCGTCAGGCGATTACCCGGGCAATCGCCGACCAAGCGAGAACGATCCGGATTCCGGTTCATATGGTGGAGACGATCAACAAGCTGATCCGGGTATCCCGACAGCTCCTCCAGGAGTTGGGCCGCGAACCGACACCGGAAGAGATCGCGAAGGAAATGGATCTGAGCACGGAGAAGGTGCGCGAGATTATGAAAATCGCGCAGGAGCCGGTTTCTCTCGAGACGCCGATCGGCGAGGAAGACGACTCGCATCTGGGGGATTTCATCGAGGACCAGGAGGCGCTCGCGCCGGCTGACGCCGCCGCTTACGAGCTGCTCAAGGAACAACTGGAGGACGTGCTCGACACGCTTACCGAGCGCGAGGAGAACGTGCTTCGCTTGCGCTTCGGGCTGGACGACGGGCGGACGCGCACGCTGGAGGAAGTCGGCAAAGTATTCGGCGTTACCCGCGAACGGATTCGCCAGATCGAAGCGAAGGCGCTGCGGAAGCTGCGCCACCCGAGCCGCAGCAAACGGCTAAAAGATTTCCTCGAATAAACCGAATATAGTAGTATGCCGGCGAGACCTTTCTGCACCGACGTGGCAGCAAGGTCTTTCTTGCAGAAAAATCGGAAAATCGGGGAGAATGCAAGCCTATGGACGCGGAACGCAGAGAAACGATCGTGCTGGAAATTCAGCGGTGGCGCCGGAGCCGGCTGCTGCCCGAGCAATACTGCGATTTCCTGTTGAATCTATATCAGGACGAATCGGATAAATCCAATGTGGGACGACAGGTTATGGGTATCCCGTCGAACGTAATCCGGGACAGCGGCATTGGCGGCTGGCTCGGATTTATGGCGGCGATTGCAATCATTTCCTGTGTTGTGTTTTATTTTACATCGTTTGACTTGCCAATGCAAATCGGGGTCACCGCGCTCGGGCTGCTCGTCAGCTTCGGCGCGGGGGCGTGGTGGCGGGAGAAGCTGCCGTCGCTTTCCTATCTGGCGTTCGGCATCGGATGCATCGCGCTGTTCGCCGCGGGTTTTGCGATTCTCAAGCAGCAGGGGCTGCTGACCGCCGACGGCATTCTGCTGTTGGTGGCGGGCTGCAGTCTGGTGTGGCTGGCGGTCGGCATCTCGGCGAGAATGAACATGTTCCATTTCTGCGGATGGGTCGGCCTGCTGCTGGCGTACGTCCATGTGCTGAAAGCCGGGGCCCCGCATTTGTCCTGGTTTTCCGTCCAGATGAGCTTCCTGCCGCTCGGCGTGTTGTTCATCTGGATCGGCCGGCTGCTGATGGAGCGCCATCGCCGCGTCGCGCCCGTCTATTTCTCGATCGGGGGGCTGCTGTGGTTCGCGGCGGAACCGTTTCTGCTGTACGCGGGGATTGGCGGAACCGGTTGGATTCCGGTTGCGTTTCTTGTCAAACTGACGGTGGCGGGGGCGATTTTGTTCGCGCTGCGCAAAACTTGGACAGAATGGATAGGCGAATGATATGAAATTATCGGATAGGCTTCGCCGGATCGCGGAGCAGGTGCCTGCGGGCAGCGTCGTAGCGGATATTGGTACGGATCATGGCTTGCTGCCGGTCGCCCTCGTGTCGGAGGGAACGGCCGAACGGGCCGTCGCCGCCGACGTAAACCGGGGACCGCTGGAGGCGGCTCGCCGTCAGGTCGCGATGGCCGGTCTGGGGGATCGAATCGACCTCCGGTTGGGCAACGGTCTGTCCGTGCTGCGGGAGGGCGAAGTTGATGTCGTTGTCATCGCGGGCATGGGCGGCAGCCTGATCGCGGACATCCTCGAAGCGGGACGGGACCGGTTGCCCGGCGTAAAACGGCTGGTGCTTCAGCCGAACGTGGCCGCCGATCAGGTCAGGCGCTGGCTGCTCGCGCGGGAGTGGAAGCTGATCGGGGAGCAAATTCTTGAGGAAGACGAAAAAATTTACGAAATTTTGACGGCGGAACCGGCTGCCGGGCCGGAGGATGCGTCGGAGCCCTACGAGCCGCTGCGGCTTTGCGCCGATTTGACGGTCGGCCGCGAACTGCAACTGTTGATGGGGCCCCACCTGCTCCGCAGGCCCGAACCGGTATTTGCCGCCAAGTGGCGTTACGAATTGGAGAAGCTGGAAATGATCCGTCGGCAGCTCGCGAATTCCGGCCAGGAAGCGGCGCGGGAGCGGGAGCGGGAACTGGGGGAACAAGCCCGGCTGATCGGGGAGGTGCTGGCATGTTTGCCAAAGGGGCTCACGTCGTCCAACTGATCGAGCGGCTGGCGCCGAAACATTTGGCCGTGCCCGACGACAAGATCGGGCTGCAGCTTGGCACGCTTGCCAAGGAGGTCCGGCGGGTGCTGGTGACGCTGGACGTGACGCCGGCGGTCGTGGAGGAAGCGATCGGCAAGCAGGCCGATCTGATCGTGGCGCATCACGCGATTATATTCCGTCCGCTGGCCCATCTGCAGACGGATACGCCTGCCGGCCGCCTCTATGAGCGGCTGATCAAGCACGATATCGCGGTATATATCGCGCACACGAACTACGACATCGCCGAAGGCGGAATGAACGATCTGATGGCGGACGCGCTCGGTTTGACGGAGACGACGCATCTGTCCGACGTGCACACGGAGAAGCTGAAGAAGCTGGTCGTGTTCGTGCCCGAGAGCCATCACGAACCGGTCCTTCAAGCGATGTTCCGGGCGGGGGCGGGATGGATCGGCAACTACAGCCATTGCAGCTTCAATATCGAAGGGACGGGAACTTTCCTTCCGCAGGACGGCGCCCGGCCCTTTATCGGCGAACCGGGCAAGCTGGAGCGCGCGGCGGAGATCCGCGTCGAGACGATCGTGCCGGAATCGGCCGAGAAGCGGGTCGTCCAGGCGATGCTGAAGGCGCATCCGTACGAGGAAGTCGCGTACGACTTGTACCCGATGGACCTCAAGGGCCGATCGTTCGGCCTGGGCCGCGTCGGCAAGCTGCCCGAGCCGGAGCCGCTGTCGGCGTTCGCGAAGCGGGTGAAAGCTTCGCTTAACGTCGAATCCGCGAGAGTGACGGGCGATCCCGACAAGCCGATCCGCAAGGTTGCGGTGCTCGGCGGGTCGGGCAGCCGGTACGTCCGTCAGGCGCAGATGGCCGGCGCGGACGTCATCGTCACCGGGGATATCGACTTCCATACGGCGCAAGACGCGCTGGCGGCCGGCATGGCGATCGTCGATCCCGGCCATCATGCCGAGAAAATGATGATTCAGCCGTTCGCCGCCTGGCTGAACGAACAATTGAAGCAAGCCGGAACGAAGACGGAGGCGCTGCCCTCCGAGACCGATACGAATCCGTTCTGGCACGTCTGAGCATTCGGGGCATATCCCGGGAGCGGCAGCCGGCTCCCGCCGGGGATGCCTTTTTTTGTTTCGACCGCAACGGGGCATTCCTGATTTTTTCCAAACATTCCCTCTCCTTCCGCCGACAAGTTAATCAGAACTTGACTTCATCATGAGAAAGGATAACGGAACGAAAGCTTCAAAAGTATGGGTGATGCTGCTGGCGTTCGCCGTGCTTCTGGGCGGCTTGGCGTCCGCAGCCGAACCGGAATTGTCGAAGTTGGTCTTATCCAAAAACGAAGTGGTGTTGCAGGCGGGAGATACGGTATCCCTGACGGCAACGGCCCTTTATTCGAACAAAACGACGGAAAACGTAACGATCCAGGCCGACTGGACGACCGACGCTCCGCAGGTGGCCACCGTATATAACGGCACCATCTCCGCCAAAGCGGAAGGCCAGGCGATCGTCATGGCCCGTGCATGGGCGAATCGCAGGCGGTGCAGGTGACGGTCACGCCCAAGGTCAAAGCGCTGACCAAAGACAAGCAAAAACTGACGCTGCGCAAAAACGAACAGGCCCGGATCGCCCTGACGGCGACTTACAGCGACAACAAGACGGACAACGTCTCGGACAAAGCCGAATGGATCAGCGAGGACGACAGCGTCGCCACCGTCGTCAACGGAGTGGTGACGGGCGTGGGAGCGGGCTCGACGACCGTTCAGGCCAAATACGGCAATCAGACGGTTGCCGTGCCCGTCGAGGTCGAAGTCGTCAAGCGGCTCGATCCCGACCAGACGAAGCTGTCCATGCTGCTGGGGGACAAGGAGACGATCAAATTGATCGCGACATATCCGGACGGCACGACGGCCGATGTGACCGACCTCGCAAAATGGTCCTCCAGCAATCCGGACGTTGCGGGCGTGAACAAGGGACTTATCTCCGCTTACGAGGCGGGCATGGCTTCGGTCACGGCTTCGTATGGGGGCAAGACGGTGCAGATCAATGTGGACGTCGAGGTTCCGCGTTATCTGGAGCTGAGCCAGACGGCCCTGTCGATGCGCTCCAAGGAGACCGCCGGCATCGCGCTGAAAGCGGCTTACGTCGACGGCACGACGGAAGACGTGACGGGCAAGGCGAAGTGATCCTCGAGCAACGGGGGATGTCGCGTTCGTCGAAGCGGGCAAAATCTTCGCGTATGCGAGCGGATCGGCGACGCTGACTGGCGCGTACGGCGGCAAAAGCGCAACGCTCACCGTCGACGTCGATATTCCGAGAAAGCTGACGGCGAGTCCGAAATCGTTCACGCTGGACATCGGCAAGCAGCAGCAAATTACGCTGCTCGCCACGTTTGCGGACGGCCGCGAGGAGCTGGTGACCGATAAAGCGGTCTGGACGGTCAGCAACGAGGAGATCGCCGAGGTCGACAAAGGGCTTGTAACGGGCCTGGCGTATGGGAAAGCTTCCGTCACCGCCAAATACGGGACGCGCTCGGCAACCGTCACGGCCGAGATCGGCTCCGTGAAAAAGCTGACGGCCAGCCCGTCGCTGCTGATTCTCCAGAACGGCGAATCGAAGCAAATCGAGCTGACCGCGGAAAGCTCCTCGGGCGACAAAACGGTAGTCACGAACGATGCCGAGTGGTCGACGAGCAACGCGAAAATCGCGGACGTGGCGGACGGCCTCGTCACGGCGAGGGGCAACGGTACGGCGACGATTACGGCCAAATACGGCGGCAAGACGGCAACGGTCACCGTCCATATCAATGTGGTCGACAAACTGGAGGCCGACAAGCGTACGCTGTCCCTGAAGTCCGGCGACAAGGCGACGCTCAAGCTGACGGCCGCGTTGGGCGACGGAAGCGTCAAAGACGTTACGGCGGAAGCCGAATGGAGCTCGTCCTCCTATAAAGTCGCCGACGTATCCGGCGGGGTCGTAACCGCGGTCGGCTACGGCACGGCCAGAATAACGGCCAAGTACGGCAACAAGTCGGTTACGGTAACGGTTGACGTCGACACGCTGAAATATTTGCAGACGGACGTCGTCGTGCTGACCGTCAAAGCCGGCTCGAAGACAACCGTCAAGGCGACGGCGACTTATATGGACGGTACCGAGCGCGACGTGTCCGTTCCAGCCGTGTGGTCCTCGTCGAAGGCCACCGTGGCGGACGTGAAGGACGGCGTGATCCGGGCGCACAGCAAAGGCAAGGCGACGATCACGGTCAGCTTCGGCGGCAAAACAGCGAGAATCGCCGTCACGGTCGAATAGGCGGAATAAACCGGCGGAGCCAGCAATTGCACTTGCAGTTTGGCCGCCGCGCCGCTATACTAGCTAATGCGACGAAAAGTCTGACAGACAATCGCTGGTTTCCGGCTTGGGCCGGAAACGAGAGGAAAGTCCGGGCTCCGCAGGGCAAGGGTGCTGGATAACGTCCAGTCGGCGCGAGCCGAAGGATAGTGCCACAGAAATGGACCGCCGATGGCCCGCGATTCCGCGGCGCACAGGCAAGGGTGGAACCGTGGTGTAAGAGACCACGAGAGAGACTGGCGACTTTCTCTCTGGTAAACCCCACCCGGAGCAAGACCTAAAGGACGCGGCGGCCTTGAGCCGCAAGCCTCGGCCCGGGGCGCGTCAGGTTGGTCGCTTGACCCGGCCGGCAACGGTCGGGCTAGATAGATGATTGTCGCTTCCATACGTGGGAGGGCTCACCCCCGTTATACCACCGGAAGTACAGAACCCGGCTTATGGCAGGCTTTTCAAGATCGCAACACTTCCCAAAAACAAACCAGAGGCTGTTCGGCTGCGGATAATCGTCCGCAGGCCCGAACAGCCTCTGTTGCATGATGACGGCTTACGGGGCGAGCAGCTCGCCCAGCCGGTTCCGCATATCCGTGTCGCGGCGATCGGCTTCCAGCGCGAGCGAACCGGAGGTTTCGCTTGCGGCCTGCAGCGCTCTGGCGACGTTGATCTGTCCGTAGCCGAAGTAGTTGTCTTTGCCAGGCGCGCCGAGATCCTCGGCCGTCTGCTTGATGATCTCGTACACGTCCGTATTTCTCAGCGACGGGTTGACGGAACGGATCAGCGCCGCCAGCGCGGCGACGTGCGGGCTCGCCATCGACGTGCCCGACAGGGCGGCGTATTGGCCGCGCAAATACGTGCTCGCGATGCTTACTCCCGGAGCCGTGACGCCGATGTGGCTGCCGTAGTTGGAGAAGCTGGCCCGCGCTTTGTTGGAATCGGTCGCGCCGACGGCCAGCACTTCCGGATAGGCGGCCGGGTAACTGGGGCGGGACGTGTTGTCGTTGCCCATGGCGGCGACCAGCACGACGTCGCGGTCGAACGCGTATTTGATGGCGTCGTGCAGGAACTGCGCGTCGGCGTAGTTGCCGAGGCTCAGGTTGATCACCCGGGCCCCGTTGTCGGTCGCCCAGATGATCCCTTGCGCGACGGCGTACGTGCTGCCGGCCCCGCTGGAATCGAGCACCTTCACCGGAATGATCGGATTCGTCCAGGACATGCCCGCCACGCCCTGCGAGTTGTTCGTCAGCGCGGAGATGACGCCGGCCACGTGCGAGCCGTGCCCGACATCGTCCTCCGGCACGTTGTTTTGCGCGACGATGTTGGTGCCTCGCCATAATTTCGCGCTCAAGTCGGGATGCGTCATATTGACGCCCGTATCGACGACGGCCACCGGCACGTTGGCCGCTCCTCGGCTGATGTCCCACCCTTCCGTCATGCCGATGATCGGCAGGTTCCACTGGTAGCGGGCGAACAGGCTGTCGTTCGGGATCGTGTCGTTGGTGACGTACAAGTAATGCGGCTCGACGTACGCGACGTTCCGGTTGCGGAAATAGTCCATCATCTGCTTCGTATCCATCGAAGACGACTGGAAGACGTAGGTGAGGCCGAGTTTCTGCACGGAGCTGGAATGGATCTCTTTCTTGATCTGCTCCATCTCAACTTCCGACGGCTCGTTGCGGAAGCGGACGACCACTTCGTCAACCTTGTAATGGCTGACGCCCTGATTGTCTTCGCCGTCTTGAACCTGCACGTCGCGAAGCGTTCCCGATTCGACCGACTCGATCTTGTAGCGCTTGTCGCTGGGGAACGGGACGAGCCGCAGGTTTTTCATCTGGTGATCCTCGACGCTGCGGAGAATGTCGTGATGCACGACGCCGATCAGACCGCCTTGTCCGTTTGAAGCCGGCTCGGCGATGACGACGTAGGATTCGCTTTGGCCGTCGCGCACGGCCGCCGATTCGTAGCTGCGCCCTGCGGACAGCTCGCGCTTCGCCTGCTCGACGTAGGGCGCAATGGCATTCTTCAGCTCCTGCGGCAGGCTGCCGGCTTTCACCGTTTGTCCGTCCGGCGAGATCCAGACCAGATGGTGCAGCAGCGTCTGGTTCGATACCAGCTCTTCAAGCTCCCGCGTCTCCGGCAAACGGACGGGCGACTTCGCAAACCGGTCTGCCGCGAATCCGATGGCCGCATGGCCTTGAATGAGGCCGAGCTGGCGGGTTTGTTCCACGTCCTGTTGAAAATGGGCTTCCTTCGATAAAGCTTCCTGCCGCTGCGACAGCGGCCGGGAGCCGTCGCCGGCCGGCGGAGCGCCGCGATCGGGAGCGGCGGGCATAAGCAGCAGGGCAAGCACTCCGGCCAGCGCAATCAGCCCCGCGAACGTCCATCTTTTCATCCGAGCTTCCTCCTTAAGTTGGGCATGTATCCGTTAGGGTTGTCGGAGCGGGCAGAATTATGCGCGGAAGGATGCTGGCAGGAAACGGCGGAATCTCCGCCGCAATCGGCTACCCTTTTATCGGGAAGTATGGTAGGATGAATATGATGTTCGTCTGGAAGATACAGATGTCTGATTATTGTCGACGAGGAGGTCTTGGTCATGGCTACGTATGAGGAAGTGAAAGCGCTCTGCGAATCGACCCGCACGAAGTTAAAAGAAGCCATCGCCAAAATGGAAGTGTTCCTGAACGAAAATTCCCTGAAAACCTTAAATACCGAAGAAGACCCCGCAATGGATGAATTTTACCGCGGTTATCTTCAAGATACGCGTCATCTGCTCGTCTTCAGCGAAGTCGCCTACGAGAAGCTGGGCAACACCCTCCGCCGCCCGCAGTTCAACCAGGACTTCGCGGAACGGACGCTGTACGAAGTGTATCATAACTGCATCACCAACTTTTTTTATCCGAAAAACGAATGCTACTCCGAGGACGGCCGTTACGCTTACACGGGCCAAGACGCGATCCGTTTCCGCAAAAAACCGAACCGGGTCGTGCGCAACCTGACGGTCGAGATGTCCAAAGTGTTCGAGGAGCTTCGTGAGGAGCTGGCTTATTACGAATCGGATTACATGATGCAGAAACGGATGAAAGGCGAACGCATCTGATCGTTCCGGATCGGCCCCCCTGACCCTTAAATTCGCGGCAACGCGATTTTAAGGGTTTTTTGTTTGCCTTCTGCACGGCTGCCGTCAATTCCCCGGACTCGTTCCCCGGCCGTCAGGGAACAATGAAGACGGAGGTGATCCATCATGCCGGAAGGCGTGAATTGCAGCGTATCGAATTGTGTTTATTGGGAAGAAGGCAACAATTGCGCGGCGGCTTCCATCGACGTGAGGACCGACGCGCACGCCGGAAACCAAACGGAAACCGATGTCGAATTCGCGGATGAAGGCTGGGTTGCGGAATACGGCGAACAGGCGTCCGCGAAATCGGCGACATGCTGCCATACCTTCAAAGACAAACGCAAGCAGGTGAACGAATGAGCAGACACAAAAAAGGCAGACACTCGAATCACCGCAAGTCCGTCGCTATAGCGGACAAACAGCGCAAGCAGGACGCGGAGAGCGCGGCCGAATTGGCGCCCGCGCCCGACCGGACGATTCGGAACGAACGGCCGGAGGAAGGGAACCGCGAAATGCTGAAGGCCGAACAGGACGCCTCCCGGGCTTATCTGTCGGGCATGCTGGATCAGTGGGTCGGATGGATCGCGCTGGCGCTCGGCCTTCTGTCGTTGTTGGTGGCGCCGATCACGCTGGGTTCGTTGGCGGTGGCGGTTGGGTTGCTCGCGTTTTGGATGGGCCGCCGGGCTATGGGCGGATGGGCGATCGCTCTGGGGCTGCTGAGCATCGTCTCGGCGGTATGGCTGATGCCGGTCTTAACCCAGGGCTAAAGCCTCCAGTTTGTACGTAGAAAGGGATGGAGCGGGAACGAACCCGTTCGATTCCTTTTTTTCGTTTCGGGGGGACTGGCTCTTTCGGCGAAAAAATTGTAAGATGAGAGGAAGAGATTCGTTTAAACCTGACAGCTTATGAGGAGTTTTACGGAGCATGAGAATCGAAGCGACCCAATTGGAGCAGTTGCTGCGGCTTCAGGTGCAGCCGTCTCTCGATATTATAACGTCCGGCGAAGGGGCGGCGGCTTCCGTCGAGAAGTCGAAGACGGGGGAATTCATGGATATGCTGCAGAGCCTGCTCGGAACGGATCGTGCGGACGCTCTCGCCGGCGGCTTCGACGGCTCCGGCGGCGGTCCGGATTTGACCGCTCTTGCCGGGAGCCCGGGCGCGTTGCCGTTCCTGTCCGAGGCGGAGGCCGCAAGCTCTTACGCGCAAGCTGAACGGCCTGCCGGTTCGCCGGCCGTACCCCGGCTCATCGGCGGGCAGACCGTTCCCGAGTTCGCCGTGCCGCTGATCGAAAAGGCGAGCCGCGTCTTCGGGGTCGATGCCGCGCTGATCGCCTCCGTCATCCAGACGGAGTCCGGCTACCGGACCGATGCGGTGTCGCCCGCGGGCGCCAAAGGGCTGATGCAACTGATGGACAGCACCTCCAGATCTCTTGGGGTGCGCGATCCGTTCGATCCGGAAGCCAACGTGATGGGCGGCACGAAATATTTGGCGCAGCTGCTGGAACGGTTCGGCGGCAACGAAGGCGTGGCCCTGGCGGCTTACAACGCCGGTCCGGGACGCATCCAGCGGCTCGGCATCGCCAACGACGAGGATTTGTCAAACCGGTATCACCTGTTGCCGCAGGAGACCCAGAATTACGTGCGCAAAGTTCTTGGCCTTCGGGCCGCATCGGTTTGAGAAGCGATCGTGCTTGGCACACTAGAAGTGCCGGCGTGATCGCTCTTTTTTCGGGTCTGCCTGCGCAAGTTCAGGCGGATAGGAGGATTTCCGTTGTTATACATGGATCATTGTTCGACGACGCCTCCCCGCGAGGAGGTTGTGCGCGTCTACGCGGATGTGATGAAGTCGTATTTCGGCAACCCGTCTTCGCTTCACGGACTCGGCGCCGAAGCCGAAAAGCTGGTGCGCAAGTCCAGGGAAGTGGTGGCCAAGGCGCTGGGGGTCGATGCCGACGAAATTGTGTTTACGTCAGGGGGAACTGAAAGCAATCATCTGGCAATCCTCGGAGCCGTGCGGCGTTACGGCAACAGGGGACGCCATCTTGTCACCTCGGCTGTCGAGCATGCCTCCGTGCTGGAGGTATTCCGGCGGCTGGAGCAGGAAGGGTGGGCGGTTGACTACGTGCCCGTCGACCGGACGGGCGTGGTCGATCCCGCCGATGTGGAGCGGGCGCTGCGCCCCGATACGGTGCTGGTCTCCATCCAGCATGTCAACAACGAGCTCGGAAGCGTGCAGCCGATCGGCGACATCGCCGGGCTCGTCGCGGCGGCGGGCAAGACGCTGTTCCATGTCGACGCCGTGCAAAGCCTGGGCAAGCTGCCCATCCGGCCCCGGGAAGCGCGCATCGATCTGATGAGCTTCTCCGCCCATAAAATCCGCGGTCCCAAAGGGGTCGGCTTCCTGTACAAAAGGCGGGGGCTGGAGCTTACCCCGCTGTTCGTCGGCGGCAAGCAGGAGAGAGGCCTCCGGGCCGGCACCGAAAATGTGCCGGGAATCGTCGCCGCGGCCAAAGCCGTCAGGATGGCGGTGGAGGAGCAGAAGGCGTACGCGGAGCGGGTGGATCGTCTCCGCCGCCGCCTGCGCGCCCGTCTGGCGAAGCTTCCGGGCGTCTATCCGAACGGGCCGGACGACGATTCCCGGGCCGCGCCGCACGTCGTGAACGTGTCCGTTCCCGGGCATCGCGCCGAAATTATCGTACATGCCTTGGAACAAGAACGTATATATATATCTACGAGGTCGGCTTGCTCGTCGGGCGACAAAAGTCCGAGCCACGTACTCACCGCGGCGGGCTTGCCGCGCGAAGCCGCAACCAACGCGCTCCGCGTCGGACTTGGCGCCGAGCATACGGAACAGGATGTCGACAAACTGGTCGACAGTCTGGCGCGTGTGCTGGCATCGGGCATGGCGGCCGAAGCCGAGCCGGCTGTCGAAGGAGTCGAACGAACATGAACATCGATCATATTATGCTCCGTTTGGGGGAAATTACCTTAAAAGGACGCAACCGCGGGCGGTTTGAGGATCAAGCCCTGCGCCATGTCAAACGGGCGGTTGCGGCCTTCGAGGCGGTCACGGTGCGCCGGGAATACGGCCGTCTCTACCTCGATCTGAATGGCGAAGCTTACGAGCCGGTTGCCGAAGCGCTGCGCAAAGTGTTCGGCCTCGTCTCGTTCAGTCCGGTCATCCAGGTCAAACCGGAGCTGGAAGCGATCCAGGAGGCCGCGCTTGAGACGATCCGGCGCATGAATCCGCGCCCCCGCACCTTCAAGGTCGCGATCCGGCGCGTCAATAAAGCTTTTCCGTACGATACGCCCTCGCTTAATCCACTGATCGGCGGTTATGTGCTGAGGAACGTCCCCGACCTGAAGGTCGACGTCCGCAATCCGGATGTGACGCTTCAGGTGGAAATCCGCGACCAGTTCGCCTACGTCTATTCGGAAGTAGTCCCCGGACTCGGAGGATTTCCGGTGGGCAGCAACGGGAAAGGGATGCTGATGCTGTCGGGCGGAATCGACAGCCCGGTGGCCGGATGGCTGTCCATGCGCCGGGGGCTTGAAGTCGAGGCGGTCCATTTTCACAGCATGCCGTACACCAGCGAGCGGGCCAAACAAAAAGTGATCGATCTGGCTTCCGTGCTGAGCCGGTATGCGCCTGGAGAAATTACGCTTCATCTGGTTCCGTTCACCGACATTCAGATGAAGCTGAAGCAGGTTGCGCAGGAGCATCTGCTGATTACGATGATGCGCCGCTCGATGTTCCGCATAACCGAGCAATTGGCCGCAAAGCGGAAAGCCCGCGCGATTCTGACGGGGGAAAGCCTCGGACAAGTCGCGAGCCAGACGCTGGGCAGCCTGCAGGCGATCGGAAGCGTCGTCTCGCTTCCCGTTCTTCGGCCGCTCATCATGATGGATAAGACCGAGATCATGAAAATCGCTAACCACATCGGCACGTTCGACATTTCGATATTGCCGTACGAAGACTGCTGTACGCTGTTCGTGCCGAAATCGCCCAGCACCAATCCGAACCGGAGCGTCGTCGAATCGCACGAAAAGCGATGGGATTGGCTCAAGGAAATGGAAGAGCAGGCGGTCGAGCAAACCGAACGGCTATATATAAGCCCGTCGGGCGTCCGTACCTCGTCGCGCGGACGGGCGGCGCGCAAGCAGGCGGAGTTGGAGGAACTGTTCTAAGACCCGGAAGGCCGACGTTCGAGGAGGCGGAACCATGCTGGATTGGCTGTTGCTGTTTGCGACGATCATGCTTATCAATATCGTGCTCAGCGGGGACAACGCCGTCGTCATCGCGATGGCAAGCAAAAATCTCCCGGCGGAGCAGCGCCGCCAAGCCGCTTGGTGGGGAGCGTTCGGCGCGGTCGCGCTGCGGCTCGTGCTGACGGTCGCCGCCGTCTACTTGCTGCGTATTCCGTACATCCAGGGAATCGGGTCGGTTCTTCTCTTGTATATCGCCGTCAAGCTGCTGCTGGACGATGGCGGCGATCCCGAAAAGGTCAAGCAGGCGACCACCCTGGGCGCGGCGATCGGCACGATCATACTCGCCGACATCGTCATGAGCCTGGACAACGTCCTGGCGATCGCGGCCGCGGCTCGCGGCGATACGGCCGTGATCATCCTGGGCATCGCATTAAGCGTCCCGATTATCGTGTGGGGAAGCACTCTTGTGTCCCGGCTGCTCGACCGTTTTCCGCTGCTGATGGTGCTGGGCGCGGCCGTTCTCGGGTATACGGCCGGCGAGATGTTTGTCAGCGACGAGCGGCTCGAAGGTTTGTCCGCGTGGATCGGCCATCCCCGTCTCCTTCCGTATCTGGTCGCGCTTGCGGTCGGCCTGTTCGGTCTGGCGCGGGGCCGGTTCCTCCGTCGCGGGTCGGATTCCCGTCCCGTCTGAGGGTCTCTTTTCAAAATCCGGCAGTTCCGCTACAATGAAAAACGGAGGGAGGAACTGGACATGGCAAATTCGCGCGCGGCGCTTGGCGTCGGCATCATCGCAGTCGGCGTGCTGTTATTGCTAGGCAAACTCGGAGTATTCGGAAATATTGGAGGCGTGCTCTGGCCGTTTTTCCTGCTGGTGCCCGGCATTGCGCTTCATGTGTTATATTTCGCGAGAATTTTGCCGGTCGGCGTGCTGGTGCCCGGCGGCATATTAACCGTATACGCGCTGCTGTTTTTCTACTGCGGCATTTTCGGCTGGGACTCGCTGTCCTACTTGTGGCCGGTGTTCCCGCTTGGCGTGGCGGTCGGTTTGTACGAGCTGTACGTATTCGGGCACGAACGAGGCGTGCTGATCGCCGCTTTGATCCTGACGTCGATCAGCGTCATTTTCCTGGCCATCAACCTGATTTTCACCATCGGCATTTACCTGGTGGCGGCCGCCCTGATCGTCGGAGGCATCTATCTGCTGAAATCCCGCTCGTCTTCCCGCATGTGGTAACGGGTGCGTCTTGCGCGTCCGGCGCCCGCTCAAGTATAATAGCTTATTAGAAGAGCCAAGCGTCGGATCATCCGGCGCTTGTTTTGTGAATGCGCAACTTTCAGAATCAGACAGACAGGGGTCGAGCGACTCCCCGAGAGGAAGGAATACGGAAACCATGCTGGCCAGAACTCACCTGCGCAATATCGCCATCATCGCCCACGTCGACCACGGCAAAACGACGCTTGTCGACAAGCTGCTGCAGCAATCCGGCACGTTCCGGGAGAACGAAGCCGTCCAGGAACGGGCGATGGATTCCAACGACATCGAGCGCGAACGCGGCATTACGATTCTCGCCAAAAACACCGCCGTCCGCTATAAAGACTATTTGATCAACATTGTCGATACGCCCGGGCACGCCGACTTCGGCGGAGAAGTCGAACGGATCATGAAAATGGTCGACGGCGTGCTGCTGGTTGTCGACGCGTTCGAAGGCTGCATGCCGCAGACGAAGTTCGTGCTGCGGAAGGCGCTGGAGCAAAACTTGACGCCGATCGTCGTCGTCAACAAAATCGACCGGCCGAACGCGCGCCCGGCCGAGGTCGTCGACGAAGTGCTGGAGCTGTTTATCGAGCTGGAGGCGAACGACGATCAACTGGACTTTCCGGTCGTCTACGCGTCCGCGCTGAACGGAACCGCCAGCCTCGATCCCGCGCGTCAGGAAGAAAACATGATGGCGCTGTTCGAGACGATCGTCGAGAAAATCCCGCATCCGGTCGACAATTCGTCCGAGCCGCTGCAATTCCAGGTCACGCTGCTGGATTACAACGAATATCTGGGCCGCATCGCGATCGGCCGCGTCAACCGCGGCACCGTGAAGCAAGGCCAATCGATCGCCGTCGTCGACCGCGAAGGCAAAGTGCGCCAGGCCCGCGTCGAGAAGCTGTTCGGCTTCCAGGGGCTGAAGCGCATCGAGATCGATAGCGCCGGCGCCGGGGATATCGTCGCGATCGCGGGCATCAAGGACGTCAATATCGGCGAGACGCTGGCCGATCCGGCTCGCCCGGAGCCGCTGCCGGTGCTTAAGATCGACGAGCCGACGATGCAGATGACGTTCCTCGTCAACAACAGCCCGTTCGCCGGCCGCGAAGGCAAATGGGTGACGTCCCGCAAGCTGCGCGAGCGGTTGTTCCAGGAGCTGGAGACCGACGTGTCGCTGCGCGTCGAGGAAACGGACAGCCCGGATGCGTTTATCGTATCGGGCCGCGGCGAGCTTCACCTCGGCATCCTCATCGAGAACATGCGGCGCGAAGGTTACGAGCTGCAGGTGTCGAAGCCGGAGGTCATCATCAAGGAAATCGACGGCGTGAAGATGGAACCGCTCGAACGGCTCATTATCGACGTGCCGGAGGAAAGCATGGGCGCGGTTATGGAAAGCCTCGGCACGCGCAAAGCCGAGATGGTCAACATGATCAACAACGGCAACGGCCAAGTGCGCCTCGAGTTTATCATTCCGGCGCGGGGGCTGATCGGCTACCGGACGCAGTTCCTGACGCTTACGCGCGGCTACGGCATCATGAACCACGCGTTCGACAGCTACGGGCCTTATATAGGAGGTCAAGTCGGCGGCCGCCATCAAGGCGTGCTGATTTCCACGGAGAACGGGACGGCCACGCTGTACGGCATTCTCTCCGTCGAAGACCGCGGCACGCTGTTCGTCGAGCCGGGAACGGAAGTGTACGAAGGCATGATCGTCGGCGAGCATAACCGGGACAACGACATCGTGGTCAACATCTGCAAGGAAAAGCAGTTGACCAACATGCGTTCCGCGACCAAGGAAGAAACCGTCAAGATGAAAACGCCGAGAATGTTCAGCCTCGAACAGGCTCTCGAATATTTGAACGACGACGAATATTGCGAGATTACGCCGAAGTCGATTCGCCTGCGCAAAAAAATTCTGCAAAAAGGCGAGCGCGAGAAATACGAGAAGCAGCGCCGTCTTGCCGGCGTGCAAGGCTGACGGAGAAAGCCGCGGCCGCTCCTTCGGGGCGGCCCATCGCCCTATACGGAGGTATACGTGATGAACGGATGGCTGTCGGAGCACCCCTTGCTGACGTGGATCCTCATTTTTATTCTGATGACGTATATTTACAACCGGGTTTTCCGGGTTCGCAAGCTGCCGCCGTTAAAGGATGCGGTCATTTATCTGGGCATCGGCCTGGGCGCGCTTATGCTGCTGTTTTTCCAGATCAAGGTCGGCCTGCCGATCGTGCCCAGCATGCTGCTTGCCGTGGCGTTGATGCTGCTGGTCAAAGTCCGCTATTGGAACGAAGCGAGGCAGAAGCGCAAGGAGCAGTCCCGCACGAAATAGGAGCGTGAAGGCCGTGGAATCGTATTGGCTTGCGCCGTTGGCGACGGCCGGAAAGCTCGCGATCGGCCCGGAGCGCATCCGTCTGAGTGACGCCGGCGTGGACGATGCCGCCGGATATCTGCCTGCCGCTATGGAGGCAAGCGGCCGAAGCGGCGGACGCCGAAGGATGGCCCGAGGGCGAGCGGCTTCTGGTCACGCTGGCCGCGGACTGGACCGCCGAGGGACGCACGGTTGTGCTGCTGAAGGAGGAGAACCCGTTATGAAGCTGAGGGATGCGCTGTTCAACTGGCTGTCGATCGAGCTTGTCGCGAAGGAGCGGCCGGACGACGAGGCCGCGAGGGAGACCGTCGCCTTCTTCCGCCAAATTTTGATAGAGGACCATAATGTCGCATGGATCGGCTGGGAGCCGACGAACGACGGGCGTTACGAGGTCCGGTTCCGGATCGGGGAAGAGCCGGAGGCGCTGTTCCGATTCGACGCGGAGAGCGCGGAACAACTGATGCGCGGTCTGGAAGGCGATGCCGGCTGCGGCGGACAGAATCCGGACGGGGACGAAGCAATCCCGCAGCGAAGCTCATAACTTGGCCGCGCGCGCGATACAATGGGAATAGACCGTTTTGGCGGCGCGGTCGGCTGTGATATAATGGAATCGAAAGAATGGCCTTTGCACGCAACACGATATCCGATCGTACAAGGAGGTGCCGCTCATGGCCGAAACGATTACGGCGCTCAGCGAAGCCCTGCAGGCAAATCTGCGGCAGGAAAAGCTCGTGCTGCTGTCGACGATCGACAGCGACAGCGGCGCTCCTACCGTGAGCGCCATTTCGTGGGTGTACGCTCCCGACGGGAAGCGGGTGCGGTTCGCGATTGACGCCCGGTCCCGGCTTGTAGCCAATCTGCGCGGCAATCCGTCCGCGACGTTGACCTTGTTCGCGGAAGGGTCCGTTCACGCCATCTACGGAACGGCGCGAATATTGTCCGAAGCGCTGGAGGGCGTTCCGTTCAAGCTGGCGTGCTTCGAGCTGGAGGTCGATGCCGTGCGCGACGCGATGTTTTACGGCGCGCGCCTGACGGTGGAGCCCGCATACGAAAAAACTTACAATAAAGCCGCGGCCGAGAAACTGGACGGACAAGTGTTCGCCGCCATGGAAAAAGCCTAATTGTGCCCGAACGCACCATTAGGCTTTTTCCGTTCTTTGCGGCAACATGTCGTTTCCTGCGGTTTCCCGGGAAATGCGCGGGGGGACGGGGGCTTCCGGAATCGCGCTTCAGCGCTGGGGCTGCCCCGCCAGATCGTTGCCCGGCGTCCGTCCGGAAGTCGCGGGCTGGCGGATATCCCTCGGCATCTGCGGCACGATGCGGCCGATCAAGTCCGCCAGTTCTTCAGCGAAACCGGCCACCGGACGTCCGGCCTGGATCTTGTCCCGCAGATCGGCGATCTGCCGGTTCAGGTCGAGATCGGCGGTGACAAGCGCGGAGACGCCTTCCGGATCGTGCCGGAGCGCTTCCGCGACGGAAAATTTGATCACGTCCACCCGGCTGCGGTCCAATCCCTCCGGCACGTCGATTCCGACGATCGCCGTGCGTCCGAAGACGACGCAGCGGGCTTTTTCAACTTGGGGGATGCTTTCGGCCAGCCTCTCCAGACGGTCGGCTACCGTCTGACGGTAGTTCCCGCCGGGGGCTGGCGATTCCGCGTAGGCGCGCACGTTGTCGCCGTCCGGCGAAGGAGTGGCCGCGCCTCGGCCGGGGTTGGCGGCGCAGCCTGTCGCGGTCAGCAAACATGCGGTTAACATTCCGATCGTCGCGCTTCGAATGGCCTTCATGGCTGTCTTCCTTTCTGGCTGACGGATATAAACGTATTGTGTCTAGCTATGCCGGTTTCCATTCACATTCGGCGGGCGGGCGGCCTGCCGATTCAATCACCGCTCGGGAGGGGACCCTGCACATGCAAAAAGTTTACGTGCTCGATACGAACGTATTGCTCCATGACCCGAATGCCTTGTTCGCCTTTGAAGACAATTTGGTCGTCATCCCGGCCGCGGCGCTCGAAGAGATCGATTCGAAGAAGCGCAATGCCGATGAGCTGGGCCGCAACGCCCGGCGCGTCTCCCGTCTGCTCGATTCGCTGAGGGAGACGGGGCATCTGCATGACGGGGTAAAGCTCTCGAACGGCGGAACGCTTAAGGTGGAGCTGAACCACAAGAGCTTCAGCAAGCTGCAGGACGTGTTCGGCGAGATGACGCCGGACAATCGCATTCTCGCGGTGGCCTTGAATTATCACCTGGAGGAAAAAGAAAAACCGGAGCCGCGTCCGGTCATCATGGTCAGCAAAGACACGCTCGTCCGGATCAAGGCCGACGTGCTCGGGCTCGCGGCGGAGGATTTTCTGAGCGACCGGATCGTCGCGCTGGGCGACATGTATACGGGGTATCTGAATCTGAAGGTACATCCGGGGGTGATCGACGAGTTCTACAACTCCCGGTTTCTCACCGTCAACAGCCTCAATCTGGGCTATAACCTGCATCCGCATGAGTTCGTGATTTTGCGAGACGAGATGGGCAGCTCCAAGTCCGCTCTGCTCAAGGTGAACGGGGAGGGCAAGAAGCTGGAGCCGCTGTTTTTGAGCAACGAGCCGGTATGGGGAATCGGCGCGCGCAACGCCCAGCAGCGGATGGCGCTGGAGCTGCTGCTTAACGACGACGTGCCGCTCGTGACGCTCGCGGGCAAAGCCGGCACGGGCAAGACGCTGCTGGCGCTGGCGTCCGGCCTCATGAAGGTGGAGGACGAACGCAAATTCAAGAAGCTGCTGATCGCCCGTCCGGTCGTGCCGATGGGCAAGGATATCGGGTATTTGCCGGGGGAAAAGGAAGAGAAGCTGCGTCCGTGGATGCAGCCGATTTACGATAATCTGGAGTATTTGTTCGATACGAAAAAACGCGGGGATATCGATAAAATACTGGTCGGGCTCGGCAGCATCCAGGTTGAGGCGCTTACGTATATCCGGGGCAGGTCGATACCGGGGCAGTTCATTATTATCGACGAAGCGCAAAACCTGTCCAAACATGAGGTGAAAACCATCATCTCGCGCGTCGGCGAGGGCAGCAAAATCGTGCTGGTCGGCGATCCCGAGCAGATCGACCATCCTTATCTCGACGCTTCCAGCAACGGACTCACGTATGTCGTCGAGCGCTTCAAGGAAGAAGGGATCAGCGGCCATATCACACTGGAAAAAGGCGAACGGTCGCATCTGGCCCAACTGGCGGCCGATTTGCTGTAACGGACGGAAGCGCGCAAGGGAATCGGGGCTGTCTTCGCCGGGATCGGGAAGACAGCCTTTTTCGTCGGCGCGAATCAATCGTCATGCGCATGCGCCACGCAGCCGTACGCGCGGGCGATCTCGGCCAGAAGCGGAACATGCTGCGTCTCCGCAAGCAGCACCAGGTTCCCCGGGTCTGCATATTCGGCCAGCGTATGCTCGCGCATCTGCTCCAGCGCCGGAGCCGGTTCGGCGCCGAACGGCTGCTCGTCGGGCACGAGCACCCGCGAGACGGTCCCGGCGTACGCGTAATGAGCCCCGGACCGGCATGTAAATCCGTAGTCCGTAAAACGGGGGGACAGCACGGCTTCTTCCGGCAGGACAAGCAGTTCGATTTTTTCGCCGCTGCCGTTGAACCGTTGCAGCAGCTCCAGCACAATGTCCGCCTCTTCGCTCGTCCTCGCGATCAAGATATCCTTCTCGCGGTCGAGCAGGGAGACCCGTTCCGCGAGCTTTTTCACGAATTGAGCGTAAAATCCCGGCAGCTTGCCGTCCGGCAAGTCGATTGCGATTCCGTAAGCGATCACATCGCACTCCTCCTTCGTCTCCCATTATGCAGGCCGGTCGGGCCGAAATCAAACCGTTCGTTCGCACGGCAAAAATTCGCGCGCCTCAAATTCAAACGTTTACATGGACGACGTCATTGTCTTATGATGGAGGTTGGAGGAAAATGACGGAAGGGAAAGGAGTCGAGACCGTGACGATATCCCGCAAAATCGGCATCGCCGCGACGGCGCTTGTCATCGCGCTGCTCCCGTTTTGGCGTCCCGGCTCGGCGCCCTCCCGCTCGTCCGCCGGCGACAGCTCCTCGGGAAGCTTGGACGCGCTGGCCCGGGATTGGACGAACGAGCTTCCGGAGCCGGTCGAGCTGACGGTGGAGCTCGCCGTGCGCCCGGAGGAATTCCGGGCGTTCGAGGCGCTGAACGAGGCGTACATGTCGGCCATGCCGGGCGTAACCGTACGATTGACACGGGTCGAGGGCGAGCCGCATGAGAAATGGCTGAAGCAAGCGGCTACGGGAATCGCGGCGGATCTCTTGCTGCTGGACAACGACTGGGTGCAGCGCTTCGCTTCCCGCGGCGCGCTGCAGCCGGTTGATCTGGCGGAGCTCCTGGACGGACGCGCCGCCAACGGGCCGTGGTCGGAGAGCGTGCGCTGGAACGGCTACGATTGGGCCGTGCCCAAGGACGTCGATCCGTATGTCTGGGCGTATCGGCCGTCGGAAGGGAAGTTGACGGGCAAGGCGGCTGGAGCGGCGGAGACCGCCGTCTCGGATTGGCTGAAGCATCTGCAGACGGACGGCGGCAAGTCGGCCGGCAGTCTGCCTTTATATTTCGAGCCGGACGACGTCCATGCGCTGCCGGCTTATTTGTGGGCGCTGGGAGCGGCGTGGACGCCAATCGAACCGAAGCGGCCGGACGAGCAGCCGGACGAGGACCCCGCGAATCCGGAGCGCGCGGCCCAACTGCTGGAGCTGTACTTGTCCGGCGGGGCTGTCGGCCAAGCGCCGGAGACGGGAACCGCGCGGGCCGCTTCCGCAGCGAGCGGCGATTGGGACGCGCCCGCCGGAGGAAAAGGGGCGGAGTCGGGGAACGGAGCGGCCGGAAGCGGCGGAGGCGCTCCGTCCGCGTCCGCAGCCGCAGCCGCGTTGGACAGGGGAGAGGTCGGCGCGCTGCTGATGCGGTACTCCGACTACCGCCGGACGGCCGGAGCCGACTGGCAGTGGACCGTGCCCGACGATGGGAGGGGGACGGCGCTGACGGGAAGAAGCTATGCCGTGACCGCGGCGTCGCGGTACAAGGAAGCGGCTGTGGATTGGGTCCGCTTTATGACGTCCCCCGAAGCGGCGATGAAGCTGTGGCAGGCGGAGCCGAAATTTCCCGTCGGCCCGATCGCGTACCGCCCGTTGTCCCAGGGAACGGAAGGCGACGAACGCAGGCTGCCGGCCATCGTCGCGAAGGGGCGGATGCTTCCGCCGCATCCCGAGCTGCCGGACCGCATCGCCCGGTTGCGGACGGAGATGCGGCGGTATTTGCCCAGATTGGGCGGGGAAGGCCGCGAGCCCGATCGTCCCGGGGCGCCTCCCGGAGCCCGGGACTGGCTGGATGCCGCCGCGTCGGCCTGGAGCCGGGACCGCACGCAAATTGCGTCAGGCGGGGGAGCGGCCGACGCGCTGCGGCAGGCTCAAGCGCAAACGACCGGCTAGCCGCTTGTCTGAAGCGGCGCCGGTCGTTCGGATGGCGGGGGCGATGATTCGAAAAGATGTTGCGTCAAAACATCATCTCGATATAAAGCTGTTGGTCCTCGTGCCGCACGGTCACGCCCCCGTTTCTCTTGAACCCGGGGAGCTCGGCAGGGTCGAACGACAGATCGAATTCTTCTTCCAACGCCCGGATCGTCGATTCGTCCAGGGCGTATTCGTTAAAATGCAACTGTTCGATTTTAAACCGGATCAGCCCTTCTTCCGTCGCGGCGAATTGGCCGCGGATCGACAAAAACACGCCTTCGTTCGTGCCGGAGCCTTCCATGTACCCTTTTTTCAGCGCGAACGAAAAGTCCTCGAACAGCGGATTTTTCTCCCGCAGCAGCTCGTTGATGACGGTGTCCCGGATCGAGAACGATACCTTCTTGGCATCGAAATTCAGCGTCTGTCCGAGCCGCGGCATTAAATTTTCCAGCGTGAGCGCCGATTTCAGCCCTTCGAAGTACGTCCGAAACTTCGGCTTGCCCACTTCGGTCCATTGCATCCCCAGCGTCTCGATCTGCTGCTTCAGCGCCTCGGCTTCCTCGCCTTCGGCCTCGGCCAGAGCGGCGGCGATGCTTGCTTCCAGCTCGACCTGGCGCTCCCGCTCTCTCAGCAGCGTGTCGCGTATTCTCGCGCTTTCCGCCAACTGGCCGTTCAGTTCGTTCCGGAGCGCCATCAGTTGCTTTTGCGCGTCGACGGATTGCTTCAGCAGCATCTGGTCGCGAGAGATGATCCGGTCCAGATAAATGGCGAGATCGACCGCCTGCGCCAGCGACTTGCTCGACAGGAGCAGCAACCATAGCGACTGGCGTTCTCCCGTGTAGTAGGACCGGATGACTCGGCCCGCCCGCTTGCGCGTCTCCGCCGCCCACTGTTCTTGCCGGACCGTCTCCGTCTCCAGCTCCGATATGCGGATTTTCATGGAGTCCTCGCGTTCTTTGAGGCGCACGAGCTCTTCGTCGATTTGCTTCACGCTCAGCGCCTTCTGCAAGATGTCCTTGAACTCCGAGCCTTCGGACGAACCGGTCTCCGCCAGTCCCGCCCCCGACGCGGCCGTCAGCGCCACGGCCGCCGCCAGAAGCACGATCCACCATCTGCGCATGTCGGTTCCTCCTTGTCCCCCTAACCTATCCTATCAACTCCGCCGGATTCTCATGCCTGCGATTTCGGCCGGCGATCTCTATCTTCCGGCGAGCACTCCGATCAGATTGTCCAACGGCCGGGTGCGCTCGGGAACCGGACGGTCGTAAGCCACCGGCTCATTCCAGCCGTCGTATCCGAGCAAGCCGGCAACAGCCCATGCCGGCAGACTTCGTCCGCAGGCCATCGTTACGCCTCCCCCGTTGTCAAAGATGTCCGATCAACCGGGACTTTTCCCGGTTCTCCGTTGTCTGTTGAGTATTATAACGCTTATAATGGGGCTTGTCAGGGGGAAATCCGATGAACGACAGCCCGAATCCGTTAACCGTCCGAATCGCGGAAGCGATCTGGCGCTCGCCGCGCCGGGCGATTCCGTTCCGCGATTACATGAATCTTGCCTTATACGAGCCCGAATGGGGCTATTATATGAGAAGCCGGCCCAAAATCGGCCGGGACGGCGATTTTTACACCAGCGCCAACATCGGCGGCGTCATGGGAGAGATGATCGCCCGCGAAGCCCTGAAGCTGAGCGCTTCGGGGGAACCGCTGCGGATCGCGGAGTGGGGCGGCGGCACGGGGGCGATGGCCTTGTCCGTGCTGGAAGCGATCGCGCGTCTGTCGCCCGGCAAGCTCGGCGGTACGACGTATACGCTCGTCGAGAGCAGCCCCTACCATCGCCGGCTTCAGCGGCAGACGCTGCAACCGTACGCGCCGATGGTGCGGATATGGACTCCCGAGCAGTGGCGGGAGGAAGCCCCTCACCGCTTCGAGCTCGTCTTCGCCAACGAGCTGCTCGACGCTTTCCCCGTCCATCGAGTCGTCCGGCGCGGCGGCGTCTGGCTGGAGTCTTATGTCGCACTCGCGGAAGGAGCCCCCGGCTCCGGCGATTTCGCCGAGCGGTGGCTGGAGCCGACGGCGGCGGCGGCCGAGGCGCTTGAGACATGGTCCGCGAATGACGTGCCGGAGGGAAAAATCGTCGAACTGTGCCCCGACGCTTGCGGCTGGATCGCGATGATGGGGCGAACGCTGTCCGACGGCACGCTGCTGCTGCTCGACTACGGCGACGAGCGGCGGGAACTGCTGGCCGACCATCGGATGCAGGGCACGCTGGCCGTCTACAGCAGGCACAGGCGGCTGGATGATTGGTGGAATGCGCCCGGCGAACGGGATCTCACCGCCCATGTCGATTTTACCGCCGTGCGCGGCGCGGCGGAAGCCGCGGGGTTTGCCGTCGAGCAATACGCCACGCAGAAGGAATTTCTCCTCCAGGCGGGCGTCTTCGATCTGTTGAGAAATACGGCGTCGGCCGATCCGTTCCATCCGGACACCCGCCGCAACCGCGCGGTTCGGCAACTGCTGCTGTCGGACGGCATGAGCGAGCTGTTCAAGGTGCTGCGCCTTCGCCGCCGTGCCGACTGAACCGCCCCGAACCCGCATCCCGCAAAAAACGCCCGTCCTCTCCGGCTCCCGGATCGGACGGGCGTTTTTTGCGCTCGGAACTATACTTCCAGCTTGAAGTACGACCAGTACGTAAAACCGATGAACGAAAGGATCATATACCCCCAAAACATCAAGATATACGTCCGTTCGGACAAATTCATGTATCCCAGGAAGATGAACAAGGCTGTCTGGAAGAAGAACAGCAGCGCCATCTCCTTCATGTCGCCGGCCAGAGCCATCAGGCCGATCGCCAGCGTCCAGAAGCCGAGCACTCTATACATGCGTGCCACCGTGCAGTCCCCCTCTCTGTCAAAGGCAATAAGGAGTTCCAAGCCCAAATTTATACTGCCATTATACCTGTTGCCGGTGCGGCTGTAAACGGTCAGCCGTGACGAATTTGCAAACATTCGGGACTAGTCTTCCGTGCTGTCGCGGAAATATGTATGTCCGGCAAAAATTTTGGTTATACCTTTTACTACGGGTAGATTCTATGAACTCTAGCAAGCGCATAGACATAATGCAGCGATGAATGGAGTTATTTTAATCACAGGCGACCAAGAGGTTAGGAGGTCTTGAAATGGCAACCGTCCGGCAAGATGCTTGGAGCGAGGAAGACGATTTGATTTTGGCAGAGGTGACGCTGCGCCATATCCGCGAAGGGGGAACCCAGCTCGCGGCGTTCGACGAGGTGGGCGAGCGAATCGGCCGCACGGCGGCGGCATGCGGCTTCCGCTGGAACAGTTGCGTCCGCAAAAAATACGAATCTGCGATCCAGATCGCGAAGACGCAACGGCAGAAACGGAAAGCCGCACGGCGTTCGTCCGTTTCCGTGTCGTCGGTCGCGCTGTCGGAGGCGGGCGAGGAGCGGGAACAGCTCGGAGGCGAGGAGAGCCTGACGATCGACGCCGTGATCCGGTTCCTGCGGCAGCTTAAGGGCAATTATCAGGAAACGACGCGCCAGCTCAAATCGCTTGAGAAAGAGTTGCGCGAGAAAGAGTTCGAGCTGGAGGCGCTGCGCCGGGAGAAGGAGCAGCTAAGCCGAGAAATGGATCATGTGCAGACCGATTACCGCGTCGTGAACGACGATTACAAGGCGTTGATCCAGATCATGGACCGCGCCCGCAAGCTGGCCTTCCTGTCGGAGGACGACGAAGACCAGCGGACCAAGTTCAAAATGGATGCGAACGGCAACCTGGAGCGAATCGAATAAGACGGGAACGGCTTGCGAATCCCCGGAAGGGCGGGACGCACGCCGTTTTTTTGTGTCCGCGGGAGAAAACGTGCCGACGCGGGCGCTTTTTCGTTTTCCTGCGGGCTCCGGCATGGTATGATGGAGAGAACAGGGAAGAAAGAAATGGAAGGAGCGCATGAAGAGTGGCGGATAAGGACCTGCCCGCGGTAACCGTCATAGGTGCCGGTTCGGTCGGCTTGCTGCTGGCGGGCGACCTGGCCGCGGCGGGCGCGCGGACGACGATCGTCGCCCGGACCCGGGCGCAAGCGGAGGCGATCGGACGCTATGGCATCGCCGTTCGGGAAGCGGACGGCTCGCGGCGCGTATCGCATCCGGCTTCGACATGGGCGGACGAGACTCCGGCAAGGGGCGGTTCCGCCGACTGGGTCGTCTTGTGCGTCAAGCAGCCCGACCTTGACGACCGAATCTGCGGCATCGCGCTGGGCCATGCCGGGGCGGCGGGCCGCATTTTGGCGGTGCAGAACGGGATCGGGCATGAGGAATGGCTGGCCGAACGCATCGAGCGAAGCAGGCTGCGCGTGGCGGTGACGACGATCGGCGCGCGCCGGACCGGCGCAGCCGGCGTCGACCGGACGGGCCGGGGAATGACTTCGATCGGCCGCGCGGACGATAACGGCGCCGGAGCCGGGCGGGCGCGGCAGGCTGGCGTCGCGGCGCCCGACGAATCGGACGAGCGCTTCATGCGGCTGCTGCGGGCGGCCGGATGGTCTTGCGAATGGACGGACGATCTGCGCCGGCTCTTATGGGATAAGCTGACCGTCAATGCCATCATCAATCCGCTGACCGCGCTGCTGCGCGTGCCGAACGGCCGATTGGCGTCGTCTCCCGATACGAAGCGGCTCATGCGCGAGTTGTACGGGGAGATCGAGCGGTTGAGGGTTGCCGAAGGCGTTCCGGCGGGGCCGGACATGTGGGAACGCGTATTGGAGGTGTGCCGGCGGACGGCCGCCAACCGTTCTTCCATGCTTCAGGACGTGGAGAGGGGACGGCCGACGGAGCTGGACTGGATCACGGGCAGCCTGCTCCGGGCCGCGGAACGCCGCGGCGTCGCCATGCCGGCGAACCGGACGGTATATCTGTTGTTGAAAGCGGGATTGTCGACGGGAACGGAGGTCGAGCGGGATGTCCGCCATCTGGGAATGGATTGCTGAGTTTTACGCCTTGCTGGCAGCGGTTCCTTTTGCCGTGTTCGCGGCGGTCTGGGCGGGCGTCTGCGCGCTGACCCGCGACAAGAAGCGGGCGGGAAGGGCCGCCATCGACGTCACGACGGCTCTGCTGCTGGGAACGGTCTACGGCTTGATGGAGATGGTATGGGGGACGACGTTCCCGTTTTTCGCCCTGATTCTGGTCCTGCTTGTCCTGTTCGGACTGATCGGCAACGCGCAGATGAAGGCGAAAGGCAGGATGAACGCCCGCCGCGCGTTTCAATTCGTCTGGCGCATCGCCTTTATGGCGATGGCGCCGATCTACGTCATCCTCATGGCGGTTGGGCTCTGGCAGTACACGGCCGCTTGACGGAGCGCCGGCCGGACGGTCGCTTCGATGTTTGGAAAGCGGTTACACAAAGCGCGGGATAAGCATGAGGCTTTCGCGGGCGTAGCGCAGAGCCGTTGTTACGGCCCGGGGACAGCCCGGTCCAACGCCCGCGTCCGGCCGAACCGGCTTCCTCCCGGCATCGTTTTAACACGTGAATCATTAGCGTGCCGAAGCATTCGGGGAGGCGCAAGCCGATGGGCGAAAATCCTTTCACCCTTTCACGAACGGTACGCCGGCAACCGGTTGAAATAAATTTAAACCGATCAGAAAAAGAGGATTTTTCGGCCGTTTGGCCGCGCATCTTGATTTTTTGTTTCATAAGTCTTAACAACTTGTAAAAATTAATTATGGACATTCTTTGGACAAATGATATAATGGGCCTCGGGGAAATTTTTATTCGAGATGTCATTCGATGTCGAAATTATATTTCAAAACCTTCCGAAACCCCTTACTTATTTTCCCGGACGTACGCGGCTGCGGCCTGTACGCATATATGCAAGTAGAAAAAATAGAGGAGGCTGACTTATGAAAGCAAAGAAATGGCTTTCGGCCGGTCTGGCGATGGCGGTGCTTGGCACAGCCGTCGTAGGCTGCTCCAGCGATGACGAGGGGACCAAGTCGGAAGGGGGCGCAGGTTCCGCCGCGCCCGCGGCGAAGCAGGAAATCAACGTAAACTTTGCGGCTGAACCGCCTGCGCTCGACAGCTCGAAGGGCACGACCAACGCGGCGTTCACGATGCTGCACGCGATGCACGAAGGACTCGTGCGTCTGGACAAAGACGGCAAAGCGACGCCGGGTCTGGCGAAAGAGCTGCCCAAAGTGTCGGAAGACGGGTTGACTTACACGTTTACACTCCGCGACAACCTGAAATGGGCCGACGGCTCGCCGCTGACGGCCAACGATTTCGTCGAAGCGTACCGCCGTACGCTCGATCCGGAGACGAAGGCGCTGTACGGATTCATGGTTGCCTGGATCAAGGGCGGCAACGATCTGTTGGCGGCGAAAACTCCGGAAGAAGTCAAAGCGAAAAAAGAAGCGCTTGGCGTCAAAGCGATCGACGACAAAACGCTGGAGATCAAGCTGGAGAGACCCGTTCCGTTCTTTACGGAGCTGCTGGCTTTCCCGATCTTCTACCCGCAAAACCAAAAAATGGTTCAACAGGCCGGCGAAAAATACGGCGCGGACGCCGACAAAATCATCGGCGCAGGTCCGTACAAGCTGACCGAATGGCTGCACGAGCAGCGGCTTGTGTTCACGAAAAACGAGAACTACTGGGACGCCGCGAACGTGAAGCTGGAGAAAATCACGGTCAACATCGTAAAAGATCCGCAAACAGGCCTCAACCTGTTCGAGAGCGGCCAAGCCGACTGGACGTATCTCCGCGGCGACTCCGTGCAACTGTACGAAGGCAAGCCGGAGTATACGCCCAAGCGCGAGCTGGTCAACGCCTATGTCATGCTGCAGCAGGATAAATTCCCGGCGTTCAAAAACGCCAAAATCCGTCAGGCGCTCAGCATGGCGATCAACTCGAAAGCGCTGGTCGACACGGTGCTGAAAAACGGTTCCGTCCCCTCGACGGGGTTCATTCCGAACGGCACAAGCGACGGCAACGGGGGCGACTTCCGCAAAGTAGCGGGCGACACCCAGCCGAAGTTCGACGTGGAAAAAGCCAAAGCGCTGCTGGCCGAAGGCCTGGCAGAACTGAACTTGACGGCTCTGCCGAAGTTCAAGCTGATGGCCGACGACACGGATGCCGGCAAGAAGACTCTGGAATTCGTCCTGGCCCAGTGGAAGCAAAACTTGGGCGTCGAAGCCGAAGCCGAGCCGGTGCCGCACGAACTGCGCGTAGATCGTCAGAACAAAGGCGATTACCAAGCAGTCATGGCTCTGTGGGGAGCCGACTACAACGACCCGATGACGTTCCTGGATCTGTGGCTGTCCGACGCTGCCTTGAACTCCACGGGTTGGAAGAACGCTCAGTATGACGCGCTGGTCAAAGGCGCCCAAGTCCAAACCGACCGCGCGAAACGCTCGGCCGATCTCGTAGCCGCAGAGAAGCTGCTGATGCAAGAAATGCCGATTCTGCCGATTTACTTCCGTCAATCGATCTTCGCGAAGAATACGAAGCTGGAAAACGTCGTGCTGCCGTCCTACGGCGCCGAGTGGGATTTCCGCTGGGCTTACGTGAAGGGCTGATCTGACTAATCTGAAAGCGAGCTTGCCGATAAAGGCTTACCGCTTCATTTGAGGATGCCGGAGAGGAGGCTGTTCCGAGCACGCGCCCGGAAGACGGACGCGATCCATGCCGATGCGCAGGATTGCGGTGCCGTTGTCATCCGGCGCGCGCTTCGGTCAGCCTCTTTTTTACGGTTAAGAACCTTAAGGAGGTGCCGCTATGCTGAAGTATATCCTCAGACGATTTTTGTACATGCTCCTCACCCTTTGGCTGATCGTTACGGTCACCTTCGTGCTGATGAAGAATCTGCCCGGCGATCCGTTCGGCGAGATGACGCTGAAAATGACGCCGCAGCAAAAGCAGATTCTTTATGAGCAGTACGGGCTCGACAAACCGGTGTGGGAGCAATACCTGATCTATATGAAAAACTTGCTGCAGGGAGATCTCGGCGTCTCCTATCAATACCCGAGCACCACTGTTGTTGAAAAAATCGCGCAGGCGTTCCCCGCTTCACTGGAGCTGGGCATTTGGGCGATCGCGATTGCCGTAATCGTCGGCCTTACGCTCGGTACGATCGCGGCGCTTAATCACAACAAACCCGCCGACTACCTGGCCATGATCACGGCGATTGCCGGCGTCTCGATTCCGTCTTTCGTTCTCGGGCCGCTGCTCTCTTATTATGTGGGCCTGAAGCTGGGATGGTTCCCGCCGGGACTGTGGAACGGTTGGGAATCCCGCGTCCTTCCGGCCGTCGCGCTGTCGTTCGGGACGATTGCGATTCTCGCGCGTCTGATGCGGACGACGATGCTGGACGTGCTGGGACAAGATTATATCAAGACGGCTAAAGCCAAAGGGCTGTCCAGGACAGCGATCATCACCAAGCATACGTTCCGCAACGCGATGCTGCCGATCGTCACGATTCTCGGACCGACATTCGTCAATATTATCACGGGTACCCTCGTGGTGGAGCAAATTTTTAGCGTGCCGGGCCTCGGCAAGCACTTCGTGCAATCGGTGCAAACAAGCGACTATACCATGATTACGGGTTTGACCATTTTTTACGCGACGATTTTGATTGTGGCATTGTTTATCACGGACATTTTGTACGGATTTATTGATCCGCGCATCCGGTTGGCAAGGGGGAAATCGTGACGATGGACGCATCCAAACAACCGTTCAAACCGCTCGAACGGAGCGTAATCGGCCAGGAGCGCATTGTTCGTCCGACCTTGGGCTACTGGCAGGATGCCTGGAGACGGCTTAAGAAAAACAAGCTGGCGATGGCCGGATTAGTGATATTGATTTTGCTGACGATCATGTCGATCATCGGACCGATGATGTCGCCCCACACGTACGACTTTCAGAACTACGAGAAGACGAACCTGCGTCCGAACGCCGAATACTGGTTCGGCACGGACGATTTCGGCCGCGACCTGTGGACGCGCGTCTGGATGGGGACTCGCATCTCGCTGTTCATCGGCGTCATGGCGGCGCTGATCGATCTTGTGCTGGGCGTTCTGTACGGCGGGATCTCCGCTTATTACGGAGGCCGCATTGACAATGTCATGCAGCGGTTTATCGAAGTGGTGTACAGCATCCCGTATCTGCTGATCGCGATCCTGCTCGTCATGGTGCTGGAGCCGGGCGTCTGGGCGATTATTTTCGCCTACGCGATTACCGGTTGGATCGGGATGGCTCGGCTCGTCCGCGGACAACTGCTGTCTCTCAAGGAGCAGGAGTTCGTGCTGGCGGGACGCACGCTGGGCGCGGGGGCGCGCCGCATTATTTTGCGTCACCTGATTCCGAACTCGCTCGGGGTTATTATCGTCAGCATCACGTTTGCCGTGCCTTCGGCGATCTTCGCGGAAGCGTTCCTGAGCTTTATCGGCATCGGCATCAAGCCGCCGCTCGCTTCGCTGGGCGCGCTGCTGTCCGACGGCGCCATCTCGATGCGGCTGCATCCGCATCGGCTGTTGATCCCGACGGCCGTGTTCAGTTTGATTCTGCTGAGCTTCAACCTGCTCGGCGACGGTCTGCGCGATGCGCTTGACCCGAAAATGCGCAAGTAACCGCAACGGTTCATCATAGACCATTACCCATTATCGGTAGGCAAGAAGGAGGGAAATCGGGATGAAGGAAGCTTTGCTGACGGTCCGCGATCTGCGTGTGTCGTTCCGCATGTACGCGGGCGAAGTACAAGCGGTGCGCGGCGTCAACTTTACCGTCGCCAAAGGGGAAGTGCTGGCGATTGTCGGCGAATCCGGGTGCGGCAAATCCGTAACGGCGCAAACGATTATGCGGCTGATCCCGACCCCGCCGAGCGTCATCAAGAGCGGTTCGATCCTGTTCGACGGCAAGTACGATCTGGCGAAGCTGTCCGATCGCGAGATGGAGCGTATTCGCGGCTCGCAGATCGGCATGATCTTCCAGGACCCGATGACGTCGCTGAATCCGACGATGACGATCGGCAAACAGATTTCCGAAACGATTATGAAGCATAACCGGGTATCCAAAGACGAAGCGATGAAGCGGGCGCTGGAGCTGCTCAAGCAAGTCGGCCTGTCGAATCCGGAAGGGCGGCTCAAGCAATATCCGCACGAGCTGTCGGGCGGCATGCGGCAGCGGGTCATGATTGCGATGGCGCTTGCCTGCAATCCGAAGCTGCTGATTGCCGACGAGCCGACGACGGCGTTGGACGTCACGATCCAGGCGCAGATCATGGACCTGATGCGCGAGTTGCAATCGAAGACGGGCGCGTCGATTATCCTGATCACGCACGATCTCGGCGTTGTCGCCGAGTCCGCGCAACGCGTCATCGTCATGTACGCGGGCAAGGTTGTCGAAGAAGGCTCGGTCGAGGAAGTGTTCTACGAGCCGAAGCATCCGTACACCTGGGGGCTGCTGCGTTCCGTGCCGCGGCTCGACACGCAATCGGACGAACTGGTGCCGATTCCCGGCACGCCGCCGGATCTGTACGCGCCGCCGAAGGGCTGCTCGTTCGCTGCGCGTTGTCCGTATGCGATGGAGATTTGCCTGGAGCGCGATCCGGTGCTGGCCGACGTAAACGCTTGGACGGAGGAGCCGGGCAACCGGCTGGATGGAGCCCCTGCGGGCGAGGCGAAGCCCGAACGGACCGGTTCGGCGGACGAGCGGCCGCACAAAGCGGCATGCTGGCTGCTGCATCCGGACGCTCCGCGCGTCGAACAACCGGTGGAGGTGAGACGCCATGGCGGCTGATGCCATTTTGGAAATACGCAATCTGAAGAAGCATTTCGATCTGGGAAAAGGCCGGATTCTGAAGGCGGTCGACAACTTCAGCCTGACGATTCGGCGCGGCGAGACGTTTGGCCTCGTCGGCGAGTCCGGCTGCGGCAAGTCGACCGCCGGACGGACGATTATCCGCCTGTACGACCGTACGGACGGGGAAGTGCTGTTCAACGGGAAGGACGTTCACAAGCTGAAGGGCCGCGAGTTGCGGCAGTTCAACCGCGAGATGCAGATGGTGTTCCAGGATCCGTACGCTTCGCTTAATCCGCGGATGACGGTACAGGACATCATCGCCGAAGGCATGGACATCCACGGTCTGGCATCCGGCTCGAAGCGCCGGGAGCGGGTGGCGGAGCTGCTGCGGGAGGTCGGCCTGAACGAAGAACATGCGGGCCGGTTCCCGCACGAGTTCTCCGGCGGCCAGCGGCAGCGGATCGGCATCGCCCGGGCGCTGGCGATCGAACCGCAGTTTATCATCGCGGACGAGCCGATCTCGGCGCTGGACGTGTCGGTGCAGGCGCAGGTCGTCAACCTGTTCAAGCGGCTGCAGAAGGAACGCGGCTTGACGTATCTGTTTATCGCGCACGATCTGGCCATGGTGAAGCATATTTCGGACCGGATCGGCGTGATGTATCTGGGCCATCTGGTGGAAGTGACGGACGCGGAATCGCTGTACGCGCGCCCGCTGCACCCGTATACGGAGTCGCTGCTGTCGGCGATTCCGATCCCCGATCCGCAGTTGGAGCGGAAGCGCGAGCGGATCATCCTGAAGGGCGAAGTGCCGAGTCCGCTGAACCCGCCGAGCGGCTGTCCGTTCCGGACGCGCTGTCCGAAGGCGTTCGACGCCTGCTCGCAAATCGTGCCGCAACTGCGGGAAGTGGAACCGGGACGTCACGTCGCTTGCCATTTGTATTAAATCGTTTCCCTGAAAAAAGGAATTCAAGGCCTCCAAGCATAAGGGGCGGAATTCCTTTTTTTTTCGACAGAAATGATGGCGCTGCCGAGGGCTTTCTTTGCCGACTGGGACTTTGGCGTTCATGTCGAAAATTAGCAGTTCGTCCCGAAATGATCGGAAAGAAGACTGCTAGCTTTTCCCATAAGCCATTATTTCCGTGAAGCGCATCCCCGGGAATAGACATTGGAAACCCCGTTGGGTTAAACCGATGAAATTCTTGGGGGTGCTTTTTTTATCCGAAATCCGTGACCGCAACGGGCAGCCGGAAATTCGGGCAGATGGCAAGCCGTTCGTTCATTCTGGTCGAGCGAGGGAGTCTTGTCAAGCAAAAATGCACGCCATCCTCCCGATAAAGCAAAAATCAGGCGACGTCGTGCAAATATGCACCGCGGAATCGGCCTTGTCCGACCCGCTATTACAGTCCTACAGACGGCGGCGCAGCCGTTTGTACTGATAGTATATCGTGCAGCCGATGCAATAGCCGGCAAGGGCGGCTCCGGCAGCGCCAAGCAGGCCGACCGCGAATACGTAACCGGGGATGTTCCAACCGGCTGCGAAGAAAATCAGCGAAAGCGACAGGAACACCACCGCCAGCACGTTGTTGAACCGCGTCAGCTCCGCCGCTTGCGTCTCGCCGCTTCCGCCTGCGGGAAGCAGGGCTCCGATACGGGCGAATACGTTCAGGCGTCCACTGCTGACCAGTCCGATCAGTTGAATCGCCCACAAAATCGCGACGATCCAAAGTTGAGACGTGAGCAAAAAAAGAAGCAGCGAGATGACGATGCCGGTCTGGTTGGACTTGACGAGGCGTATGGGAATCTCCTGCATATCGGCGACCTCCAATCTGTTCATATTTATACATAGTATACAGGTTGGAAATATAGGGTCAATAGCAAGTTTATCCATTTTTGACGCACCTGCCGGCGCGGTGTACAATCGAAGAGACGGCCGCAAGGCCGGCAAGACATGGAGAAGAGGAGCGGCAATATGCAGATCGAACCGTACGTGTCACTCCCGAAGCCGCCGCTGGCCCGCGATTATTTGGAGCGGTTTGAGCGCGTGGCTTCTTTATATGAATACGACTTGCGGGACGCTGGGGCCGAGCGCCGCCGCGTCGTGTGGCTGGACGAAGCCCGCGGCGAGATCGCGGCGGACCGCGAGGCGATCGCCAAGGCGGTCGCGGATTACAACCGGAGGGTGGGGAACGCTCCGGAAGCGGTCGATGCCGCGTTATCGCTTGCTTCGCCGGTGACGCTCGCCGTGGCGGGGGGCCAGCAGGGCGGCTTGTTCGGCGGGCCGATGCTGACGCTGTTCAAGGCGGTCACAATTCTCCAGGAGGCGAGAGAGCGGTCGCTTCGCCTCGGACGGCCGGTCGTGCCGGTGTTCTGGATCGCCGGCGAGGATCACGATTGGGACGAGGTGAACCATACGTACGTCCAATCGCCGGAAGGGGGCGTCACGAAGCTGCGGATGCGGCGGCCCGCCGATGCGCCGCGCGCCTCGGTCAGCGCGATCGGGCTGCCGGAGGAGAATTGGCGCGAGGCGCTCGAGGAACTGCGGGCGAATCTGCCCGACACCGAGTTCAAGCCGGCGATGCTCGACGCGCTCCGCTCCGGGGACGGCGACAGCCTGACCTTCTCGTTCGCCCGGCTGCTGGCGGCGCTGTTCGGCAAACACGGGCTCGTGCTCGTCGATTCGGCCGATCCCGCGCTGCGGCGGCTGGAGTCGAAGGCGTTCGCGCGTATTCTCCGCCGGAACCGCGAGATCGAGGCCGCTTTGGCCGAGGGCGAAGCGGAGGTGCGGTCGCTTGGCTACGAGCCTCAGCTAGCCGTTCAGCCGGGACAGGCGAACGTGTTCCTGCTTCACGAGGGGGAGCGGACGCTGTTGTTCCGCGACGGCGCCGTCTACCGCAACCGGCGGGGGACGCTGGCTTGCTCGGAGGACGAGCTGCTCGCCTTGGCGGACGAGGAGCCGGAGCGGTTCAGCAACAACGTCGTGACGCGGCCGTGGATGCAGGACGTGTTGTTCCCGACGGTCTCGGTTGTGCTTGGACCGTCGGAGATCGCGTATTGGGGCATGCTTCGGGGCGTATTCGCCGCGTTGGGCGGCCAGATGCCGATCCTGGTGCCCCGGCTGGAGTTCACGCTAATCGAGGGCACCGTACAGAAGGCGATGCGCAAGTTCGGCCTGAGCGCGGCCGACGCGATGCAGTCGCTGGACGAGAAGCAAGCCGGCTGGCTTGCGGCGCAGGACGGCTATCGCTTCGCGGATCGGCTGGCCGAAGTGAAACGGCAGGTCGCCGAGCTGTACGCCCCGATCGTGCGGGACGCGGAGGAGGTTAATCCGGGCTTGCGCAAGCTGGCCGAGACGAACCTCGACAAAATCGGGCAGCAGATCGATTTCTTCGCCGCCAAGGCGGAGGACGCCCTGAAGACGCGGCACGAGGCCGCGCTGCGCCAGTGGGACCGAATTCGGCATGCCTTTCTGCCTCTTGGTAAACCGCAGGAAAGAGTGTATAATGGGTCTGTCTTTTTGAATAAATACGGAACGGACTGGCTGCACGAGCTGACGGCCGCGAATATCCCGCGCGACGGCGTGCACCGGTTCGTGTATATATGAAAGGATGGTTGACCGATGAGCAGCAACGCAGCCAAAGAGCGCAGCATAATCGCCGACCCGTCGCTCGCCCCGAACGGGCATTTGAAGATCGATTGGGTGAATGCCCACATGCCGGTGCTGAACCGCATCCGCGAGCAGTTTGAGAAGGAGCGTCCCTTCGACGGTCTGAAGGTGACGATCTCGCTGCACCTGGAAGCGAAGACGGCCTATCTGGCCAAGGTTATTCAAGCGGGCGGAGCCGACGTCACGATTACCGGCAGCAACCCGCTGTCCACCCAGGACGACGTGTGCGCGGCGCTGGTGGAGGACGGCATCACCGTATTCGCGAAGTACAATCCGGGCCCCGAGGAGTACAAGGAGCTGCTGATCAAATCGCTGGAGTCGAAGCCGGATCTCATCATTGACGACGGCGGCGACCTGGTTACGATTCTGCACTCCGAGCGGCGCGACCTGCTCGCCAACTTGCGCGGGGGCGCGGAAGAAACGACCACCGGCATCCTGCGTCTGAAGGCGCTGGAGAAGGAAGGCAAGCTGCAATTCCCGATGGTCGCCGTCAACGACGCCTTCTGCAAATATTTGTTCGACAACCGCTACGGCACGGGACAATCGGTATGGGACGGCATCAACCGGACGACGAACCTCGTCGTCGCGGGTAAGACGGTTGTTGTCGCCGGCTACGGCTGGTGCGGCAAAGGGGTGGCGATGCGGGCCAAAGGACTCGGCGCCAACGTCGTCGTCACCGAGGTTGACGCGATCAAGGCCGTCGAGGCGTATATGGACGGCTTCAAGGTTATGCCGATGGTCGAAGCGGCCAAAATCGGCGATTATTTCGTCACCGTCACCGGCAACCGGGACATTATCCGCGGCGAGCATTACGATGTGATGAAGGACGGAGCGATTTTGTCCAACGCCGGCCACTTCGACGTCGAAGTGAACAAACCGGAGCTGGAAGCCCGCAGTGTCGCGAAGCGGACGGTTCGCCACAACATCGAAGAGTACCAGTTGAAGGACGGACGCAAGGTATACGTTCTCGCGGAAGGCCGCCTCGTCAACCTGGCGGCGGGCGACGGCCATCCGGCGGAAATTATGGATATGACGTTCGCGCTGCAGGCGATGTCGCTCAAATACGTCAACGACAATTACAAGAACATCGGCAACCGCGTCGTCAACGTGCCGTACGAGCTCGACGAGCAGGTCGCCCGGTTCAAGCTGGCGTCGCTCGGCATCTCCATCGATACGCTGTCGGCGGAGCAAAAAGCGTATCTGGAAAGCTGGCAGGAGCATTAATCCGCGATCAGGCTGCGCTGCGGCGCGAGCCCCCGCATCTCGTCCTCCCGAGGTGAGGGGGTTTTTTGTTTCGAGCACCCCGGTGCGCAGACGAGACTAGACGAATAAGGCGAAAAAATCGACCTGAGATGAACCCCATGATCGATTGCCGGACCTGCCCGACCCCTGCGTATCCGTGGAGCCCGATAATAACGGAGAAGCCCGACGTTTGGTTCCGAAGCATAGCGTTGCGGCATGGCTCTGCATCGGCTCGTGCGCCGAAATCGGACGAATCCGGCATGCTGGCGATCTGGTTCATTCGGGGGCTTCTTCGAATTATTGGACGAGTTGACAGACAATTAACCACGTAAAAAAGTTTTTAAAAAATCCTGCCTTTCGGCAGGATTTTTTTATTCGGTGGAGAATATGTGTAGCTAAGTGGTGCAAAGTGGGGCAAAGTGGGGAACTTTGGGCGGAAGGTGGGAAGAGCCGTGTTCATGGGGGAATATCAGCACAGCATCGACGACAAAGGCCGTCTGACGATTCCCGCCAAATTCCGTGAAGCGCTCGGCGACGTGTTTGTCGTCACCCGCGGTCTCGACAACTGCTTGTTCGTCTACCCGATGCCCGAGTGGCAAGCCCTGGAGCAAAAGCTCAAAGCATTGCCGATGATGAAATCCGACGCCCGCGCATTCGCCCGTTTTTTCTTCTCCGGCGCCACCGAATGCGAGCTGGATAAACAGGGAAGGGTAAATTTACCGAATACGCTGTGCGAATACGCCAAGCTGACCAAAGATTGCGTCGTGCTGGGCGTCTCCAACCGGGTGGAAATCTGGAGCAAGGAACTTTGGAGCTCGTACTTCGCGCAGTCGGAGGAATCGTTTAACGAAATCGCGGAAAAACTGGTGGACTTCCAGTTTTGACGCCCATCCGAGGGAAGTGTGGCAGCGTTGTTTCACCACGTGACGGTACTCAGGGAAGAATCCGTCGACGGGCTGCAAGTCAAGCCCGGCGGCATTTATATCGATTGCACATTGGGCGGGGCGGGGCATAGCTCGCTTATCGCCGAACGGCTTCGGGGGAGCGGGCTGCTGATCGCCTTCGATCAGGACGATGCGGCCCTGAAGCACGCGGCGGAGCGGCTCGCGCCGTTCGGCGGTCAGATCAAGCTGGTCAAAAGCAACTTCCGCCGCCTGCGGGAAGTGCTGGAGTCGATGCCGGAGGTGCCCCGGAACAAAGCCGGCGTACCCCAGGTCGACGGCGTGCTGTACGATCTCGGCGTCTCGTCGCCCCAACTGGACGAAGGCGAACGGGGGTTCAGCTACAACCATGACGCGGAGCTCGACATGCGCATGGATCGCGAAACGCCGCTGACGGCCAAGATCATCGTCAACGAATGGAGCGAGGCCGAACTCGCGCGAATTTTGTGGGAGTACGGCGAGGAGAAGTTCGCGAAGCGGATCGCGCGGACGATCGCGGAAGCGCGGGTCCGCAAGCCGATTGAGACGACCGGCGAACTGGCCGAGCTGGTCAAGTCGGGCATTCCCGCGGCGGCCCGGCGCACGGGCGGCCATCCGGCCAAACGCAGCTTCCAGGCGCTTCGTATCGCCGTCAACGACGAGCTGGGCGCGTTCGAGGATTCGCTCCAGCAGGCGATCGACTGCTTGAAGCCCGGCGGCCGTGTGGCCGTGATCACGTTCCATTCGCTGGAGGACCGCATCTGCAAGACCGGGTTCGCGAAGCATATCGGCACCTGCAAATGTCCGCCCGGACTGCCGATGTGCGCGTGCGGAGCCAAGAGCACGCTCCGGCTGGTGAACCGCAAGCCGATCACGGCGAGTGCCGAAGAATTGAAAGCAAACAACCGGGCCCGCTCGGCCAAGCTGCGTATCGCCGAAAAGCTGGCCGATTGAGCGCCCGTACCCATCCAACCAATAAGACGAGGGAGGTTCGACCACGTGGCCTACATCAACGGAAATCTGGCGCTGGAGCGCCGCCAAGAAGAGCAGTCGAAAGCCCGTCCGGCCAAACGGCCGTCCAAGCCGACCGCCCCTGCTCCCCGCAAAAACGCCCTGCCCCGGCAGGACAAGCTGCTTTACTTGTTTGCGATCGTGGTCGGGGTTGCGGTTGCGCTGACGGTGCTTTTTCGATATGCTCAAATCTACGGCATGAACGTGCAGCTGCAGAACATCGAGGCGAAAATCGAGAAGCTGCAGGCCGAGAACGTACAGCTTAAACGCGAAGTGATGAACCTACAGGACCCGAACCGGATACAGCAGAAAGCGAAGGAGTTCGGACTCAGCCTGCCGCAGGACAAGCAAGTGGCGCATGTCGCGCCGGACGGCGCAGCGGGACAACCGCAGAAAAGCGGAAGGTAAGCGGAACCGGCGGATCGAATCCGCAAACAGTTGTGCGGATCGTTCCGCGCGTTCGAGGAGGTATCGCGGCGCATGAACGGATCGCTGAAATGGAGAGCCATCATGGCGGGGGGGTTATTCTCCCTTTTTTTTATGGGATTGATTGGCCGTTTGTATTGGATTCAGGTGGTCGACGCAGCCGAGCTGATGGACGCGGCGCAGGACGTGTGGGAGTCGAGCCACGTGCTGACGGCCGATCGCGGCGGCATCTACGACCGCAACGGAAATCCGCTTGCGGTGGACGGCGCGGCCTATACGGTAGCGGTCAACCCGCAGTTTATCAACGGGAACGGGCTGCAGAAGGTTGTCGCCTCCAAGCTGTCGCAACTGATCGGCAAGCCCGAGAGCGAGATGCTCGATCTGTTCGCGAAGGAAGCGGCGAAGGAGAGGCAGCGCATCCATGTCGAGCTGAATCCGCAAGGCCGTAAGATCGACGCGAAGATCGGCGAGGACATCATCAAGACGTTCTCCGACGGCAAAAACAAATGCGTCAAATATCCGACGTACGTCAACTGCAGCGGCTACGGCGTGCTGCTGATGAACCAGAAAAAACGCTTTTACCCTTCCGAGCGGACGGCCGCCCATCTGCTCGGCTTCGTGAACAACGAAGACAAGCCGGGCGCGGGCCTTGAGCTGAAATACGACGAGCTGCTGCGCGGCGTGGACGGCTCGATCCGCTTCAAGAAGGACAAGATGGGCTATCGTCTGCCGGATGCGGACGTTGAGCACATCGAGCCGGTGCACGGCAAAGATCTGAAGCTGACGATCGACAAGACGATTCAGTCGTATATGGAGACGACGCTGGAGAAGGTATACAAGGAATGGAAACCGAAAAGCGTCACCGCCATCGCGGCCGACCCGAACACGATGCAGATTCTCGGGCTCGTCAACTATCCGAATTACGATCCAAACCAGTTCAACAAGGCGCAGGAGGAAGATTTCCGCAATCACGCGATCCAGTCGGTTTACGAGCCGGGCTCGACGTTTAAGATCGTGACGCTGGCGGCCGCCGTCGAGGAAGGCGTGTTTCATCCCGACGAGATGTTCGAGGCGGGCATGATCAAGGTGACGGGGCAGGAAATTCACGACCACGACCGGGTGCGCCGGACGATCAGCTACCGGGAAGGCCTGCTGCGCTCCAGCAACGTCGCCTTCATCAAGCTGGGTTTAGAGCGGCTCGGCAAGGATAAACTGAAAGAATATATCGAGAGATTCGGCTTCGGGGCGAAAACCGGGATCGATCTGCCGGCCGAAGGGATCGGAAAAATCGATTTCAACTATCCCGTCGAAGTCGCGACCGCTTCGTTCGGCCAAGGCGTCAGCGTCACCGCGATCCAGCAGATCGCGGCGGTGTCGGCGATCGCCAACGGCGGCAAGCTGATGAAGCCGTATGTCGTCCAGGAGATCACCGATCCCAATACAAAGGAAACGGTGAAAATCGAGCCGACGGTCGTCCGCCAGGTCGTCTCGCCCGAAACGGCGAAACAAGTCGCGCTGCTGCTGGAAGAAGTGGTGTCCAACCAGGAGATCGGGACGGGCCGCCGGGCGTATATCGACGGATACCGGGTGGCCGGCAAGACGGGCACGGCGCAGAAGGTCGGGCCCGACGGCCAGTACATGAAGGACAAGTGGGTGGTGTCGTTTATCGGCTTCGCCCCGGTGGAAAATCCGAAGATCGCCCTCATCATCATCGCGGACGACCCGGATTTGAAAGGAGACTACCGGCAGGGCGGCCTCGTCGCCGGTCCGGCGTTCAAGGAGATCGTCTCCCAGGCGCTCCGGTACTGGAAGATCGAGCCGGAAGCGAGCGCCATCCGCAGCGACAATCTGCTGTCCGGCGAAGAGGTCTACACGAGGAAGGCCGGCGCTTATGAACAGCAGCCGGTCGCCGCGGTGACGGAAACGCTGCGCAAGCAGGGCATTCCGTACGAGGTGCTCGGCAAAGGCAACACGGTTGTCGCCCAATATCCGGCCGCCGGGACGGAAATGGGGCAACTGCAGCGAATGGTATTGATGAGCGAACCGCCGGCAAGCCTCGACCTGCCCGATCTGACGGGCCGGTCGCTGCGGGAGGCGCTCGAGCTGTGCGCCCTGTTCGGCGCGGCTTGCCAGGCGGAAGGCGAAGGATATGTCAAGGCTCAGCAGGTCGTCGAAGGCGAAGGCGGCAAAACCGTCAAGCTGACGCTGACGCCCGAGCTGCCCGCGAGCAAGCCGGTCGCCACGCCCGGTCCGACGGCGACGCCGAAGCCGTCCGCCAAGCCGGGCGGCGGCAAAACGGCCGCCGGCCCTTCGCCAAAAGCGACGCCCAAGCCGACGCCGTCTTCCAAACCTTCCGCGGCCGCACGGTAAGCGCCGGGCTTGTTCTATTCTCCCGTCGCGTCGAATAGTCATGGTGGTAGATAACCAACCGTCGTGACTTCAGACGCGAAAGGGGTCGAACTCACTTGAAAACCGTATCCAACGCCAAGGTCCGGCGCCGGTTGTTCGTTCTGACGATTGGCGTCACCTTGCTGTTTGTCGCGCTGCTCGTGCGTCTCGGCTATGTTCAGATGGCTTTGGGACCCGAGTTGGCCAAACTGGCCGAGGAGTCGTGGCGCCGGGAAATTCCGTTCGCCGCCAAGCGGGGCGAGATTCAGGACCGCAACGGGCAGACGCTCGTTACCAACATCAGCACTCCGACGGTTATGGCCATTCCGGCGCAGATCGAAAACGCCGACGACACGGCTGCCAAGCTGGGCGAGACGCTGGGTATGCCGGCGGATACGGTCCGCCAACTGATCACGCAACGGAAAAGCATCGTCGACATCAAGCCGCAGGGCCGCAAGATCAGCCCGGAAAAGGCGCAGCAGGTGCGCGACCTGAAGCTGCCCGGCATCGTCGTGGCGGAGGACAACAAGCGCTATTATCCGCTCGGCACGTTCGCCGCGCACGTGCTCGGATTCACGACTTCGTACAACGAAGGGCTGCTCGGCCTGGAGAAGCGGTACGACGACAAGCTCAAGGGAATACGCGGGAATGTCGCGTATCTGTCGACGGCCAGCGGCGACGCGATGCCGGGGACGTCGGACACGTATACGCCGCCGAAGGACGGCCTGAACCTGCAACTGACGATCGACAAGCAAATTCAGTCGTTCGTGGAGCGAGAGCTGGACCAGGCGGTGCTGCAGCATCGTCCCGATCACATCATCGCGATCGCGATGGACCCGAACAACGGCGAAGTGCTGGCGATGGCTTCGCGCCCGACGTTCGATCCCGGCAATTATCAGCAATACCCGTCCGAGGCGTACAACCGGAATTTGCCGATCTGGATGATGTACGAGCCGGGTTCGACGTTTAAGATCATTACGCTGGCGGCGGCGGTTGAAGAAAAAAAAGTGAATCTGAAAAACGAGTATTTTTTCGACCCGGGCTTCGTCGAAGTCGGCGGCGCCCGGCTGAGATGCTGGAAGAGAGGCGGCCACGGCAGCCAGACGTTCCTCCAGGTCGTCGAAAACTCGTGCAACCCCGGCTTCGTCCTGCTCGGACAGCGGCTGGGCAAGGATAAGCTGTTCGATTACATCCGGCGCTTCGGCTTCGGGACGAAAACGGGCATCGATCTGAGCGGCGAATCCGCCGGCATCCTGTTCAAGCCGGAGAAGGTGGGTCCGGTCGAACTGGCGACGACGGCATTCGGGCAAGGCGTGTCGGTAACGCCGATCCAGCAGGTCGCGGCGATCTCCGCCGCCGTCAACGGCGGCAAGCTGTATAAGCCGCATGTCGCCAAAGCCTGGGTCAATCCCGACACGGGGGAGACGGTCGAGCGCATCGAGCCCGAACGGGTCCGCGAGGTGATCTCCGAGGAGACGTCCCGGCAGGTGCGGGAGGCGCTCGAAAGCGTCGTCGCCAAAGGAACGGGACGCAACGCGTTCCTCGACGGCTACCGCGTGGGCGGCAAGACGGGAACCGCGCAAAAAGTCGTGGACGGCCGGTATTCCCCCAGCGAGCATATCGTTTCGTTTATCGGCGTGGCGCCGGCGAACGATCCGAAGATCGTCGTCTACGTCGCCGTCGACAATCCGAAAGGCATCCAATTCGGCGGACTCGTGGCGGCGCCGATCGTGCGCGGCATACTCGCCGACGCGCTGCCCTATCTGGGCGTCAACCCCGATTACGAGGGGCAGCTCGACTTGAAGCTGCGGCGTGAGATGGGCGACGTGCCTTACGTCGAGGTTCCCAATCTCGTGGGCGCGACCGTCAGCGATATTTACGAGGATCTCAATATGAATTTTCGGCTGGTGCAGCACGGCCAGGGGTCGACGGTCATCAACCAATCCCCGGCGCCGGGCACGCGCGTCGAACGGGGATCGGCCATCCGGATCTATTTGTCCGACCCGCCTCCGGACGGCCATCAGCATTAATCCAGGGGTAATCAGGCGGGAGGGAGGAACAAATTCATGATGAAATTAAATGAGCTCGCCTCGCGTTTGGTTACGGGCAGACTCGAAGGTTCCGGCGACGTGTCGGTCGGCGGCATCGCCATCGATAATCGCCAGGTGCGTCCCGGAGATTTGTTTATATGCATACCCGGCGCGAAGTTCGACGGCCACGACTTCGCGGCCGACGCGGTGAAAGCGGGGGCGGTGGCCGTCGTCGCCGAACGGGATGTCGACGTTCCGGTTCCGAAGCTGTTCGTCCGCGACGCCCGGCGCGCGCTGCCCGCTCTCGCCGCCCATCTGTACGGGTATCCGAGCCGGGAACTGTCGCTTGTCGCGATTACGGGTACAAACGGCAAGACGACCACGTCGTTCCTGCTCGAACGCATTTTGGCCGACGCGGGCCGTACGACAGGGCTGATGGGCAATATCGGCATGAAGATCGGCGACCGTTTTATCCGCAAGGAAGGCATCAACACCCGGGAATCGCACGATCTGCAGCGCGCGCTCCGGGAGATGCGGGACGCGGGGGTGGACGTATGTGTGATGGAGGCCACGTCCCAGGGTCTGCACAAAGGACGCATGATTGGCTGCAATATCCGGACGGCGGTCTTCACGAACCTGACGCAGGACCATCTCGATTACCACGGCACGATGGACGCTTACATGCAGGCGAAGGGCCTGCTGTTTGCGCGTATGGGCAATGCCGACGGGGACCGGCCGAAGTATGCCGTGCTGAACGGCGATGATCCGGCCTCGGATTATTTCAGGTCGGTGACGGCGGCGGAGACGGTCACGTACGGCTTGTCGCCGCATTGCGACGTGCGGGCGGACAATGTCCGGCTCGAAGCCGGCGGTACGGCGTTCGATGTGACGGCGTTCGGCGAGACGCGAACGGCGCGCATTCGGCTGATCGGCCTGTTTAACGTGTATAACGCCTTGGCCGCCGTCACGGCGGCGCTGCTGGAAGGCGTGCCGCTGGACGGCGCGTTGGCCAGCCTGGCCGGCATTCCCTCCGTCGAGGGACGCATGGAGACGGTCGACGAGGGCCAGCCGTATCTCGTCGTCGTCGATTACGCGCACACGCCGGACGGCCTGTATAACGCGCTGAACGCGCTGCGCGAGGTCGCGCGCCGGCGGATTCTCACCGTATTCGGCTGCGGCGGCGACCGCGACCGGAGCAAGCGCCCGATCATGGGGGAGATCGCCGCCCGGTACAGCGATTACGTGGTCGTCACCAGCGACAATCCGCGTTACGAGGACCCGGAGGCGATCCTGCGCGACATCGAGCCGGGCATTCTGCGTGTCGAAGGCTCGGCCGGCCGTTATGCGTTGGTGGCGGACCGGCGCGCCGCGATCGAAAAAGCGGTTGAAATGGCAAGCCCGGAAGATGTAGTATTGATTGCGGGAAAAGGACACGAAACCTATCAAACCGTACGAGGCGTATCGTTGCCGTTCGACGACCGCGAGGTGGCGAGAGCCGCGATCCGGAAAGCCGCCGGACGCTAAACGGCAGGCTGCGGCTCGGGGAGGTACCGTGATGATCAATCGGACTTTGGCTCAAATCGCCGCGATGTGCGGCGGCGAGGTGTCGGCGGGAAGCCGGCCGGACGCCGTCGTCCGCGGCGTCTGTATCGATACCCGGAAGTTGGCTCCCGGGCAATTGTTTATTCCGTTCGTGGGGGCCAAGCAGGACGGTCACGACTACGTGGCGCAGGCGGCCGCGCTGGGCGCAGCCGCCGCGCTGTGGCAGCGGGACCACGGCTCGCCGCCGGAGGGCATAGACGCCGTGCTGGTGGACGACTCGCTGCGGGCGCTGCAGGCGCTCGCCCGGGCGTACCGCCGCGAGCTCCCGGTCCGTGTCGTCGGCGTCACCGGCTCCAACGGCAAGACGACGACGAAGGACCTTGCGGCCGCCGTCGTCGGCTCTTGCTACCGGACGCATAAAACGTCCGGCAATATGAACAGTCATATCGGCCTTCCGCTGACGCTGCTCTCGCTGTCCGAAGACACCGAGGTGGCGGTGCTGGAGATGGGCATGCGCGGCCGGGGAGAGATCGAGCAGTTGACCCGGATCGCGGAGCCGGATGTCGCCGTTATCACCAATATCGGCGAAGCCCATCTGATGCAGCTTGGCAGCCGCGAGGAGATCGCGCGGGCGAAGCTGGAGATCGTGCTCGGGCTGAAGCCCGGCGGCGTGCTGATCACGCCCGGCGACGAGCCGCTGATCGACGCGCATCTGTCCGAATTCCGGCAGCCGGACACGCTCAAGCGGATCACGTTCGGCCGAGGCGCCGGCAACGATCTGTATCCGGTCGCCACGCTGGCGGACGCCAGCGGCATGCATTTTACGACCAACTGGGAGACGGCTCCGACGTTTTTTCTGCCGCTGCTTGGCCGCCACAACGTCCTGAACGCGCTGGCCGCGATCGCCGCGGGCGTGGCGCTGGGGATTTCGTTCCGGGATATCGCGCGGGGCTTGCGCGGCGCGGAGTTGTCGGGAATGCGGATCGAGATCGTCAAATCCGCGAACGGCGCGACGATCGTCAACGACGCGTACAACGCGAGCCCTTCTTCGATGCATGCGGCCATCGACCTGCTGGAGGAGATGAAGGGATACCGCCGGAAGTACGCGGTGATCGGGGATATGCTGGAGCTGGGCGCGCGCGAAGTGGAATACCACCGCGAGATCGGCGCCCGCTTGTCGCCCGATGTCGTTGACGGCGTATTCGCCTATGGGCCGCTGTCCGCATACAGCGCGGAGGAGGCGGCCAAACGATACCCCGATTTGATGGTCAGAGCATACGATGACAAGGATGCGCTGCTGCGCGATTTGACCGGCGTGCTTGACGAACGGGACGTCGTGCTTGTCAAAGGCTCGCGGGGCATGAAGCTGGAGGAGCTTGTTCACGCCTTGCAGCAGACCAGCGAACATTAATTTGGAGGAATAGTCCGTGGAATTCAAAACCGTCTTGATCGCGATGGGCACAGCCTTCGTGCTTGCCGTCATCATGGGGCCCTTATTCATACCGATCCTGCGCAGGCTGAAGTTCGGCCAGCAAATCCGCGACGACGGGCCGCAGGGGCATCTCAAAAAAGCGGGGACGCCGACGATGGGCGGCATCATCATCATGCTCGCGATGTCGATCGCGGCGCTGCGTTTCGCAGACAAGACGGCGGAGCTGGTCATTTTGCTGGTCGCATCGCTCGGATACGGGCTGGTCGGCTTTTTGGACGACTATATCAAAATTTTGTTCAAGCGTTCGCTTGGGCTTACGGCCAAGCAAAAGCTGGCCGGCCAACTGCTTTTCGCGGCGCTTGTCTGTTACCTGCTGTACCGCAACGGGCATAACCCCGCGCTCGATATTCCGTTTACGTCTTATTCGCTGGATCTCGGCTGGTGGTTTTACGCCCCGTTTCTCATCTTGCTGATGATGGGCATGTCCAACGCGGTGAACTTCACCGACGGTCTGGACGGCCTGCTGTCCGGAACGGCCGCGGTCGCCTTCGGCGTCTACGCGGTTATCGCCATGCTGCTGACGGAGCCGGAGACGGCGGCGTTCTCGGCGGCTGCGGTCGGAGCCGTGCTGGGCTTTCTCGTCTATAACGCGCATCCGGCCAAAGTATTTATGGGAGATACCGGCTCGCTGGGGATCGGCGGCGGCTTGGTCGCGGTGGCGGCGCTCACCAAAACGGAGCTGCTGCTGTTTATCATCGGCGGCGTCTTTATGATCGAGATTTTGTCGGTTATTCTGCAGGTCGCTTCGTTCAAGACGCGCGGCAAGCGGATTTTTAAAATGAGCCCGATTCACCACCACTTCGAGCTGACGGGCTGGTCGGAATGGCGGGTCGTGCTGACCTTTTGGCTGGCGGGTCTCGTATTCGCGGGCATCGGCCTGCTTCATCAGTATTGGCTGCACCAGTATCCATCGTGAGGAGTCTGAACCGTTATGAATCATCCATCCGCCTATGCCGGCCGCCCCGTCGTCGTGCTGGGCTTGGCGCGCAGCGGCGTCGCCGTCGCCAAGCTGTTTCACGCATACGGCGCCAACGTAACCGTAAACGATCAAAAACCGCTGGAACAATGCCCTGAGGCTGCGGAATTGACGGCCCTGGGTATTTCTGTTGTCTGCGGAGGACATCCGCCGGAGTTGATTCATCCCGGCGTCTCGCTCGTCGTGAAAAATCCCGGCATTCCGTATAAAGCCGCTCCGGTCGCGCGGGCACTGGAGCTGGGCATCGAGGTCGTCACCGAGATCGAGGTCGCCTATCGCGTCAGCGAGGCGCCGATCATCGGGATTACCGGCTCCAACGGCAAGACGACAACGACGACCTGGATCGGCGAAATGCTGCGGGAAGCCGGGCTGAAGCCGGTTGTCGCGGGAAATATCGGCACGCCCTTGTGCGAAGCCGCTCCCGTGGCGAAGCCCGGCCAATGGATCGTGGCCGAGCTCAGCAGCTTCCAGTTGAAGGGCACCGCCGATTTCCGGCCCCGCATCGCGCTGCTGCTTAACGTATACGAGACGCATCTCGATTACCACGGCACGATGGACGATTACATCGAATCGAAGGCGAAGCTGTTCGCCCGGCAGCGGCCGGACGACATCGCGCTGCTGAACGCCGACGACCCGGTCTGCAGGCGGCTGGCGGAGAGCGTGAAGGGCCGGCTTGTGCAGTTTTCCGTGACCGGACCGGTCGGAGAGGGCGTTTATCTCGACCCGCCGCTGCCTCCCGCCTCCGTGCCCCTGGAGCGCGAAACGCTCCTGTACCGGGACAAGGACGGCGCCGTTCACGAACTGTTGAAAGCAACCGAGCTGGGCATTCCCGGCCGCTATAATATCGAGAACGCCGCGGCGGCCGCGGCGGCCGCGCTGTCGGCCGGAGCCGGACTGGAAGCCGTGCGCAGAGCGCTGCGCGAATTCCGGGGGGTCGAGCATCGTCTGGAATTCGTGGCGGAGCGCAACCGGGTCGTTTATTACAATAATTCGAAGGCGACGAATTCGGCGGCGACGATACGCGCCATGGAAGGCTTCGACCGTCCGATCGTGCTGGTCGCGGGCGGCCAGGACCGGGGCCTCGACTTCCTGGATATGCTGGAGCCTTTGGCCGCCAAGGTGCGGGGGCTCGTCGCCATCGGCCAGACGAGAGACATCCTGGCGCGCGTCGCGGCTCGGGCCGGGGTGCCGGAGGTGCGGACGATCGAGACGACGGAGCCCGAAGCCGCGATGCGGGAGGCCGTCCGGGCGGCGGCCGGAATCGCCCGGCCGGGGGACGCCGTGCTGCTGTCGCCGGCTTGCGCGAGCTGGGACATGTACCGTTCCTATGAGGAACGCGGACGCATGTTTAAAGAATCGGTGCATACGCTAGAATAAGAAAGGTTGTCTTATTCTGGAGGTGTGCCCGATGGCCAAAGCCCGCACGTCGCCCGATCCGTGGCTGATCGCCGCCACGATGGCGATTCTCGCGATCGGACTCGTGATGGTGTACAGCGCCAGCGCCGTGCTCTCGTTCCGCGAGTTCGGCGATTCGTTCTATTATCTCAAACGTCAGGCTATATTTGCCGGACTGGGCATCGCCGCGATGATCGTGACGATGAACACGGATTATTGGGTTTGGAAAAAGGTTGCGCGCGCCGCGCTGATCGTATGCTTCGCCCTGCTCGTCATCGTGCTGATCCCGGGCGTCGGCGTCATCCGCGGCGGCGCCCGAAGCTGGCTGGGCATCGGCTCGCTCGGCATTCAGCCGTCCGAGTTCATGAAGCTCGGGATGATCATGTTTCTGGCGAAGCTGCTCAGCGAGGAGCGGCGCGACATCACATCGTTCGGCCGGGGGCTGCTGCCGGCGCTGGGGCTCATGGGGCTGGCGTTCGGCATGATTATGCTCCAGCCCGATCTCGGCACGGGCGTCGTGCTGGTCGGGGCCTCGATGATGATTATTTTTGCGGCCGGGGCGCGGCTCTCGCATCTGGGCGTGCTTGCGCTGGTCGGCGTCGCCGGCTTCGTCGCGCTCATCGCAGCGGCGCCTTACCGGCTGAAGCGGATTACGGCGTTTCTCGATCCGTGGTCGGACCCGCTCGGCGCGGGGTACCAATCGATCCAATCGCTGTTCGCGATCGGACCGGGCGGGCTGGCCGGCCTCGGATTGGGGCGCAGTCTGCAAAAATACAGCTACCTGCCGGAGCCGCAGACGGACTTTATTTTTTCGATACTGGCGGAGGAAACCGGCTTTATCGGCGGCGGCTTGCTGATCGTGCTGTTCATGCTGCTGGTCTGGCGCGGCATGCGAACGGCGATCACGGCGCCGGATTCGTTCGGCAGCCTGCTCGCGATCGGCATCGTCGGCATGGTCGCCGTGCAGGTCATTATCAATGTCGGAGTCGTCATCGGCATGTTCCCGGTGACCGGCATCACGCTTCCGCTCGTCAGCTACGGCGGTTCGTCGCTGACCTTGATGCTGACGGCGCTGGGGGTGCTGTTCAACATATCGCGTTACGCGAGGTAGGAGTGATCGGCTGTGCGCAGCATCGTATTTACCGGGGGAGGGTCGGCCGGCCATGTGACGCCGAATCTGGCGCTGATCGACCGGCTTCGCGCCGAAGGCTGGTCCGTCGCCTACATCGGTTCGGCCGGAGGCATCGAACGGCAACTGATCGAGCCGGAAGGCATCCCGTATTACGCCGTTTCGACCGGCAAGCTGCGGCGGTATTTCGATCTGAACAATTTCAAGGACCCGTTCCGAGTGCTCAAGGGTGTCGCCGACGCGCACCGCATTCTGCGCCAATTGAAGCCCGATATTCTGTTTTCCAAAGGGGGCTTCGTCTCGGTGCCGGTTGTGATTGCGGCGAGGTCCTTGGGCATTCCCGTGCTCTCGCACGAATCGGACCTGACGCCGGGACTGGCGAACAAGCTGTCCACCCCGTTCGCGAAGCGGGTCTGCGTCACGTTTCCGGAGACGGCGAAGCATCTCGGGCGCAAGGCCGTACATACCGGACTGCCGATCCGCGAGACGCTGTTCCGCGGGGATGCGGCCGAAGGACGCCGCCGCTGCGGATTCCACGGCGGCAAGCCCGTGCTGATGCTGATGGGCGGCAGCCTGGGCTCGAAAAAGCTGAACGACGCGCTGCGCGAAGGGCTGGACGAGCTGACGGCCGCGTATCAAATCGTGCATTTATGCGGCAAAGGCCATCTGGACCCGGCGCTGGAGGGGCGGAGCGGCTACCGGCAGTTCGAATATGCCGGGGCCGAGCTGCCGGATCTGCTGGCGATGGCCGACCTGGTCGTCTCCCGCGCGGGAGCGACTTCGATCTGCGAGTTTCTGGCGCTCCGCAAACCGATGCTGCTGGTGCCGCTGGGCCTGTCCGCCAGCCGGGGCGACCAGATTTTAAACGCCCGCTCGTTCGAGGCGAGCGGCTATGCCCGCGTGCTGCCCGAGGAGGAACTGACGCCCGCCCGGTTGCGCGAGGAGCTGGCCGCTTTGGCCGCGGAGGCGGACGCAATGCGCCGGCGGATGGCGGCGAGTCCGACCGCCGACGGGCTGGAACGGATTCTTTCGCTGATCCGCGAGTATGCCCGCCGATAAGCGGGCGGGAGACGGCCGGACGACGCCGGCCGCCGCGACGGGCGCCTTTCGGGGTATGGGCGTCTGTCACACTCTCTTCCCGTCGGCATACGATACTCTATAACCGTGACAAATCGCCCCAGCACGCGCGACGCCGCTAGATCAGGCGCGCACGGCCGCATTCGAAATTCCTACGATCGACCAAGGAGGTTCCTTCATGCAGCAGGTTTACGACGAACTGGAACAACGCGGATTATGCCAAGTGAAACGAAACGAGCCGCTCGCCGGCTATACGACATGGAAGATCGGCGGACCAGCCGACGCCCTGTTGATCCCCGGCGGCAAACGGCAGCTCGCCGAAACGCTGTCGCTGCTCCGCGAGGCCGGCGTCCCGTGGTTCGTGCTGGGCCGCGGCTCCAACCTGCTCGTGTCCGACAAAGGCGTCCGCGGCGCCGTCATCTGTCTGGGCCGGAATTTCTCCGACGTCCGGATCGAAGGGGATGTCGTGACGGCGGGCGGCGCCAAATCGTTGATCACGTTGTCGGTGATGGCCGGCAAGGAAGGGTTGACGGGACTGGAATTCGCGGGAGGCATCCCGGGAACGGTCGGAGGCGCCGTCTATATGAACGCCGGCGCGCATGGGTCCGACGTGTCGCGGATACTGAAACAGGCTGAAATTGTTCGGCCGACGGGAGAATTGGCAGTATGGAGCGCGGAAGAGCTGCAGTTCGGATATCGGTATTCGCGGCTGCACGAACAGCCGGGAATCGTCGTGGAGGCGGTGTTCCAGCTTCAAACCGGCGACCGCAAAGAGATTGCGGCGAGAATGGCTTCGAACAAAGACAGACGGCTTCGCACCCAACCCCTGCAACTGGCCTGCGCCGGCAGCACGTTCCGCAACCCGGAAGGGGACTTCGCGGCCAGGCTGATTGAAGAGGCGGGGCTGAAGGGGGTGCGGGTGGGAGACGCGGAAGTGTCCCCTCTTCATGCCAATTTTATCGTCAATACCGGGCAAGCGTCAGCCGAAGACGTGCTCGCGCTCATGGACCTCATGCGTACGACGGTTCGCGACAAGTTCGGAATCGACCTGGTGCCGGAGGTGCTGATGATCGGCGAGCGGTAACTTCGGAGGTGGGACTTTGGAAAAGCTGGTGATCGAAGGCGGCAGGCCGCTATCCGGCACCGTCCGGATTCAAGGCGCCAAAAACGCTGCGCTTCCGATTCTGGCGGCCAGCCTGTTGGTGGACGGCGCCGCCGTCATCCGCAACGTGCCCGATCTGCTCGACATCCACACGATGGTCAGCATACTGCGGGAGCTCGGATGCCGGGCGGATTTCGAGAAAGAGATCGTCAAGGTCGAGACGTCGAGTCTGGACAGTTGCGAAATACCCGAACACCTCATGAACCGGATGCGCTCCTCGATTTTTCTGATGGGACCGCTTCTCGCCCGGTTCGGCGAAGTGCATCTGTATCCGCCGGGAGGATGCGCCATCGGCGAACGCAAGATCGATCTGCATCTGGCGGGGCTGAAGGCGCTCGGCGCGGAGATCGAAGAGAACGGCAGCAAAATATCCTGCCGGGCGGCCAAACTGACCGGAGCGGATATCGCGCTCGATTATCCGAGCGTCGGCGCGACGGAGAATCTGATGATGGCGGCGGTTCTGGCGCAAGGCCGCACTACGATAACGGGAGCGGCGAGAGAGCCGGAAATCCAGGATCTGCAAAATTTCCTGAACGCGATGGGGGCCCGCATCATCGGCGCGGGTACGGACACGATCACGATCGAAGGCGTCCGGAAGCTGGTTCCGGGCACGTACACCATCATTCCCGACCGGATCGTGACCGGAACGTTCCTGATGGCGGCGGCCGCGACGCGCGGGAATATCCGGCTGGAAGGCGCGATGCCGGGACATCTGACGTCGGCGGTTCACGTGCTGCGGCGGGCGGGTATCCAAATCGCGGTAGACCATGATATAATAGAGGTCAGTAGTCCGTCGCGTCCCAAGCGCGTCGAGCGCATCGTCACCGCTCCGCATCCGTCGTTTCCGACCGATCTGCAGGCGCAGTTGATGGTTCTGCTTTCGCTGGCCGACGGCATGAGCATTGTCAAGGAAACCGTGTTCGAGGGGCGTTTCAAGCACGTCGACGAGCTGTGCCGGATGGGAGCGGATATCCGGGTGGACGCGAACTGCGCGTTTATCCGCGGAGTTCCGCGGCTGTACGGCGCCACCGTCGAGGCGACCGACCTGAGGGCGGGGGCCGCTCTCGTCATCGCCGGACTCGCCGCCCAAGGCACGACCGTCGTCGAACAGATTCACCATATCGACCGAGGTTACGACCGGATCGAGCGCATGTTCAGCGCGCTTGGCGCCAAAATCGAACGGGTGGGTACGGCCGTCCAATCCACCGCCACGTCCTGAACCGGCTTTCGCCGCGCCCCTCCCGTCGTTACGAGGGAGGGGGCCTTCCGGTTCGCAGATGAGAAGAGGTGAACGCGTTGTCTGCCCGCAAGAGCGGTCCGCCGCAGCCGGCAACGGGCGCGAAGCCCGACCTGCGGATGCCTGTCCTGCCGAAGGCGGACAAGCCTCCCAGACGGTCGTACCGCCGGTTGACGGCCGTGATTGTGCTGTTTTTTTTCATTCTGTTCGGCGTGCTGTTTTTCCAGTCGTCCATCAGCAAGGTCGGCCGGATCGAGGTGTCCGGCAACGCGATGGCGCTGGCGGAGGAGATCGTGCAAGCCAGCGGCGTCGAGCCGGGCGATCATTTTTTCGGGTTCCGCGGCAAGACGGTCGAGGAGCGGGTCCGCAAGCTTCCGGTCGTGGCGGACGTCGCCGTGGCCAAAATATTTCCGGGTCTCGTCCGCATCGAGGTCAAGGAGCATCCCAAGGTCGCCTACCAACTGGAACCCGACGGCAAACTGTCGATGGTTCTGGCGAACGGGCACAAGCTTCCGGCCAACCCGCTGTCCGTCCCGGACCGGCCTCTGTTGACAGGCTGGGGCGACAACGATCCGTGGAAGGCCAAGCTTACGGCCCAGCTCGCCAAGATTCCGGACCAGATGCTGTACGACCTGTCCGAGATCCGCCCGGCGCCGTCCGAGCATTTTCCCGACAAAATCCGGATGTATACGCGGTCGCATTACGAGGTGATCGCGCGAATCGACAATCTGCCGGAAAAAATCGAATTGCTGGACGACCTGATCTACAAACAGCGCCAAAAAGAGACCGAATTGAATAAATCCGAGCCCGGTTATTTCACCATGCTGGACACGGTGTATTTCACGCCGTACGCCGAAGCGGCGAATCATGCCCCTGAGGCGTCCGTCCCCGAGCCGTCCGCCGCCCCAAGGCCTTGACACGTCAAGCAGATCAAGACTACTCAATCGCTAGAAAACATGTTACAATCAGAGGGATGGACGCCAGTCCGTCCCTTGTTTGCACTTATGAACCGATGTGAAAAAAATCCGGGTTCCAATTCCCCTCCAGCCACTCCGATCCTATTTTTAGGATAACGAAAAAAAGGATATTGGCAATAAAAGTGGAATATGTAGAAAGGCTGATTCTCGCGAGGGAACAGAAGCAGGAGGTGCCACCGGTTGAGCGGGAACGACATCATAGTCAGTTTGGATATAGGAACGTCCAAAGTACGCGCCATTATCGGCGAATTAAATAACGGCAGCATCAATATCATCGGCGTCGGATCGGCCGATTCCGAAGGAATTCGGAAAGGGGCGATTGTCGACATCGACCTGACGGTACAGTCGATTCGAAACGCGGTCGACCACGCGGAGCGGATGGTCGGCGTACAGATCTCCGAAGTTTATGTAGGGATATCGGGAAATCACATCGCATTGCAGACGAGCCGCGGCGTCGTCGCGGTATCGAACGAGGACCGAGAAATCGGAGAAGAAGACATCGAGCGGGTGCTGCAGGCGGCGAAGGTGATCGCGCTGCCGCCCGAACGGGAAATCGTCGGCATCGTGCCGAGGCAGTATCTGGTGGACGGGCTGGAAGGGATTCAGGACCCGCGGGGAATGATCGGCGTTCGGCTCGAAGTCGAAGCCACTATCATCACGGGAGCGAAGACTTCGATACATAATCTGCTGCGCTGCGTCGAAAAAGCGAACCTGAAAGTGTCGGGGCTTGTCCTGATGTCGCTGGCCGCAGGCCAGCTCGCGCTGTCGAAAGACGAAAAAAACGTCGGCACGGTGCTGGTGGACATCGGCGCCGGCGCGACGACCATCTCCGTATTCGAGCACGGCACGCTGACGGCCACGTCCACGCTGCCGATCGGCGGCGAATTTATTACGAACGACATCTCGTACGGACTGAAGACGCAAAAGGAAATCTCGGAAAAAATCAAGCTGAAATACGGCTGCGCGCTGGTCGAGGACGCCTCTCCCGACCAACTGTTCAAGGTTGCGAGAATCGGCGGGGCGGCAGACCGGGAGTACAGCCAGGTCGACCTCTCGAATATTATCGAGCCGAGGGCGCAGGAAATATTTCAGTTGATCGCCGCGGAAGTTCACCGCCTCGGATACGCGGAGCCGTCGGGAGGCTACGTGCTCACGGGCGGTTCGGTCTCCATGCCTGGGATGCTGAAGCTCGCCCAGCGTGAGCTCGGCGGACCCGTGCGAATCGCCGTTCCCGATTACATCGGAGTCCGGGATCCGGCGTTCACAAGCGGGGTCGGCATCATCCAGTACGTGTCGAAGCTGACGCGTAACCGGACGCAAACCGTTGTATCATCGAAAAAGCCGGCGGCGGCCCGCAAAACGTCCCATGCGGACAAGCCCGGCATGTTCGAACGATTCAAGAATTGGATCAGCGACTATATTTGACACGGTATCAGCGGAAGATACGAGGGGAGATCGACGATATGTTGGAATTTGACTTGGATCTGGATCAGCTCGCGAAGATCAAGGTCATCGGGGTAGGCGGCGGGGGAAGCAACGCCGTCAACCGGATGATCGAATCGGGCGTGACGGGCGTGGAGTTCATCACCGTCAACACCGACGCGCAGGCGCTGCATATGGCTCGCGCCGAGATGAAGCTTCAGCTCGGCGAGAAGTTGACGAGAGGTCTCGGAGCGGGCGCGAACCCGGACATCGGCAAAAAAGCCGCCGAAGAGTCGCGCGAGCTCATCACCACGACGCTCAAGGGCGCCGACATGGTGTTCGTGACGGCCGGCATGGGCGGCGGTACGGGTACCGGCGCGGCGCCGGTCATCGCCGAGATCGCCAAGGAATGCGGGGCGCTGACGGTTGGCGTCGTCACCCGTCCGTTCACGTTCGAGGGACGCAAGCGCGCCCAGCAAGCGGAGCTCGGCATCGCGGCCCTGAAAGAAAAAGTGGATACGCTTATCGTAATTCCGAACGACCGTCTGCTTGAGATGGTAGACAAAAAGACGCCGATGTTGGAAGCGTTCCGCCATGCGGACAACGTGCTCCGCCAGGGCGTCCAGGGCATCTCGGACTTGATCCAGAAGCCCGGCCTGATCAACCTGGACTTTGCCGACGTAAAGACGATTATGACCGAGCGCGGTTCCGCGCTTATGGGCATCGGCATGGCGACGGGCGAGAATCGCGCGGCGGAAGCCGCCAAAAAAGCGATCTCCAGCCCGCTGCTTGAGACGTCGATCGACGGCGCGCGCGGCATTCTGATGAATATTACCGGAGGCACGAATCTGAGCCTGTACGAAGTCAACGAAGCGGCCGATATCGTCATCTCCCACTCCGATCCGGAGGTTAATATGATTTTCGGTGCGATTATCGACGAGAATCTGACCGACGAGATTATGGTGACGGTTATTGCGACAGGTTTCGAGCACAAGCCTTCGGCCGCGCCGCAGCCCTTACGGAAGCCGGCGAACTCCGGCGAACCGGAATCGCGCCCGGCGCCGAATCTGCGCCCGTTCGGCAGCCAGTTGAGCAGCGACCAATTGGATATTCCGACCTTCCTGCGCAACCAGAACAAACGTTGACGGTTGCCATGCGCCCGCCTGCGCGAGCCCCGAAGCTCCGCACAGGCGGGTTTTTTGTGTATGCGTATGCAAACGGTGTACTCCCCGCCCTCACGGCCGCATCGCGGCGCCGGCGCCAGCGTCCCGGTTGGCGCTACGGCTCCGTCCCCTTCGACAAAACCCGCGTCAACGTATTTCTCCAAAAAAAGTGGCCTTCCCGTGACAAGTTTCAACAGACATCGAAATAAGATTTTACTATACTAGGCTCTAGTTTCGATGGAAGGAAAACGCCGAGAGAGGCGGACGAACGTGGTCATCTATGCGGATCTGGTGTTCCTGTTAAACTTCGGGCTGGATGCGGCGACGTTGGCCGCGACGGCACGGACGCGACGGCTTCGCGTCAATTGGTGGCGAATCGCCGTATCCGCGGGCATCGGAGCCTCTTATGTCATGTTTTTGCTGATTCCGTCGTTGTCGGAGGCCGTTCGCTCCCTTTTGTTTACGGCCGCGACGAAGACGATGATATCGCTGATCATGGTATGGATCTCATTCGGCTTCGGAGGCTGGCGTTCTTATCTGCAGAACGTGGCCTCGTTTTACCTGGTGAACTTCGCGGCGGCCGGGGCCGTATACGGATCGTATTTTTTACTGCAGCCCTATCAGGAGCTGATGCGGGAGCTGCTCGAGGCTGGCGTGATGCGCGGAGGCTGGCCGATCGGTCTGGGCTTCGTGATCGTCTCCGCGAGCGGCGGCATCTGGCTGTACCGCCGCGCCGTCAGGCAAGCGAAGCAGCGGGCCGAGCTGGCGGCGCAACTGCTGGAGGTCTCCGTGGCGATCGCCGGGACGGAAGTCGTCTGCACCGGCCTCGTCGATACGGGCAACCGGCTGTACGATCCGCTTACGCGCACGCCGGTGATGGTGCTGCAGGCGGACCGGCTCGGCGACCTGCTGCCACGCGGCTGGCTCGAACGGCTGTCTTCCGACGACGCCGACAAGCTGGTGGCGTCTCTGCCGGACTCGTCCCCGGAAGCGGCGTTCCTGCAGGACCGCCTGCGCCTCGTGCCTTACCGGGGGATCAACCGGTCAACCCGATTTATGCTCGCCCTGAAGCCGGATTCGGTGAAGCTGACCCGTTCGGACGGCGCGGTTCATCCGGTGTCCCGCGCGCTTGTCGGCCTTGACGGCGGAAAGCTGTCGCCGGACGGAAGCTATCATGCGATTCTGCATCCCGGCATGCTCGAACAGTCCGGATGGACCGATCCGCCTTCCGCACCCGCTTCCGCAGCCGCGAAGGCCCGGGCGGGCGACCAGTCCGACTGCACCGTCCATTTATCCTGAGGAGGGACAATCGCCATGCTCGTCAAATGGAAACTGTCGATCCAACTGGCCTACTACCGATTGTTGATGTGGATCGGCCTGAAAAGCGAGGAAATCTATTATATCGGAGGCAGCGAGGCGCTCCCTCCTCCGCTCACGCGCGAGGAAGAGGAATATTTGCTGGAGCGGCTTCCCTCGGGAGACGCGGCGGTACGTTCGATGCTGATCGAACGCAATCTGCGGCTGGTCGTGTACATCGCGAGAAAATTCGAAAACACCGGCATTCATATCGAGGATCTCGTATCCATCGGGGCGATCGGACTGATCAAGGCGGTCAACACGTTCGACACCGAGAAAAAAATCAAGCTGGCCACTTACGCGTCTCGGTGCATCGAGAACGAGATCCTGATGTATCTCCGCCGCAACAGCAAAATCCGCGCCGAAGTATCGTTCGACGAACCGCTTAATATCGATTGGGACGGCAACGAGCTGCTGCTGTCGGACGTGCTCGGCACCGAGAACGACACGATCTACCGCAACATCGAGGAGCAGGTCGACCGCAAGCTGCTGCAGAAAGCGCTCGACAAGCTGACGGAGCGGGAACGCATCATTATGGAGCTGCGGTTCGGCTTGCAGGACGGGGAAGAAAAAACGCAGAAGGATGTCGCCGACCAGTTGGGCATCTCGCAATCGTACATCTCGCGGCTGGAGAAGCGCATCATCAAGCGTCTGCGCAAGGAATTCAACAAGATGGTTTGAGGCGGTCCGGGCCGGAGCATAAAACGGGCTTCCGAGGAGATACTGTACAGTAATGTTTCTCCTTGGGAGGGAATCGCGTGACCCGAAACAAAGTCGAGATATGCGGCGTCGACACCTCCAAGCTGCCTGTGTTGACCAACGCCGAAATGCGCGAGCTGTTCACCGCGCTGCAGCAGCGCAACGAACGATCCGCCAGAGAGAAATTGGTGAATGGCAATCTGAGACTCGTCCTGAGCGTAATCCAGCGGTTCAATAATCGGGGAGAATACGTCGACGACTTGTTTCAGGTCGGCTGCATCGGACTGATGAAGGCGATCGACAACTTCGACCTGAGTCAGAACGTCAAGTTTTCGACCTACGCGGTGCCAATGATTATCGGCGAGATACGCCGGTACTTAAGGGACAACAATCCGATCCGCGTCTCGCGCAGCTTGCGGGACATCGCCTACAAGGCGCTGCAGGTGAGGGACAACCTTACGAACGCGAACTCCAGAGAGCCGACGATCATGGAAATATCCGAAGCGCTGAACGTTCCGAAGGAAGATGTCGTCTTCGCCCTCGATGCGATCCAGGACCCGGTTTCGTTGTTCGAACCGATCTACCACGACGGAGGCGATCCGATCTACGTCATGGACCAGATCAGCGACGAACGCAACAAGGACCATTCCTGGATCGAAGGCATAGCGATCCGGGAAGCGATGCGCAAGCTGAACGAGCGCGAGAAGATGATCTTGTCCATGCGTTTTTTCGAAGGGAAGACGCAGATGGAGGTCGCCGACGAGATCGGCATCTCCCAGGCCCAAGTGTCGCGGCTTGAAAAATCGGCGATCCAGCAAATGCAGAAGCATGTGAAAACGTAAGTCCACGCCCCGGCTCCCGGGGCTTTTTCGCTTGGGTCCGGCATATACATAATAAAGCGGCTCGGGGTCCGAAGAGGGGGAGGGGACGGCGGATGAAAATCTCCGACTTTCAGACGAAGGACGTCATCAATATCGTCGACGGCAAAAAGCTGGGCACGGTCAGCGATCTGGAGCTGGATCTGCGGCAGGGGCGCATCGACGCGATCGTCGTTCCGTCGGGAGGAAAGTTTTTCGGCTGGTTCGCGCAAGGAGCCGATCTGGTGATCCCGTGGCGGAACATTGTCAAGATCGGCATGGACGTCGTACTCGTGAAGCTCGACGAAGCCCGGAGCTACCGACTGGAGGAAGAGACGGGCGCGTCGCAGGGCGGCTCCTCGGCTTACGCGTCGTCCGGATCGGCCGGCGACTACAACCGGCCATACCGGCCGTGAGACTGCCGGATCCGCCTGCGGTCATTGGGCAGGCGGAGCTTTTTTATGGTAAACTGGCTTCATGGCCATTCGCGGCGGGAACTGGAGGAAGAAGGCATGAGGCAACAGGCAGAACCGTTCCGATACGTTCGCGCCGGCGGCCGACCGGGGCTGTTGCGGCTCTCCCGCTGGGAGGAGGAGCATCCCGTTCTGACCGCCGGCATGACGACCAGGCTGGGCGGCGTCAGCAAGCCGCCGTACGATTCGCTGAACGCCGCCTTGCACGTCGGCGACGATCCGGCGGCGGTGCTGGCCAACCGGCGGCTGATCGCGGAGGAAGCGGGCATGCCCGTCGAAGCGTTCACGTGCGCCGAGCAGGTGCACGGCTGCGGGGTGGCCGTCGTGACGCCGAAGGAGCGGGGTCGCGGCCGAGGCGGGCGGGAGGACGCGCTGCAGGACTGCGACGCGATGATCGCGAATGAACCCGGCATTCTGCTTGCGGCTTGGTTCGCGGACTGCGTGCCGTTGTGGTTTTACGATCCCGTGCGGCAGGCGATCGGGCTGGCGCACGCCGGCTGGAAAGGGACCGCGCTGGACGTGGCGGGAAAGACGGTGCGGCGTATGGCGGAGGCGTTCGGCAGCCGTCCCGAGGATATCCGCGCGGCGATCGGCCCGTCCATCGGCGCCTGCTGTTACCAGGTTGACGATACGGTTGTCGCCCGTCTCCGGGAGACGTTGGCCGAACGCGATCTGACGGCCGGCGAAGCGATCCGGCCGGACCCCGCGCAAACGGACAAATATCGGCTCGATCTAAAAGAAATCAACCGGAAATTGTTGAAAAAAGCAGGAATTTTGCCTTTTCGTATCGAAGTAACCGAGTGGTGCACCGGCTGCAATCCGGATTTGCTGTATTCGCACCGGATGGAAGGCGGGAAAACCGGCCGTATGACGGCCTGGATCGGATTGAAGGATGAGCGGATATGAACGGACAGGAACATCATTTGGAACCGTCGGAGAACCGTCTGGCCCAACTCCGCGAGCGCATCCGTTCGACGGAAGCGCGTATCGCGGCGGCTTGCGCCAGAGCGGGACGAGCCAGGAATGAAATCGGCGTCATCGCCGTCACGAAATATGTGTCCGTCGAGACGGCGGCGCTCGCCGTGGCGGAAGGGCTGACGCATGCGGGCGAGAACCGGGTTCAGGACGCCCTGCCGAAGCTGCAGCATATCGGAGACAAGGCCGTCTGGCATTTTATCGGCCACCTGCAGTCCAACAAGGTGAAGGACGTGGTGGGGCGTTTTGCGTATATTCACTCGCTGGACAGGCTGTCGCTGGCGAAAGAAATCAACCGGATCGCTTTGAATCGCGGCTTGCGGGTGCGATGCTTCCTGCAGGTGAACGTTTCGGGCGAGGAGACGAAACACGGCTTGCGGCCGGAACAATTGATCCCGTTCGCTGCGGAGCTGGCGAATCTGCCCGGCATCGAGCCGATCGGCCTGATGACGATGGCCCCGTACGAAGCGGAGCCGGAAGCGACCCGTCCGGTGTTTCGCGGGTTAAGGGAGCTGCGTGACGAATTAAACGCGCGGGCGGTGCTGCCCGATCCCGTAAGGGAATTGTCGATGGGCATGTCGAACGATTTCGAGATCGCCATCGAGGAGGGCGCCACTTGGATCCGACTCGGATCGGTGCTGGTGGGCCGGGAATAAACCGAGTTCTGAAGGAGGATGATTGCGATGGGATTTAAGAGCCGATTCATGAACTTTATCGGTTTGCCGGATGAAGAAGAGGAGCTGGATGCGGACGACCGCCGTCACCATGCCGATTCCCGCGACGATGAATACGAAGCGCCGGAGCCGCCGGCTCCGGACACGCGCAGAAACGGGCGAAGCAATATCGTCAGCATTCACTCGCAAAAAAGCATTCGGGTCGTACTGAACGAGCCGCGTTCGTACGAGGAAGCCCAGGAAATCGCGGATCATCTGCGTTCCCGCCGTCCCGTCGTCGTGAATTTGCAGCGGGTGCGTCCGGAGCACGGCATCCGGATTGTTGATTTTTTAAGCGGGACGGTATATGCTTTGAACGGCAGCATTTCCAAAATTGGACCAAACATTTTCCTCTGTACGCCCGATACCGTCGAAATTCAAGGGGCGATCACGGAGATGCTGGACCGGGAGCAAGATTTTACGCATTGAGGTGAGCGCGCTGAATGATCTATGACTTGATTTCTTGGCTCGGCAGCATCTACCAATGGATGATTATCATCTACATCCTGCTTTCGTGGGTGCCCAGCGCCCGCGACAGCTTTGTCGGAGAATGGCTGGGCAAGCTGGTGGAGCCGTATTTGGCGCCGTTCCGCCGATTTATCCCGCCGATCGGCGGCATGATCGACATTTCCCCGATTATCGCGCTGATTGCGCTGCGGTTCGCGGTCGAGGGACTGCTGACCGTCGTCAGATCCCTGATCGGATAACGGCCGGAGGGAAGGGCGATGTCTTCGGAACTGCATGCGCATTTTCATCCCGACGAGCGTCCGTTCGTCGACAAAGCCTTGGAATGGATACAGCGGTCCGCCCGTCAGCATGACGTCAAACGGACCGATTTTCTTGATCCCCGCCAAGCCTGGATTCTCGAATCGCTCGTCAACCGGGAAGCGGACGTCCAACTGCTGTTGTTCGGAGGATACAAACAAGCCGAGCGGCGGAGAGCGCTGATCGCCCCGGATTATCTCATGCCGGAGCCGGAGGAATGCGGCGTCGCCTTAATCGAGGCGACGTCCCCGGACGGCAAATTCGCGGAGCTGGACCACGGCGATTTTCTGGGGGCGCTGACGGCGCTGGGCGTCAAGCGGGACAAGCTCGGCGACATTCATCTGCACGAGGACGCCTGCCATATTCTTGTAGCCGAGGAGCTGGCGGACTACTTCTCGTTGAACCTCCGCCAGGTGCACCGGGTCCATGTGTTCACGCAGCGCTTGCCGCTTGAGCGGCTTCGTCCGGCCGAGACGCAATTCCAAGAGATGAAGCTGTCGGTCGCTTCGATGAGGCTGGACGGCATCCTCAGCGACGTTTGCCGGATGAGCCGGGCCAAGGTGCTGCCGCCTATCAAGGCGGGGCGCTGCAAGGTCAACTGGAAGGTCGAGGAGGACCCGGGCAAACCGCTCCGGCAAGGCGATGTCGTCTCGCTGCAAGGCTTCGGCCGATTCAAAATATTGGAGCTCGAAGGAGAGTCCAAGAGCGGCCGCATTCGTCTCCGTGTCGGGAAATATTCCTGACGCTCCGGCAGGAAAGGCTCTGAATGCGTCGAATAAAAGGGAGTAGCATCGAAATCCGGGAGGTTTGACTTGCATGCCTTTGACTCCGCTAGATATCCATAATAAAGAATTCAGCCGCAGGCTGAGAGGATACGACGAAGACGAGGTCAACGAGTTTCTCGATCAGATCATCAAAGATTACGAGGCGTTGATCCGCGAAAACAAGGAACTGGGCAATCAAGTGGCCGCGCTTCAGGAACGGCTGAATCATTTCGCCAATATCGAGGAGACGCTCAGCAAAACGATTATCGTCGCGCAGGAGGCGGCCGACGAAGTCAAAAACAACGCCAAGAAGGAAGCGCAGCTCATCCTGAAGGAAGCGGAGAAAAACGCCGATCGGATTATCAACGAGTCGCTCGCCAAAGCCCGTAAAATCGCGATCGAGATCGAAGAACTGAAAAAGCAGGCCTCGATCTTCCGCGTCCGCTTCAAGGCGCTGATCGAAGCGCAGGTCGAACTGCTGAACAACGACAGTTGGGTTTCTTTGTCGGAGGGCGTCGCCTTCGACCAGGAAGCCGCGGCGACACGCGATATCCGGGAAATCATGGACCGGGGTTAAACCCGGGATCGCGCTTTCGCGCCAAAATCGGGCGCAACGTTCCGGGCAGGCGTGTTGACGCCTCGCTTGCGATTTTGCTATACTCCAGTTAACTCTAATATCGTTGCTTAAAGCTGTGACTGGGACGAGTACGCCGGATGGCGGCCAACAGCGAGTCAGGGACTGGTGCAAGCCTGACGGTACGAACCGTGTGGAAAATCACCCAGGAGCGTCTCTGGAACGAATAGCGGCCTTCGGCTATTCCAGTATAGAGCACCGGCTGATCCCGTTATCGATCGCAGGAGTGTCGACAGACGCCCTTGGCGCGCCGCCGCATGTATGGTTCATGCGGGCCGGAGGCCGGATCGCGTCCGTCTTCATCAGGGTGGTACCGCGAGACAGGCTCTCGTCCCTATCGGGATGAGAGCTTTTTTATTTGAAGAAAGGAGTCCGACGATGGATTACAGCAAAACGTTAAATCTGCCGGAGACACAATTCCCGATGCGCGGAAATCTGCCGCAGGCGGAACCCGCGACGCAAGCCCGCTGGGACGAGCTCGATCTGTACCGCAAGGTGCGCGAGAGCCGCAAGGGGCGCCCACAATTCATTCTGCATGACGGCCCGCCGTATGCGAACGGCGACATTCACATCGGTCACGCCTTAAACAAAATTCTCAAGGATTTTATCGTCCGCTGCAAGACGATGCAGGGCTTCGACGCCCCGTATGTGCCGGGCTGGGATACGCACGGTCTGCCGATCGAGCAGGCGATCGCGAACAGCGGCAAGGCCGACCGCAAAAAAATGGCCGTGGCCGATTTCCGCGAAGCGTGCAAAAATTACGCGCTCGGCTGGATCGAAAAGCAAAAGGCCCAGTTCAAGCGGCTCGGCGTTATCGGCGACTGGGACCGTCCGTACATCACGCTGGACCCGAAATACGAAGCCCAGCAAATCCGCCTGTTCGGCGACATGGTCAAGAAGGGATACATCTACAAAGGGCTGAAGCCCGTGTACTGGTCCACGTCGTCGGAGAGCGCGCTGGCTGAAGCCGAGATCGAATATAAGGAGAAAACGTCTCCGTCCATTTATGTCGCTTTCCCGGTGAAGGACGGAAAAGGCGTGCTGGACAACGATGCAAGCATCGTCATCTGGACGACGACGCCGTGGACGCTTCCGGCCAACCTGGGCATCAGCGTGCACCCCGAGTTCGACTACGTGACGGTTGCGGCGGGAAGCGGCAAATACGTCGTCGCGGAAGGGCTGCTGGAATCGGTCGCCCAAGCGGTCGGTTGGGACGAAACGCAGGTGTTGGCGAAGGTCAAGGGGGCCGAGCTGGACCGCGTCGTCTGCCGCCATCCGTTCTACGACCGCGACTCGCTGGTAATGGTCGGCGAGCACGTGACGCTGGATGCGGGCACGGGCTGCGTCCACACGGCGCCGGGCCACGGCGAGGAAGACTTCGCCATCGGCCAGAAATACGGCATCGGCGTGTTGTGTCCGGTTGACGATCAGGGGTATCTGACAGCGGAAGCGCCCGGGTTCGAGGGTATGTTCTACGAGAAGGCGAACGGTCCGATCATGGACCGCCTCAAGGAAGAGGGTCGGCTGCTCGCCGCTTCGACGATCCGGCACCAATACGCCCACGATTGGCGGACGAAGAAGCCGGTCATCTACCGGGCGACGGAGCAATGGTTCGCGTCTGTCGACGGCTTCCGGCAGCAGATGCTGGATGAAATCAAGCGGATCTCCTGGACGCCGGAATGGGGCGAGACGCGCCTGCACAACATGATCGCCGAACGCGGAGACTGGTGTATCTCCCGCCAGCGTTCCTGGGGCGTGCCGATTCCGATCTTTTACTGCCGCAAGTGCAACGAGCCGCTGGTCAACGACGCGACGATCGAGCATGTGGCCAATCTGTTCGAGCGCGAAGGCTCGAATGCCTGGTTCCAGCGCAGCGAAGCCGAGCTGTTGCCGGCGGGCACGACTTGCGCGGCGTGCGGACATTCCGAATTCCGCAAGGAAACGGACATCATGGACGTCTGGTTCGACTCCGGCTCCAGCCATGCGGCCGTGCTGGAGACGAGAGAGGATCTCCGCTGGCCCGCGGATCTGTATCTGGAAGGCTCCGACCAATACCGCGGATGGTTCAACTCGTCCTTGATCACCGGCGTCGCCGTCAAAGGCCGCGCGCCGTACGAAGGCATCCTGAGCCACGGCTTCACGCTTGACGGCGAAGGCCGGAAAATGTCCAAATCGCTCGGCAACACGGTCGATCCGAACCAGGTATGCAACAAGCTGGGCGCCGACATATTGCGGCTGTGGGTCGCCTCGACCGATTATCAGGCCGACCAGCGCATATCGGACGCCATCTTGACCCAAATCTCGGAAGTGTACCGGAAAATCCGCAACACGCTGCGTTATCTGCTGAGCAACCTGAACGACTTCAATCCGGAGACGGATGCCGTGCCGCGCGAATCGATGGGCGAGCTCGACCGCTTCGCGCTGGCGCGCCTGAACCGGATGACGGACCGCGTGTTGAAGGCTTACGACCGTTACGAATTCCACACGGTGTACCAGGCGGTTCATCATTTCTGCGCCGTGGAGATGAGCGCGTTCTATCTGGATATCGTCAAAGACCGTCTGTACTGCAGCACGCCGACGGACCCCGCGCGCCGAGCTTGCCAAACCGTATTGTACGAGGCGCTGTTGGCCATAACTAAGCTGATAGCGCCGATCATCCCGCATACGGCTGACGAAGTTTGGCGGCATACTCCGGCCGTGCAACTGCCCAGCGTACATCTGGCCGAGTTCCCTCAAGCGGATCAATCGGCTTACGACGAAACGCTGGAGAAGAAGTGGAGCCGGTTCCTCGAGGTTCGCGACGAGATCATGAAGGCGCTGGAAGGCGCCCGCAAGGACAAGCGGATCAACTCCAACCTCGGCGCGAAAGTCGAGCTGTTCCCGGAATCCGCGGAAACGTTCGAGCTGCTGAACGGAATGGACCGTCTGGATCAGCTTCTTATCGTGTCCCAGGTCGCATTGGTATCGCCGGGGGCGGCCGCCGTTCCGGAGGACGCCGTCAAGCTGGACGGCATCGCCGTACGCGTTACGCCGGCCGAAGGCGGCAAGTGCGAACGCTGCTGGGTTGTCCTGCCGGAAGTCGGCAAGCACGGGCACCATGAGGACGTATGCCCGCGTTGCGCGGAGGTTTTAACTGAGATCGGCGCCTGATCCATCCGAATTGGAGTGAGGCGCATGGGACTGGGAATGGGCGAGACGCTGCATGACGGCAGCGCCCGAGAGGATCAACAGGACAGGGAAGACAGATCCGGCTCCGGCGCAACCGGCCGGGGGGATACCGCCGCGGCGGCCGCCGATCTGGCCAAACGGCTGGATACGCTGGCCGTCCGGATCGAAGCTTCCCGGATAGCCGAATATGTAGAGCTGCTTCATCATCCGCGAAAGCTGTTGATGAGCAGCCTGTTGACGGGGATTGCGAGAGGCATCGGCATTACGATCGGCGTTACGGTTTTCGCCGCGGTGCTGGTGCAGCTTTTGCGCATGCTGGGCGCGTTAAACCTGCCGGTTATCGGCGACTGGATCGCCGATATCGTCGAAATCGTCGAAAGCGAACTGGACGGCCGCCGGATCGGTTAGGGATAAGGGTCCGCGTCGTCCGCATCCAATATGAGCAAGCCCTCGCCTTCGCCGTGTTCGAGGTATTCGCGGTAGGCCCGATTGCGGACGACGTGCGTGTGCTTTCCGTAAATGTCCGTCGCCAGGAAGCTCTCCAGCGTCTCCACATATCCGTCCGGTTCGTCGCCTTCCGTGGCGGAGCCGCTGTCGTAGTCAAACGTATCCGGGCTTTCGGCCATCGCCGGACTGTCGGAATTGCCCCAGGCTTCGACGATTTGCCAGGCGTCTTCGCCGTCGAAGCCGTTCTGGCCGTCCCGGTCGTCCATGCTTGTCCGCCCGAACGGCCTTTCCAGGAACGATTCCTCGGCGGGACGACGCTCCGAGTGACGCTGGGCCGGATTATGCTCGACGCAATAAGCGGCGGCCGGATTCGCTTCCAGCCGTTCATAAGGAATGGCCCGGCCGCAGACGGCGCATATTCCGTATTCCCCGCGATCCATCCGGGCCAATGCTTCCGAGGCGTCCTGCCGAAGCAGGCGGAAGTGCTCGCGCAAAGCCGAGTCTTTGCCCCGTTCGTAGCTTTCCGTCGCCGCGTCGGCCGGGTGATTGTCGTAAGCTGACAAATCGCCGACGCTCTCGCGAAGCGACGCCTGCAGGCCGAAGCCGTCCGACGATTGCAAGACGCCGTCCCATTCGCGCAGATCGGCCTCCAGCTTGGCGCGGAGTGCGGAGAGCTGATGTTCCGTCAGACCGTTCACCTGATTCCCATCCTTTCGTTCTTTGCAGTCGATGGGTTTATTGTTCTCAACAGGCGGCAAAGCTTGCGCGGAAAATCCTTACCGCGGATCGCTGCGGGCCGCCTGCGGCCTTGCCTTTCTGGAACCATTATCCATTCCGAAGGAGGACATTATCTTGCTGCTGATCCGGATGTTGCCTTATTACGTGCTTGCCGCCATCGTAATCGCCATCGACCAGTTCACGAAATATTTGGTCAATCAAAAAATCGCCCTGGGAGCGGAATACCCGATATTGTGGGATTTTTTCCTGCTTACGCACTATCGCAACACAGGGGCGGCCTTCGGCATTTTGAAGGAAATGCGGTGGTTTTTTCTCGTGATCACGGCCGTTGTCGTGCTGGCTATCGCCTGGTATTTGACCAAAGCCGTACGGGAGCGGCGCAAGCTGATTCCGACAGCGTTGGGCTTGCTGCTCGGCGGCGCGCTCGGCAACTTTTACGACCGGGCCGTTCACGGCGAAGTTGTTGATTTTCTGCAATTCAACTTCGGATCTTATACGTTTCCGATTTTTAATTTGGCCGACACCGCGATTTGCATCGGCGTCGGACTGATATTGCTGGATTCCATTTTGCAATGGCGCGAGGAGAAAAGGAGTGCTGCGGCGCATGATGAATCGGCCGCATGATTGGGAAGAAGACGAGGAGCTTCCGGAAGAGGAAGGCGTGCTCTATTGGGTGGCTGACGCCGACACGGACGGAGAGCGAATCGACAAGGCGATATCCGAGTGGATGGAGGAGGGGGTGTCCCGCTCGCAAGTTCAGCAGTGGATCAAGGACGGCCGGGTTACGGTGGGCGGCAAGGCGGTCAAGCCCAATTACCGGCTGGCCGAAAACGACGAGATCGCCTTGATCGTGCCGGAGCCGGAATCCGTCGACGTGCTGCCGGAAAACATCCCGCTTGACGTCGTGTACGAGGATTCCGACGTGATTGTCGTCAACAAGCCGCGCGGCATGGTTGTTCACCCGGCGCCCGGTCACAGCTCGGGCACGCTGGTGAATGCGCTGCTGTACCACTGCCGGGACTTGTCCGGAATTAACGGGGAGCTTCGGCCGGGCATCGTGCACCGGATCGACAAGGACACGTCCGGCTTGCTGATGGCGGCCAAAAACGATTTGGCGCACGCGGGATTGTCCGCGCAGCTTAAAGCGCATACCGTGACCCGAAAATATATCGCCGTCGTGGAAGGCGTCGTTCAGCACGACCAAGGCACCGTCGACGCGCCGATCGGCCGCGACAAGCACGACCGCAAGATGTTTACGGTGACCTGGCACAACGGAAAGCCTTCCGTCACGCATTTTGCGGTTCTGAAGCGGTTTCCCCGGCAGACGATGCTGGAGCTGCAATTGGAGACCGGGCGTACGCATCAGATTCGCGTGCATATGAAGTTTATCGGCCATCCGCTTGTCGGCGATCCCATGTACGGCAAGACGAAGCGTTCCGTGATTCAGGGGCAGGCCCTGCATGCGGCGACGCTCGGGTTCACTCACCCGCGGACGGGGGAGCAGCTGGAATTCGAAGCGCCGCTCCCGGACGATATGAAGCTGTTGATCAAGCAGTTGGGGGAGGAGCCGCTATGAATCCGGAACGGTTCATCAAACCCGAAGTTCGCGGGATCGAGATATCCGGCATCCGCAAAATGGCGAATCTGGTGGCGAAGTACCCGGACGCCCTGTCGCTGACGATCGGACAGCCGGATTTTCCGACCCCGGCGCATATTGTCGAAGCGGGAAAACGGGCTCTTGACGAAGGCCGGACCGGTTATACCGCGAATCCGGGCATGCCCGAGCTGAGACAGGCCGCGGCTGCTTTTGTCGCGGACAAATACGGGCTGTTTTACCGCTGGCAAGATGAGGTTATCGTGACGGTGGGCGCATCGGAAGCGCTGGATATGACGCTGCGGGCGATCGTGTGCGCCGGCGACGAGGTGATTTTGCCGGGGCCGATCTATCCGGGATACGAGCCGCTCGTGCGGATGGCGGGCGGCGTGCCCGTGACCGTCGATACGAGGGCCGACGGGTTCCGGATGACGGCGGAAGCGCTGGAGGCCGCCATTACCCCCCGGACGAAAGCCGTGCTCTTGTGTTCGCCGGCGAACCCGACGGGCCGCAGCCAGGACCGCGCCAGCCTGGAGAAGATCGCGGCCGTGCTGCGCGGACGCGATCTCGTTGTGATTTCCGACGAGATTTACAGCGAGCTGCTGTTCGACGGCGAGCACGTCTCGATCGCTTCCTTGCCGGATATGCGTGAGCGTACGGTTGTGATCAACGGCTTGTCCAAGTCGCATTCCATGACCGGCTGGCGAATCGGATTTGCGTTCGCGCCCGCATGGCTGGCGGAGCATCTCGTTAAGGTGCATCAATACAACGTTACTTGCGCCACATCCGTCAGCCAATGCGCGGCGATCGCCGCTCTGACGGCGGGACGGGACGATGCGCTGCCGATGCGGGAGGCTTACCGCCGCCGCCGGGATTACGTGTGCGATCGGCTGGTTGCGATGGGGATGGAGATCCATCGGCCGGAAGGCGCGTTTTACGTCTTTCCGTCGATCGCCCGCTTCGGTTTAAGCTCGCAGGAATTCGCCCACCGGCTGCTCGAGCGGGAACGGGTCGCGGTTGTGCCCGGCGATGCGTTCGGACCGCTGGGCGAAGGCTATATCCGGTTGTCGTACGCGTATTCCGAAGAGACGCTGCGCGAAGGTCTGGACCGGCTGGAGAAGTTTTTAAGGAGTTTGGACGGAGGGGCTTGAACCAAGCGCGGCAGCTTGGCCGAACGTCTCGGCTGATCGTGATAAGCAAATGATACAAAAACGGAGCGGGATGATCCTGTCGTTCAGGACCCGCTCCGTTTTCGTTTTAATTGAGAGGATCAAGGCTGTTCCGACTTCCAGCGGAAATAGTCGCTGACCGTCCGGATGGCGAGATCGATGGCTTCTTCGGCCGGTTCGATCTTGGCGTGATGCAGCCCGTAAGGCGTGTCGACGCCCAGCCAGAACATAAAACCCGGAATGTCGGCCAGCATGTAGCCGAAGTCTTCGCCGGTCATCGCCGGGCGGCATTCCACCGCGCGGATGTCCGGACGAGCCGACAGCCAATCCATAAACTCGCGCGTCAGCCGTTCGTCGTTGAACACTTGATGGTAGTTGGCGCCGTAGTCGATGCTGGCGGCGCAGCCGAACGAAGCTTCGATTCCGGCGACAACCGCTTCGATGCGCGATTTGACGAGCTTCATCGTGTCGGCGGAGAAGGTGCGGATGGTTCCTTCCAGCCGGGACGTCTCGGCGATAATGTTCTGCTTCGTGCCGCCTTCGATCTTGCCGACCGTGATGACGGCGGAATCAAGCGGATCGAGATTGCGCGAGACGATCGTCTGCAACTGCGTCAGCAGATGCGCGGCCGCCACCACCATATCGTTGGCCAGATGCGGGAAGGCCGCGTGGCCGCCCTTGCCGCGCAGGTCGATGAACAGCTCCGACGTGTTCGCGAACAGCAGGCCGGGACGCGTCGCGATCGTCCCTACCTTGTATTCGGGCGCGATATGCAGCGCGACGATCTGATCCGGGCGCCACTGGCGGAACTCCTCGCTCTGCAGCATCGGCAGCGCGCCGCCGGGACCTTCTTCCGCGGGCTGAAATGCGATAACGAAATCGTCGGCGAGCGGCCGCTCCGCGATCGACGTCAGCACGCCGAGGCCGATCGCCATATGCAGATCGTGGCCGCAGGCATGCATGAATCCCGGATGCTCCGAGTGGAAGTCGTAATTCGTCTCCTCCGCGATCGGCAGCCCGTCCATGTCGGCGCGGTAGCCGAGCGTGCGCTTGGGCGCCGTGCCCTTCACCTTCACCAGAATGCCCGTCCGCCACTTGCGCACCTCCAGCCGGTCCTGGGGCAGCGTCGCGATATAGTTCAGCAGATACGCCTGCGTCTTGAATTCCTGAAAGCCGGGCTCCGGTATGCGGTGCAAATCCCGCCGGATGCGGACGAATGGGGATAAACTCGTCGTCATCGGCTTACAGCGTGCGGAGTTCTTTCAGAATCTCCGTCTTCGATTTGGTTTTGTCGTCGACTTTTTTGATGACGCGCGCAGGCGTTCCGGCGACGACGGTATACTCCGGCACGTCTTCGACGACAACCGCGCCCGCGGCGACTACCGCGCCTTTGCCTACGCGCACGCCTTCGAGGATGACGGCGTTGGCGCCGACAAGCACGTCGTCTTCAATTACGACCGGCTGAGCCGACGGCGGCTCGATGACGCCCGCGATAATCGCGCCCGCGCCGATGTGGCACATTTTGCCGACTTGCGCGCGTCCGCCCAGCACGGCGTTCATGTCGATCATCGTGCCTTCGCCGACGGAAGCGCCGATGTTGATGAGAGCGCCCATCATGATGACGGCGTTGTCGCCGATATGGACTTTGTCGCGGATGATGGCGCCCGGCTCGATCCGCGCGTTGATCGGCTTCACGTCCAGCAGCGGGATGGCCGAGTTGCGGCGGTCGGCTTCGACGGCGTAGTCGGCGATGCGGTCTTTGTTCGCTTCAAGCACGCCCTCCAGCACTTTCCATTCGCCGAAGACGACGCCCGCTCCCCCGGAAATAAAGCTTTGCGAGCCTTCGCCCCAGTCGATGCCTTCCAGGTCGCCTTTCACGTACAGCTTGACCGGCGTTTTTTTGGTGCTGTTTTTGATAAAGTTGATAATCTCCATCGTGTTCATTTCGCTCATGGATACGATTCTCTCCTTCATGGATTAATAGGCCGCGATAAGTTCGGACAAACCAACCACATTCTTTATAGCATAAAAAAACCGCCCCATCAACGCAAACGGCGAGAGCGCCGAGCGGAGAAACGGCTGCGCGACAAGCGCAAAATGCTCGTAACCTCCCGCGTCCGGATAAACAAGGGCTTCGGTGCGGAATCCCGATTTGCAGCCGTCCGCCACGCGGCCGGGCTTCGCCGCAACCTTGCCGGTATGGTAGTATGCAGCCAGAGAGGAACCTTTATCCTTGCGGCCGCAATTTAAACGATATCGGCTTCCCGATCGTATTATGGCCGACAACTGGAGCGCAGGAAGGAGGAGCGCCAGGCGTGGAGGCGGAGGAGCAACCCCTGATCCGGTTGGCGCAGCACGGGGACGACGAGGCGCTGGCGGAGCTGCTGCGCCGTCATTATCCGTTCGTGCGCAACTATATGATCAAGTGGACGATGGACCCGGAGACGGCCCAGGAGATGACGCAGGAAGCGATGATGCGGGCGGTGACGCATATCCGGTCGTACGACGGATCGTCCAAGCTGTCGTCGTGGCTGATCACGATCGCCAGCCGGCTGTATCTGGACGAATGCCGCAGACGCAAGCGCGAGAGTCGTTGGCGGCAGGAGCAACGGCAATCCGCCAGACGCATGAGATGGACGGCGGAAGCTTCCGGTTCCGAATGGCGCGACGTCATGGACGCGCTGGCGGAGCTGGAGCCCGAGACGCGGGCGGCGATCCTGCTGAAGCATTACTACGGGTACGGCTACGAGGAGATCGGGCGGATGCTCGGTTGTCCCGAAGGCACGGCGAAGTCCCGGGTGTTTCACGGCATTCGCAAGCTCAGAAAGGAGTGGAACAACGATGGCGAACGAACGCAATAAAGACGCGGAGACGTCCCCGGAAGAGGAGACGATCCGTCAGCTCGTCGCCGGATGGCGGGAGATGGACGAGGATGCGGGCGATGAGGTTCCGGACATTCGGGTATTCCGCCGGCTTGTGGCCGAAACGCGCGAGCGGGAAAAAGCGAAGGCGCGGAGGGAGTGGGGAATTTTCCTCGGAGCGGGCGGGATAGCCGCAGGCGGGGCGTTAATCGCGCTTGCCGCCGGATGGGGCTGGTTCGCCGTGTATCAGGGCGCGGCTGTCGTGCTCGCGGTGGCGGCGGGTTATGCCCTGAACGACAAAAGCCGGAAGGAGCGGGGGGTATGAATACGCATCCGACGGCCCCATGGTGGCTGTGGGTCGTGCTGCTGGCCGTGCTGTTCGCCCAAGGCTCGTTTCTGTTCGGACATGCGCGCAGGCACGGCCGGTTTCCTTGGATATGGGGACTGTGGGGGTTCGTTTCGTTTCCGCTGCCGACGATCGTGTATGTTCTTTATTATGCGTGGACCGGCAAAAGGAACGGCGGCCACGATAAATCGGGAGGAGAAGCGCCATGACGCGGTGGGATTTCGGCGAGATGACGCTGGGATGGAAAGCGTTGGCTCGAGCCCGCTCCCGGACAGGTGCTGGCGAAGGCGCTGTCGCAATTCGGGTCGATCGGCCTGCTGGTGCTTGCACTAGCCGGCATGGGCTGCGTATCGGGCGAGCGCCGCAGCGGCGCGGCCGCCATGCTGCTGGTCAAACCGGTGTCGCGCACGGCGTACTTGCTGGCGAAATGGTCGGCCCTGCTGGCGCTGTCGCTCGTGTCGTTCGCCGCCGGATACGCGGCCGCCTGGGTATTATACGGAGCTGTTGATCGGGCCGGTGGACGCCGGTTCGGCGGTTCGCGCAGGTTTCGCGTACGCGATATGGATCTCGCTGGCGGTGACGTGTACGGCGGCGGCCAGCGCGGCGCTTCGTTCGGCGGCGGGAGCCGCGCTGCTGTCGCTCGGGACCACGGGGGCGCTTGCGCTAACCGCTTCGCTGCTGCCGGGCTGGTTCCGCTACAGTCCGGGGGCTATGCCCGGCTTGGCTGCGGCTCTGGCCGAAGGGCGCGAATCTGCCGACTGGATCGTTGCCGCTCCGTTCACCGCCGCGGCGATAGCCGCTCTGCTGGCCGCGTCGGCGGCCGGTTTCCGCCGGGCTTCGCTAGGGGCGGCTGACGCTTGACAAGATTCGAGCGCGGTGTCATAATATCCGTTAAGTGTATAGCGCCTTTAAGTCAGTCCCGTGAGACTGGCAAGGTTACGTGAAACCATCTTGACGATGGCGGAAGCCTTCGAGCCGATTGACGCGTTCGAAGGCCGCTGCCCTCGCTGTCCGCATGCGCGGATCGCCATCCCTCCGGCGGAGGATGGCGATCCGCTGCGGCCGCAGACCTTTGCCAATCCCGGCAAAGGTCTTTTTTTATACGCCAAAGGAGGATGCTCCACCATGGTTTCCGAACGACAAACGACGCATGTCATATTGGACGAAGCGGCGATCCGAAGGGCGCTTACCCGTATCGCCCACGAAATTCTCGAAAAGAACAAGGGCATTCGCGACTGTGTATTTGTGGGAATCCGCACGCGGGGCATCTATCTCGCCAACCGGATTGCCAAACGGGTGCAAGAAATCGAAGGCGAGCCGGTTCCGATCGTCGAGCTGGACATCACCTCTTACCGCGACGACGTGGTGCGCCGAATCGCCGAATCCCCGCCTCCATTCGTCCCGGAGCTCGACCCGGCCGATTTCATGGACGGCAAAATCGTCATCCTGTTCGACGACGTGCTGTATACCGGCCGCACTGTTCGGGCCGCGATGGACGCGCTGATGGACAGGGGCCGCCCGCAGATGATTCAACTGGCGGTGCTGGTCGACCGCGGCCATCGGGAGCTGCCGATCCGTCCGGACTATGTCGGCAAAAACGTGCCGACCGCCAAGCTCGAGACGATCGAGGTGCGGCTGAGCGAGGTAGACGGAACCGACGAAGTCGTCATCATCCAAACGAGGGGGTAGCTCGACATGACGGGAACCGGAATCGGACTTGACCGCCACCTGTTGGGATTAAAGGACATAAGCGACAGCGAGATCGTCTCGATTCTCGATAGAGCCGCCTACTGGGAGCAGCAGCCGGAAAAGGTGCACCGGACGCTGGCTGGCAATTTCGTAGCCAACATGTTTTTCGAGAACAGCACGCGCACGCGCTTTTCCTTCGAGGTGGCGGAAAAACGGCTCGGCGCGGAGGTGCTGAACTTCACCGCCGCGGTCAGCAGCGTGCAGAAGGGCGAATCGATCTACGACACGGTCCGTACGCTGGAATCGATGGGAATCGACGCCGGCGTCATCCGGCTCAAGCCGATCGGGGTATTGCCCGAGCTGGCGGCGAAGATCCGCGTGCCGCTGATCAACGCGGGCGACGGCAACAACGAGCATCCGACCCAGGCGCTGCTCGACTTGTATACGATGCGCAAGCATTTCGGCTCGGTTCGGGGGCTGACGGTGTCGATTATCGGCGACATCCTGCACAGCCGCGTCGCCCGCTCCAACCTGTGGGGGCTGACGAAGCTGGGCGCGAAGGTGCAGTTCTGCGCGCCGCCGAACATGCGGGCGCCGGAATTGGACGCGCCTTACGTCTCCATCGACGAAGCGCTGAAGGCCGACGTCGTGATGATGCTCCGCGTGCAGTTGGAGCGGCACACGACGGGGTTGATCTCCTCGGCGGAGGAATACCGCGCCCAATACGGCCTGACCGAGGAGAGGGCGGCCAAGCTCGCCCCGCATGCGATTATTATGCACCCGGCTCCGGTCAACCGGAACGTCGAGATCGACGATGCGCTGGTCGAGCATGAGAAATCGCGGATTTTTACGCAGATGGCCAACGGAGTTCCGATCCGGATGGCGGTTGTCGAACGGGCGTTACGCTGAGGAGGTCTTCATCTATGAAGGTTTGGATATTAAACGGCAACGTATGGAACGACCGGCGCCAAGCGTTGGAGCCGAAGCATGTGCGCGTCGACGGTGAAATCATCGCGGAAATCCGCGATGCGTCCGAGGGACTGCCCGACACGGCCGGACACGAGGTGGTGGACGCGGCCGGACGGCTGCTGTCGGCGGGATTTATCGATATGCACGTTCATCTTCGGGAACCCGGTTACGAGCATAAGGAGACGATCGCGACCGGCACCGCGTCCGCCGCGCGCGGCGGATTCACGACGATCGCGTGTATGCCGAACACGAAGCCGCCGACGGATACGCCCGAGAGAGTGCGGTACGTGCTGGACAAAGCCAAGGAAGCGGGTCCTGTGCGCGTGCTGCCTTACGCGGCGATTACGAAAAGCCAGCTCGGCCGCGAGCTGACCGATTTCGCCGCGCTGAAGGAAGCCGGAGCGATCGGCTTTACGGATGACGGGGTCGGCGTGCAAAACGCGAAGATGATGAAGGACGCGATGGCGCTGGCCGCTTCGCTGGGGCTGCCGATCGTCGCGCACTGCGAGGAAGACACGCTGCTCGAAGGAGCGGCATTCTCCGAGGGCGAGTTCGTCAAGCGACACGGGCTCAAAGGCATCCCGAACGAGTCCGAGTCGATCCACGTCGGCCGCGATACGCTGCTGGCGGAAGCGACGGGCGTTCATTACCACGTCTGCCACGTCAGCACGGAGCAGTCGGTGCGCCTGATCCGGCTCGCCAAGCAGCATGGCGTGCGCGTCACCGCCGAGGTGTGTCCGCACCATCTGCTGCTGTCGGACGAGGACATCCCGGGTCTGGACGCCAACTGGAAGATGAACCCGCCGCTGCGCTCGCCGCGCGACGTCAAAGCCGTGATCGAAGGGCTTGAAGACGGGACGATCGATATCATCGTGACGGACCACGCTCCGCACAGCGAGGAAGAAAAAGCGAGGGGCGTCGACAAAGCGCCGTTCGGCATCGTCGGCTTCGAGACGGCGTTTCCGCTGTTGTATACGAAATTCGTCGCAACCGGCCGCTGGAGTCTGGGCTTCCTGCTGGAGCGCATGACCCGCAAGCCCGCCGACGTGTTCGGGCTTGGGCTGGGCCGCCTGGAGCCCGGCCAGCCGGCGGATCTGACGATCGTGGATTTGGAGAAAGAGGCGGAGGTCGACCCCGCGAAATTCCTGACCAAGGGACGAAACACTCCGTTCGCCGGCTGGAAGCTGAAGGGCTGGCCGGTCTGGACCATGGCCGCAGGCCGTGTCGCTTGGAGCGAATAAAACTTCATCACGCCAACTAACCAGACGATTCGAATTGAAGGAGATGACACGCATGCAGGCCATTCTGTTATTGGAAGACGGAACGGTATTCACCGGACGCGCGTTTGGCGCTCAGACGGATAGCGTGGGCGAAGTCGTGTTCAACACCGGCATCACCGGTTATCAGGAAGTATTGTCCGATCCCTCGTACTGCGGACAAATCGTCACGATGACCTACCCGCTGATCGGCAACTACGGCATTACCCGCGACGATTTCGAGTCGGTCCGCCCTTATATTCACGGTTTTGTCGTGCGGGAACAGGAAACCGTGCCGAGCAACTGGAGAGCGCAATATTCGCTCGACGAGCTGCTGAAGGAATACGGCATCCCGGGCATATACGGCATCGACACGCGTATGCTGACCCGCAAAATCCGTCACCACGGCGTGATGAAAGGCGTGCTCTCGACCAGCGGCAAATCCGTTGAAGAGCTGCGCCAACTGCTGGATTCGACGCCGCTGATGACGGATCAGGTATCGCGCGTCTCCACCCGCAGCGTCTTCTCCGCGCCCGGCGACAAGCATCGTGTCGTGCTGATGGATTTCGGCGCCAAGAGCGGCATCCTGCGCGATCTGACCAAACGCGGCTGCGACGTCGTCGTCGTGCCTCACGACACAACCGCCGACCAGATCCGCCGGCTGGCCCCGGACGGCATCCTGCTGTCCAACGGTCCGGGGGACCCGAAGGATGTGCCGCATGCGGTCCAGACGGTCCGGGAGCTGCTGGGCGAGTACCCGCTGTTCGGCATCTGCCTGGGGCATCAACTGTTCGCGCTCGCTTGCGGCGCCGACACGACGAAGCTGAAGTTCGGCCATCGCGGCGGCAACCATCCGGTCAAGGATCTGCGCACGAACCGCTGCTTCATTACATCGCAAAACCACGGCTATACGGTCCTGGAAGAATCGATCGCCGCGACGGAGCTTGAAGTTACGCATATCAATAACAACGACCGGACGATCGAAGGACTGCGCCATAAGAAATATCCGGCGTTCTCCGTGCAGTATCACCCCGAGGCTTCCCCGGGACCGTTCGATTCGAGCTACCTGTTCGACGAATTCATGGAGCTGATCGAGCGGACGAAGGAAGAGCGCAAGGGCCTGCCGCGCCAGGCGCAAATCGCCGGCGCTTACGCCGAATCCCGCCGGAATCAACCGAAAGGAGACCTGCAGTATGCCCAAAAATAAAGACCTCAAGAAAATTCTCGTGATCGGCTCCGGCCCGATCGTCATCGGACAAGCCGCGGAGTTCGACTATGCGGGTACGCAGGCATGCCAGGCGCTGAAGGAAGAAGGCTTCGAGGTCGTTCTGATCAACTCCAACCCGGCTACGATCATGACCGACACGAATATGGCGGACAAAGTGTATATCGAGCCGATCACGCTCGATTTCGTCTCGCAGATTATCCGCCAGGAGCGTCCGGACGGACTGCTTCCGACGCTCGGCGGACAGACGGGCCTCAATATGGCCGTGCAGTTGGCGAAGGCGGGCATTCTGGAGAAAGAAAACGTCAAGCTGCTGGGCACGCAGTTGTCGGCGATCGAACGCGCCGAAGACCGCGACATGTTCCGCGATCTGATGCGCGAGCTCGGCCAGCCGGTTCCGGAGAGCACCATCGTCACGACGGTGGAGGAAGCGATCGCCTTCGCGAACGAGATCGGCTATCCGATCATCGTGCGTCCGGCTTACACGCTGGGCGGCACCGGCGGCGGCATCTGCCACAACGAGGAGGAAGCGCTGGAGATCGTCGCTTCCGGCCTGCGCTACAGCCCGATCGGACAATGCCTGATCGAGAAGAGCATCGCGGGCATGAAAGAGATCGAATACGAAGTCATGCGCGACGCCAACGACAACTGCATCGTCGTCTGCAACATGGAAAATATCGACCCGGTCGGCGTCCATACCGGCGACAGCATCGTCGTCGCGCCGAGCCAGACGCTGTCCGACCGCGAATACCAAATGCTCCGGTCGGCTTCGCTCAAAATTATCCGCGCCCTGAACATCGAGGGCGGATGCAACGTGCAGTTTGCGCTCGATCCGCACAGCTATCAATATTACGTCATCGAAGTAAACCCGCGCGTCAGCCGTTCGTCGGCGCTTGCGTCCAAAGCGACGGGTTATCCGATCGCGAAAATGGCGGCGAAAATCGCCGTCGGTTATACGCTTGACGAAATCGTCAACCCGGTCACCGGTCAAACCTATGCTTGCTTCGAACCGACGCTGGACTACGTCGTCTCCAAAATCCCGCGCTGGCCGTTCGATAAATTCACGAGCGCCAACCGGAAGCTGGGCACGCAGATGAAAGCGACCGGCGAGGTTATGGCGATCGGCCGCACATTCGAGGAATCGATCCACAAAGCGGTTCGCTCGCTGGAGATCGGCGTGCACCGGCTGGCTCTGAAAGACGCCTCCGACCTCGCCGACGACGTGCTGGAGGCGCGGCTGGCCAAGCCGGACGACGAGCGCCTCTTCCTCGTCTGCGAGGCGTTCCGCCGCGGATGGGAGCTGCAGCGCGTCCAGGATTTGACCAAGATCGACTGGTGGTTCCTGCACAAGCTGCAAGGACTCGTCGAATTCGAAAGCGTGCTGCTGACGCCGGAGCTTGACCGGGAGCTGCTGCTCGAAGCGAAGCGCAAAGGGTTCACCGACCGGGCGATCGCCGAGCTGCGCCGCGAAGCGGGCGGCGGCCTGAATCTGACGACGGAAGCCGAAGTGCGCGCCGCACGTCTCGCGCACAACATCAAGCCGGTCTACAAAATGGTTGACACGTGCGCGGCCGAATTCGAGGCTTCCACGCCTTACTACTACTCGACGTACGAGACGGAGAACGAAGTGGTCGAGAGCGGCAAGCCCAAAGTGCTTGTGCTCGGCTCCGGTCCGATCCGGATCGGCCAAGGCATCGAATTCGACTATTCGACGGTGCATGCGGTATGGGCGATCCAAGCCGCCGGCTATGAAGCGGTGATCATCAACAACAACCCGGAGACGGTGTCGACGGACTTCAGCACCTCGGACCGGCTGTACTTCGAGCCGCTGTTCTTCGAAGACGTCATGAACGTCATCGAGCAGGAGAAGCCGGTCGGCGTCATCGTGCAGTTCGGCGGACAAACGGCGATCAATCTGGCCGCGCCGCTGGCGCGCGCGGGCGTGCGTATCCTCGGCTCCAGCCTGGAGAGCATCGACACCGCCGAAGACCGCAAGAAGTTCGAGGAGCTGCTGCGCTCGCTCAATATCGCCCAGCCTCCGGGCGGGACGGTTACGTCGGTCGATCAGGCGGTCAGCACGGCGTCTAAATTCGGCTATCCCGTGCTGGTGCGCCCGTCTTACGTCCTGGGCGGCCGCGCGATGGAGATCGTCTACTCCGACGAAGAGCTGCTCTCATACATGGAACACGCGGTGAAAATCAATCCGGAGCACCCGGTTCTGATCGACCGCTACATGCTGGGCGTCGAAGTGGAGGTCGACGCGATCTGCGACAAGGAGACGGTGCTCATTCCCGGCATCATGGAGCATGTCGAGCGCGCAGGCGTCCACTCCGGCGACTCGATCGCGGTTTATCCGCCGCAGACGATCTCCGAAGACGTGAAGCAGCAGGTGATCGACATCACGATCAAGATCGCCCGCGCGCTTGAGGTCGTCGGTCTCGTCAACATCCAGTTCGTCATCTACGAAGGCAAGGCTTACGTCATCGAGGTCAACCCGCGCTCCTCGCGGACGGTTCCGTTCCTGTCCAAAGTGACGAACGTGCCGATGGCCAACGTCGCGACCCGGGTCATCCTCGGCGAAAAGCTGGCGGACATGGGTTATCAAACGGGACTGTGGCCGGAAGACGAGTTCGTGTCGGTGAAAGTGCCGGTGTTCTCGTTCGCGAAGCTGCGCCGCGTCGAGCCGACGCTCGGACCGGAGATGAAGTCCACCGGCGAAGTGATGGGCCGCGATGTCAACTTCGCCAAAGCGCTGTACAAAGGACTGCTCGGAGCGGGCATGAAAATCCCGAACGCGGGCTCCGTCATCTGCACGGTGTCCGACAAGGACAAAGCGGAAGCGGTCGAGCTGATGCGTTTGTTCCACGAGCTGGGCTACAAGATTCTGGCGACGGGCGGCACGGCGAAGGCGCTGCAGGACGCGCGCATCCCCGTTACGGTCGTGAACAAATTAAGCGAAGGTTCGCCGAACATTCTCGACCTGATCCGCAGCGGCGAAGCCAACTTCGTCGTCAATACGCTCACTAAAGGCAAAACGCCGGAGCGCGACGGCTTCCGCATCCGCCGCGAGGCGGTCGAGAACGGCGTCGTCTGCTTGACGTCGCTGGATACGGTGCGCGCGATGCTGCGCATGCTCGAGACGCTGAACTTCTCGTCTCGCTCGATGCCGGTGTTCGCGAACACCGCGAAGCAATAAACCGAATCGGAAGGGCATGGGCCGCGGCCCGCTTCCGGCCTGCCGGCCGGAGCGGCCGCCATCATGCCCTTCGTTATGCGCACAGGAGGATAGACATGGCGATCACCAAGGAGCAAGCGGCTGGACGCATTATGGTCGCGCTCGATTATCCGAATTGGGCCGCGGCGGAGAAGCTGCTGAACGCGCTGGAGGGAATTCCGTGCTGGATGAAGGTGGGCATGGAGCTGATATACGCGGAAGGGCTGTCGATTATCGGCGATTTGCGCCGCCGCGGTTACCGCGTATTCGTCGATCTGAAGCTGCACGACATACCGAACACGGTGAGGGGCGGAATCGCAAGCCTGACGCGGCACGGCGCGAACATGCTGAACGTCCATGCCGCGGGAGGAAGGCGCATGCTGGAGGCCGCCCGTGAGGGGCTTGAGCAAGGGCTGCAGGGGAGCGGCTCGTCCGCGGAACGCCCGCTGCTTATCGCGGTAACTCAGCTTACGAGCACGAGCCGGGAGACGATGAACGGAGAGATCGGCATTCCGGGCACCGTCGAAGACACGGTCGTGCGCTACGCCCGGATGGCCGCCGAGTCGGGGCTGGACGGCGTCGTCAGCTCTCCGCTGGAAGTCCGGATCGTCAAGGAAGCGTGCGGCGACGGCTTTATTACCGTCACGCCGGGAATCCGTCCCGCCGGATCGGATATCGGCGATCAGAGCCGGATTATGACGCCGGGCCAAGCGATTGCGGCGGGCACCGATTACATGGTGATCGGAAGGGCGATCACGGCCGCCGCCGATCCGCGCGCCTCGATGGAGGCGATTCTCGACGAGCTTGTGGCGCATGCGTAACGACGCATTTCCAACCCATACCAAGGAGGACATCCGATGAATTCGAACGTATCCGCTCTCGCTGCCCAAGTGGCGCAATCGCTGCTCGACATCGAAGCCGTCGTGCTTCGCCCGAACGAGCCCTTCACTTGGACGTCCGGCATGAAATCGCCCATTTATTGCGACAACCGGCTGACGCTGTCGTATCCGGCGATCCGCAATCAGATTGCGGAGGGCTTCGCTTCCATCATCCGCGAGAAATACCCGGAAGCCGAAGTGCTGGCCGGCATCGCGACGGGCGGAATCGCCCATGCGGCGTTCGCGGCCGAGAAGCTGGGGCTGCCGATGATCTACGTGCGCGACAAAGCGAAAGGGCACGGCAAGCAAAACATGATCGAAGGCGTGCTGAAGCCGGGGCAGAAGGTCGTCATGATCGAAGATCTGATCTCGACGGGCGGCAGCTCCCTGAAGGCGGCGTTGGCGGTCAGGGAAGCCGGAGCCGAGGTGCTGGCGACGCTTGCGATTTTCACGTACGAGTTCGAGCAGTCGGTCCGGGCTTTCGCGGAGGCGGGGATTCCGCTGCATACCGTCACCAATTACACGAAACTGACGGAAGCGGCGCTCGAATCGGGCCGCATCGGCGAAGAAGAGATGGCGCTGCTGAAAGCATGGCGCAGCGATCCCGCTGCTTACGGCGCCCGATTCGCGTAAGCGGATCGAACAAGAAACGGCGTGGTTGCCGTCCGGTTGACGGACGGCAACCACGCCGTTTTGTTGTCCGTTGCCCCAAGAAAGTCCCGCTGCGATCCGAGGGAGAAGCTGCCGCCGCGCTGCTGCTTCTGTCCCCGGCAGCAGCCTTCCAATGTTACTCCTTCGGGTGAATCATCTGCTCCGGCCGGACGATCTCGTCGAACTGCTCTCCGGTCAGCAGTCCGCTGGCCAAGGCGGCCTCGCGCAGCGTCAATCCTTCCGCATGGGCTTTTTTGGCGATGGCCGCGGCATTCTCGTAGCCGATATACGGGTTGAGCGCGGTGACGAGCATCAACGAACGCTCCAGATGGCGGCTGATGACTTCGCGGTTCGGTTCGATGCCGACCGCGCAGCGTTCGTTAAACGAATGTATCGCATCCGCCAGCAGGCGGGCGGATTGCAGGAAATTGTAAGCGATGACCGGCTTGAACACGTTTAATTCGAAGTTGCCCTGGCTCGCGGCGAAGCCGATGGCGGCGTCATTGCCCATCACCTGGCAGGCGACCATCGTCATCGCTTCGGATTGGGTCGGATTCACCTTGCCGGGCATGATCGAGCTTCCCGGTTCATTGGCGGGGATCGTAATCTCACCGATGCCGCTGCGCGGGCCGCTGGCCAACCAGCGCACGTCGTTGGCGATTTTCATCAGGTCGGCGGCCAGCGCCTTCAGCGCTCCGTGCACGAATACCAGCTCGTCGTGACTTGTCAACGCGTGAAATTTGTTGGCGGCGCTTCTGAACGTTTTGCCGGTCCATTTGCTGATTTCTTCGGCGACCATCTCACCGAAGCGGGGGTGCGCGTTAATGCCGGTGCCGACCGCTGTTCCTCCGATTGCCAGCTCCCTCAGCGTTTCCGCAGAATCGCGGATCATTTGCTCCGATTTTTCCAGCATGCGGTGCCAGCCGCTGATTTCCTGCCCCAGCGTAAGCGGAGTGGCGTCCTGCAGATGCGTTCGGCCGATTTTAATCAGATCCATGTACTCGCGGCTTTTGTCCGCCAGCGTGTTCTTCAGCGCCTCCAGGGAGGGCAGCACCCGGTCCTCGACCGCAATCAGCGCGGCGATGTGCATCGCCGTCGGAAACGTGTCGTTGGAGCTCTGCGACCGGTTTACGTCATCGTTCGGATGCACCGTCTTGTCGATTCCCCGTTCCGCAAGCAGTTGATTGGCACGGCGGGCGATCACTTCGTTGACGTTCATGTTCGACTGCGTGCCGCTTCCCGTCTGCCAGACCACGAGGGGGAAATGCTCGTCCCAGCGGCCCGCGACGATCTCGTCGGCGGCATCGGCGATAGCGGACGCTTTGTCCGGATCGAGCTTCCCGAGCCGTTCGTTGACGATCGCCGCGCTTTTTTTCAGAATCGCCAAAGGGTAGATCAGTTCCAGCGGCATACGTTCCGTGCCGATGCGGAAATTTTCCAGGCTCCGCTGCGTTTGCGCCCCCCACAGTTTGTCGGCGGGGACGCGGACGGGGCCCAGCGTATCTTTTTCGATCCGGTAATCCATCAAGGGCTCCTCCTTCACATCTGTTCGTATCCATCCATAAGAAATATAAAACAATATTTTATATCGGTATAGCCGGGAATTCGGCGGCCGCGTCGAATTTAGCGATACAAACATCGGGGAAAAGCGGGTTTGCCCCGTTTTTCCGCCGATTTCTCGTCGATCCCTCTCGCCGCAGGGATGTGTACAGGCAGGGTCAAACGAGACGCGTCTGCAGATCGGGCGCGATTCAGGGCGTCGTTCGCACGGCCAAATGCAAATATACACTCTGGTGCTGCACTAAGTGGGGTTAATCGCCGATTCGGCTGCCTTGCGGGTTGATCTTGGCGTGTATTTTTGCATTCCGCAGGCCAAAAATGACAGTCGAGCGGACGCAATCGCCTCGGCGTAACACCCTCCTTGCGCGTGGTGTTTTTACAAGATTATCGTTCCTCTCCGTCCATAGGCGTATACGGCTTGAAAAGGGATCGTCCCGGGAGGCGGAGCGGCTGCCGAAGCCGCTTGCGGCCGCCGGAAATTTGCAGTACCATCGAATAAGCAGAGGAAACAAGGGCAGACGGAAAAGGGAGAGATGACCCATGACGCATCCGGCGCTATGGTCGCAGCTCGGGGCGGTCGTATTCTCGGGAGTGATGGGCTCTGCGCTGATCGTGTTGCGGCTGCGGGCGGCGAAAAAGCCGACTTCGCTGCGAAAAATCGTAATCCCCCCGTTAGGCATGTCAACCGGGTTTTTGATGTTCGCCTTTCCGCCTATGCGCATTCCGTGGTTGTGGGGGACGGCGGCCTTTGCCATCGGGCTTCTGATCTTTGCGTTCCCGCTGATCGTGACGACCCGGATGGAGCGGCGGGAAGAGGAGATTTATATCAAGCGCTCCAAAGCGTTTGTTTTTATTCTGGCGATCCTGTTCGCGGTCCGTTTCGCCCTGCGCGGCGCGGTGGAGCCGTATTTGACGGTGCCCCAGACGGGCGCGCTGTTTTATTTGCTCGCGTTCGGCATGATTTTGCCCTGGCGGCTGGCGATGCTCGGGGAATACCTGGCGCTGAAAAGAAACGCGGAGGCGACGGAGCGGACATCGGGCTGATCCGCTCTGAAACCAAAACGGCTCCCGATCCCTGCAGGGGATGGGAGCCGTTTTGGTTATTCGTTGTCCGGAGCCTCGTACCGGACGCTTTTGGACGGAGCGGATTCGCCCGCCGCATTCACGGCGGTTACCCTGTACCAGCCGTCGTAGACCAGAGCGTAATAGGCGAACCGGTTTAATTTAGCCGTTCCGATCTTGCGGTACGTGCCGTTTTGCTCCTCGCTGTAGTAGATCTCGTACCGCTCAACCGATTGCTCCGCCGGGTTTTTCTTCCATTCGAGTTCGATTCCCGCGCCCGAAGCTTTAACCGCCAGGTTCTCCGGCGCGGAAGGCTTGGATGCGGGCGGATGCTCTCCGGACCCGTTCTCTCCCGGCAACGGAAGGGGGCTGCCCGGATTGCCCGAGCCGTTGCCGCCGTTTTGTTCCGGTCCCGCCGGAGCCGTTCCAGCGCGGCCGTCCGTATAGACGGGAGTGCCGGGGGGCGATTCGTTGCCGGCAACATCCACGGCGGTCACATAATAACCGAACGTTCCGCCGCCGGGCAGCGTATCGGTATAGGTCAACTCGGCTTCCCCCGCGTAGATGACGGCGCCGGCGACACGGACAAACCGGTTGTCGCCTGCCGACCGGTAAATGCGGTACCCCACGACATCCGGCGACGGGGAAGCGGTCAGCGTCAGGACGGCGTGATTGCCGTTTGCTGCGACCGTAAAAGCCGGCGCGACGGGCGGTTTCCCGTCGTCGGCGCGGGGATCGGTTTCGCTTGGCGGATCGCCGTTGTAGTCGACCGGGATATAATGTTCGATCGGCTTGCGGTCTTTGGCCGGAAGCTGCTGCAGCGCCTCCTCGATATTTTTCAGGATGTCGCGGAGCGGGGCCGGCCGCCGGATGATCGTCTTCTCCCGGACGAATTCGGACGGCGTTCCGTCCTGCGGCAGATACTCCTTGCCGTTCACCATCACATATTTGACCGTAACCAGCGCGTCGTCTTCTTCCTTCGGCATATGCTTGACGTTGAACACGTCGGTCGTCAGCAAGCCGGCCGCGCGTATTTTTTCGCTGGGAAGCTTGCCGGATACCGAAGAGACGGTCGCCGTCGTGATGCCTTCGGGCGTCTCGAACTTGGTTCGCTTGAACCAGTCGGGATGCAGCTCGTAGGCGGCATCCATCACTTTCGCCCAGATTTGCTTCGCCCTGAGCGTTCCGCAGCCGACAGGCTCTTTGGGGCACCCGGTGGCCCGCGTGGACAGCTTGTATTTGGGCTGTTCGTAGCCCGCCCACACCCCGACCGTTATGTCGGGCGAGTAGCCGACGAACCACGCATCGGCGTCGTCCTGGGTCGAGCCCGTTTTGCCGGCGACTTCGACCTTCTTGAAGTTTTTGAACAGCCGCTGCAGATCGGCCGCCGTGCTTCCCGGATCGGTGATCACCGTGCGCAGCATGCTCGTCATCAGATAAGCGGTCTGCTTGGAAAAGACCGTGGAAGGCGCCGGCTTGTGCTGATAGATGACCTTGCCCTGGGAATCGACGATCTTTTCGATCATATACGCGTCGTTGAAGACGCCGTCGTTCCCGAATGCCGCATACGCGTTCGTCATCTCCTCAACGGTCGTGCCGAACTGCAATCCGCCGATGACGCCCGTCTGGGCGTGCGCGTCCGATTCCGTAAGCGTGGTGATGCCGAGCTTGCGCGCGTAATCCCAAGCGGTCTCGATGCCGACGACGTCCAGGAACAGCTTCAGCGCCGGAATATTATACGACTTGTTGAGCGCGGTCCGCGCCGTAACCAGACCGTTGTACTTGGAGTTCCAGTTCTGCGGAATATGGAACTTCTTGACGCCGTCCTTCAGCACGATCGGCGCGTCGTCGATAACGCTGGCGGGTTGAAGCTTGCCCATCTCGATCGCCGGCGCGTAAGCGGCAATCGGCTTCATCGAGGAGCCGGGCTGCCGCTTCATCTGCGTCGCCAGGTTCATCTGCTCGATGAAGAAGCTGCGCCCTTCCATCATGCCGAGGATCGCGCCCGTCTTGTTGTCGATGACGACCGACGCGATCTGCTCCGGCCCCGATTCCTTGCCGTCCGGCGCGAACAACGCCGGATTTTCGGCGATGGCGCGCATCGACTCGTACATCGTCTTGTCGATCGTCGTATGAATGTGGTATCCGCCGCGCAAGAGCTCGTTCAGAACGTCCTTCGACGCCGCCGCGTATTCCGGCGTGCCGGGCTTCAGCTTCGGATGGCGCTCCTTCATCAGCACCTCGACGGCGACGCGTTCCGTCTCAAGCATCAGATACGGATACGTGTCGTACCCCTTGCGGCTCGGCGGGGCCAGGGACGCTTTCACGTCGAAGGCGAGAGCGGCCTCGTATTCGGCCGAAGTCAGCACGCCTTCTTCCAGCATGCGCTTGAGCACGAGCCGCTGCCGGTCCATCGCCCGCTTGAAGCCGGCTTCGTCGAATGCGCCTTTGCCTGTATAGGCGGAGTAGCTGCTCGGCGACTGCGGCAGTCCCGCCAGGTAAGCAGCCTGGGCGGCATTCAGCTCGTTCAGGTTGTCGATGCCGAAAATGCCTTTGGCCGCGGCTTTGATCCCGAACACGTTGTATCCGTTGGAGCCGTTGCCGAACGGAATTTTGTTCAGGTATGCCAGGAAAATCTGGTCCTTGGACATTAGCCGTTCAAGCCGGAGCGAGAGGAATATTTCCTTCGCCTTGCGCTCCCGGGTCTGCTCCAGCGACAGGAAGACGTTCCGCGCCAACTGCTGCGTGATCGTACTGCCGCCGGTCTGAACCGGAGCGTTCGTCGCCTGCTGGATGACGGCCCGCATCAGCCCCTTGAAGTCGACGCCCGGATGTTCGTAGAACCGGTTGTCTTCGACAGCGAGAAACGCGTTTTTCACCAGCTCCGGAATCTCGCTCAGCTCCGCCATCCGCCGGTCCTCCTCCGTCCGGAGCTGGCCGACGGGCTCGCCGCCGCGGAAATAGACGAAGCCCGTGATGGCGTTTTGTTCAACCTTCGCTTTGATTTCCTCCCGGCTTCGGACGGGTTCGTCCTTGACCAGCGTGGCGACGTATCCCGCCGCCGCGCCGCCGGCGAAGAAGCCGCAGACCAGAATCGCCGCGACGGTCCACTTCAGGACGCCTAACGCAATCCAGCCGGTTTTTTTGTAGAATGCCGCCTTTTTGTAAAACGGAATATTGGATTTCGACATAGAAACCTCCTTAGCCCAAACATCCACATTATAGCATAAGTCGCATGAACGGGTCACGAGCAGAGGAGAGACCGGCGTTGACACCGTGTCCGGGCTGTGATATAAAAAAGGAAATGCATCGATGGAGCCTCAGTAGCGCGCCGGATGCACGTCTCAGAGAGCCGGCGGCGGTGCGAGCCGGTACGGACTTGCGCGCGAATTACAGCTTCGGAGCAGGACGATGCGGACGTTGTCCGCACAGGTCCCGGGTTTGCGCCCGTTATCAGCGCGAGGTGAATGCGCCGCTTCCGCGAGAGTGCCGCGCATTAACGAGGGTGGTACCGCGAGAATGCCTTCTCGTCCCTTGGGGACGGGAAGGCTTTTTGTCGTATTCGAAAAAGCCGCAGCCGGCGCGCCGAATAGCCCGGACCGCAGAGGAAGCCGTGCTGGCACGGGCTCGCTCCGTCTCGCATGTGGGCTTTCGTGATGCTTATCATTTTTGCCGAAAGGGGTCATTCGCATGTCGGAATCAACCGCATGGAAGCAGTTAACGGACGAACAGCGCCGCGAAGTCGAGCGGCAGCTTGACATTTTGCGCCGGGGAACCGCGGAGATCGTGCCGGAGGACGGCCTGCGCGAGAAGCTGGCGGCTTCGGTCCGGGACGGGCGGCCGCTCCGGGTCAAGCTCGGGCTGGACCCGTCCGCTCCCGACATTCATATCGGCCATACGGTCGTTCTGCACAAGCTGCGCCAGTTCCAGGAGCTCGGACATCAGATTCAACTGCTGATCGGCGACTTTACCGGCCGGATCGGCGATCCGACCGGCAAGTCGGAGACGCGCAAGCCGCTGACCGAGGAGGACGTCAAACGCAACGCGGCGACGTACAAGCAGCAGATTTTCAAAATTCTCGATCCCGAATCGACGCAGGTTCACTTCAACGCCGATTGGCTGAGCCCGCTGACGTTCGCCGACGTGCTGCAATTGTCCGCCAAAGTGACGGTGGCGCGCATGCTGGAGCGCGACGATTTCACGAAGCGGTTCACGAACAACCAGCCGATCAGCCTCGTGGAGTTTTTCTACCCGCTCATGCAGGGATATGACTCCGTCGCGCTGGAAAGCGACGTGGAGCTCGGCGGAACCGACCAGAAGTTCAATCTGCTGATGGGGCGGACGCTGCAGCAGGCTTACGGCCAAAGTCCGCAGGTCACCATCATGATGCCGCTGCTGGAGGGACTGGACGGCGTCAATAAAATGAGCAAAAGCCTCGGCAACTACATCGGCATCGACGAAGAACCGAACCAGATTTACGGCAAGGCGATGTCCGTCCCGGACGAGCTGATGCTCAAGTATTTCGAACTGGCGACATCCGTCAGCAACGAAGAGCTCGCGGAGATTCGGACAGGGTTGTCCGACGGCACGATTCATCCGCGCGACCTGAAGATGCGGCTTGCCCGCACGTTCGTCGAAATGTTCCACGGCCCGGACGCGGCGGCGGAAGCGGAACGGCATTTTGTGACCGTCTTCCAGAAGCGCGAAATTCCGGACGAGATCGATGTGGTGGAGCTGCCGGCGGAGGCGCTGGAGAACGGAAAAATCCGCCTGACGAAGCTGCTGGTCGAGCTGGGCTTGCAGTCGTCAAACGGGGAAGCCCGCCGCAGCGTGCAGCAGGGCGCCGTGAAAATCAACGGGGAGAAGCAGGATGATCCGCTTGCCGAACTGGAACCCCGGGACGGGGACATCGTTCAGGTGGGCAAACGCAAGTTCGCCAGAATCAAGCGGAGCTAAGTCCGCTTGCGGCATGGTTTCGTACCGAATCGAAAGGGAGGAGCTTCAACATGTCCAACATCGGCGTATGGGAGCCGGCCGAACCGGGCGTCCGCCGCAAAATTTTGACGGTCGGCGAGTCGATCATGAACATGGTGGTCGAGTTCGAAGCGGGGGCGGAAGGGTACGAGCATTCCCATCCTCACGAGCAGTTGACGTATGTGCTGTCCGGTTCGTTCGAATTCCGCATCGGCGGAGAGAAGCGGATCGTCTTGGCGGGAGAGAGCATCTACATTCCGTCCGGCGTGCGGCACGGCGTAACGGCGCTTGAAGCCGGCGCTCTGCACGACGCCTTTACTCCCGTACGCGAGGACCTGGTCAAGCGCTGACTGACGCTTGCGCCCGGGTCGAAGGGCCGTCCGGACGTTCGCCGGCACGGCCCTTACCCATAAGAAGCGGGCTTGTTTGCCGCTCGCCCGGAACAACAAAAAAACCGCCCCGGATAGAGGCGGTTTTTTTGTTGTCGAGTCGACGGCCGGGGATTAACGGCTGTAGAACTCGACGATTTGTTTTTCGTCGATTTGGTCGGTAAGCTCCGAACGCTCCGGAAGACGGACGTATTTGCCTTCGAGAGTCGTGTCGTTGAATTCCAGATAGTTCGGGATGTGATGACGGCCGGCCAGCGCTTCCTTGATCACCGACAGGTTGCGGCTGCGCTCGCGGAGACCGATCACGTCGCCCGGCTGCACCGTGTAGGACGGGATGTCCACTTTGCGGCCGTTAACCGTTACGTGACCGTGAGCGACCAGTTGGCGGGCTCCCGCACGGGAGTTTGCCAGGCCGAGACGGTACACGAGATTGTCCAGACGGCTTTCAAGCAGGAACATGAAGTTTTCGCCGACGATACCTTTCAGTTTGCTTGCGCGCTCGAACAGGTTGCGGAATTGCTTTTCGCTCAGGCCGTACATATGGCGCAGTTTTTGTTTTTCTTGCAATTGCGCGCCGTAGCCGCTGATTTTTCTGCGGTTGTTGTTGCCGTGTTGTCCCGGAGGGAACGGACGTTTGCTCAGTTCTTTGCCGGTGCCGCTCAGGGAGATGCCCAGACGGCGGCTCAGTTTCCATTTCGGACCCGTATAACGTGCCATGTCAGTCTTGCTCCTTTTTTACTGGTTCAAATTTTACTGGTTCAAATGTCGTTATCGGGCATCGCGCCCATTATATATATGAAATGTGCCTACTTTTGTCACAGCGCGAACCGCGCCCGGCAGGCAATATTCAGCCGCGTCCTGCCGACGACAAAGGTAGCGAGGGTTGACACACACCACCATATTGTAGAAGAAACGCGCCGCCAAGTCAAGAAAAATCCGGGAACGCCAATTATTCTGTATCCACAGAACCAAGCAATAGTGCTTTGCTCCCAAAAATTATAGTATAATCGTAAATCATAGAAGTCAAACCCGATGGACAAGCATCGGACCGTGCGTCACAGGCGGCTCGCGAAAGCTAGGGAGGCATGGGATGAACGATCCAAACAACTTCTCATTCGTCGATATGACCTGTTCCGTGCCTGCTTTGTCAAGCGAAGCCTCCCTTCCGGAGGCCGCTTTGTCGGGGTTTTACGATTGGCTGGCGCGTCTGTCGGAACGAGCCGAAGCGCCGTCCGGCTGCTGGGTGCTGGCGGATTCCCAAGGCAAGCTGCTGGCGGCCGAGGGAGGGGCTCCCGCTGGCGAGCTGCGCGAACGGTCCGCGGCGGACGACGGTTCGCGGGACGAGCTGGCCGCGTTTTTCCGGCGGTTTGCGTCGCATGCTTTCGGCGTTGCGGGTGACTTCCCGTTCGGCGAATACCGCGCCTGCGGGGTGCCCGTCCAGCTCCGGGCGGACAATGCCCCGACGGCGCTTGTGTTTATCGCGCCTCCGGAAGTTGTCTCGGCCATAGCCGACCGGATCGGGCTGCTGGCGTTCGCGTTGGAGGCTTGCTGCCGGGAGGCGGTCAAGCGGGAGGAAGCGCGCAAGCAGTCGCTGTTATACGAGGCGGCGGCGCAACTGCATGCCAAAATCGACGTTGATTCGGTATTGTCGGAGACGCTCTCGTTTATCCGGCGCGTGTACCCGTTCGCCGACGTGGAGCTGTATTTGTCCCAGGACCGCACCTCCCAGTTGCCCGTCAAGCTGCTGAATTTCCAAAACATCGCCGACGATCCGTGCACGCAAGCGTTCATGAGCGGCAAAACGGTTGTCCAGGCCGGAGAAGACGGCGCGCAGCCCGTGGTCGCAGTCCCGCTGCGCGGACCGCAGGGCGTATACGGCGTCATGCGGCTGGAGTTCGGCTCGCCGCCCGATGCGGACGATCTTCGTCTGGTCGCCAGCCTGGCGGATACGGCCGGCTCCGCCTTCGAGAACGCAAGGCTGTACGAGCAGTCCAATATGCTGATTCACGAGCTGCAGGTGATCAACGAGATCACCAAGCGGCTCACGCAAAGCCTGAAGCTGAGCGACATTTACCAATTCGCGTCCAACGAGCTGATCCATATTTTCGGCGCCGAGTTTTGCTGCATTCTCGAATTGGACACGGCGTCCCGGCGCATGATCGTGCAGGCCAGCAACCTTCCGGCGATGTTCAACGAGCATTTTTCGATCGATTACGGCTTCGCGGGCATGGTGTACAAAACGCAGGAACCGATCATCATATCCGATTATACGCGCAATCCGAAAGTCAAATCCAAGCTGATGGAGATTACGGGCTCCCGCTCCCTGATCGCCAGCCCGATCATCGTGGGCTCGGAGGTGCGGGGAGCGATTTTGGTGGCGCACCGGATTCCGAACTTTTTCTCCTACGACAACTTCAAGCTGCTGCAGGTGCTGTCGGGCCATATCGGCCTGGCGATGTCCAATGCGTCGCTGCATGCCGAGGTGCGGCGAATGGCGGTGACCGACCATTTGACGGGACTTTACGTGAGGCGTTATCTGGACGAGCAGATCGCCATGCAGCAGCGCAAGGATTTGTGCGGAACGCTGGTGCTGATCGATGTCGACAATTTCAAAATGATCAACGACACGTACGGGCATCAGGTCGGGGATCGGGTGCTGATCCAGATCAGCTCGGTGATCCGTTCGTGTATCCGCGAAACCGACATTCCGGTGCGGTGGGGCGGAGAGGAGCTGGCCGTGTATTTGCCGCAGGTGCGCGTCGATCAGGCTCTGCGAGTCGCGGACCGCATTCGCACGCAGGTGGCGCAGGTGACCGATCCCCGGGTAACGATCTCCTGCGGCTTGGCCGACTGGAGCAAGGAGTCGGAGAGGCAAGCGGTCGAGGCGCTGTTCCAGCGGGCGGACGTCGCGCTGTATCAAGCGAAGGAAGCGGGCAAAAACAACATTCAAATCGCGCGGTGAGCGGGGCTCCCGCGTTTTGTTTTGCGCCGCATGGACATTCCTCCCTGGGGTACGCTATACGTATCCGATAGAATAAGGAGGGAGCGGGATGTCCGTACGGAAGAATGGCGGGCGGGTGCGTCTGTCGGCCGCGCTGGCCGCGTTGGCCGCGGGCTTGTCCGGATGTACGGGGGCGGGGGCTCTCGGGGAGGATCCGGAGACGATGCTAACGATGGCGCTGGACGCCCTCGTGACGAGCGGCTCCGTTCCGTTTGCCGCGAAGACGGAGTTTATCGAGGAGCAAGCGGGAGTAACGCTGACGGGACCGGAACGATACGGCGAGATGGACGCCGGGCAGGGTGTCGTCCTGCTCTCGGACGGCAACCGGGACCCGCGGGTCATCGTCCGGCAGGCCGAAGGCTGGAGGACCGGAGACCGCGAGGCAGCCGTCTGGCCCGCGGGCGCGGCGTTCGGCAGCAATCCGTTGGCCTGTATCGAAAGGTTGAAGCAAGCGGGCTCGGAAGTCGAGACCGACTCCGGGGCGGCGAGCGATACGGGTCCGCTGGTGTTGCGGGTTTCGGCCGATTTTGATAAGATTGCGAACATATGGCAAGCCCGATTATCGCTTCCCGAGGAGCAATGGAGAACCGCCGCCGAAAGCTTGCGGCAGTCCGCCCGGCTGTCGGACAGCGACGCCGAACGGCTCATCCGCAGCCTGGAGGAGACGCGGCGAACGTACGGACCGTCGTTGGACGAGCGGTTGGCAGCCTTGCGGGCGGAAGCCGAATATCGCGTATGGATCGGCCCGGGCCGCAAGATCGAGCAAATCGTCGAGACGACGAGGCTCCAGTACGACTGGCGGGGAGCGCGTCATAGCGAGACCGTCGTGGAGACGTACCGCTTTCCGGCCGCCGATTCGCAGGATCGAATAATATCACCGGATTGAAAGCAGGGAGCGCATGGGGAACAAAACTGGACGCTGGGGGATAGCGGCCGCGGTCGCCGCCGCGGTTGTCCTCCTGATCGCAACGGCGATGTCGCCGGTCGGAGCTTACATCCGCGGCATCGATCCGAACGAGTTGTCGGCATGGGTGAGATCGTTCGGCTGGCTGGCCTGGATCGTCGCGATCCTGCTGATCGCCCTCCAGACGTTTGCGCCGTTTGTGCCGTTTGTGTTGCTCGCAGGCGCCAATGTGCTGGTATTCGGCTTTTGGGGCGGTTTTGCCGTCAGTTATTTAAGCGCGTGCGCCGCGGCCGTCGCGGCTTTTGCGCTTGCCCGGGCATTGGGCCGGGAATGGGTGGAGTCGCGGTTCGGCGGGCGGAAAGGCTTTGCCCGGATGCAGCGGTCTCTGGAGCGAAACGGTTTTTTTTATGTGCTGATGGGACGCCTGCTGGCTTTTGTGCCCTCCTCTGCGGTTAATTACGCGGCGGGCGCCTCAGGGGTGAAGCTCCGTTCGTTTACGCTTGCGACGCTGCTCGGCAAGCTGCCCATCGTGTTCGCGGAATGCCTGGTGGGATACGACGTGATGCATATGCACGAGAACAAAGGACGCCTGCTGCTGATGCTCGCCTTCATCGCGCTGCTTGCGGCCGCCGGACAGGCGTTCCGGAATAAATTATTAATCAAGGAGGAGCAACGAGGATGAGAGATCCGAGATTGTCCGTATTGGCGAAAAATTTGGTGCAGTATTCGGTGGACGTGCAGCCTGGCGACAACGTGCTGATCGAGATGTACGGCTCCGAACGCGAGCTCGTCAAATGCCTGGTGGAAGAGGTGTACGCGCGCGGCGGACGGCCGTTCGTCGAACTGATCGACCATTCCGTCCAGCGGGCGATTTTGAAGGAAGCCAGCCAGGAGCAGATCGAGCTGTGGGCGGAGCAGGATCTGGCCCGCATGAAGCAGATGGACTGCTATATCGCCATTCGCGCGGGAGAGAACGCCAACGAGCTGTCCGACGTGCCGGACGAGAAGATGAAGCTGTACAACCGGCTGTACCGCCATCCGGTGCACCAGGAGCAGCGCGTCAAGAAGACGCGGTGGGTGGTGCTCCGTTACCCGAACGCGTCGATGGCCCAGATGGCCAACAAAAGCACGGAAGCGTTCGAGGACTTTTATTTCGACGTGTGCAACCTGGACTATGCCCGTATGGACCAAGCCATGACGCCTCTGCTCGACCTGATGAACCGGACGGATCGGGTGCGGATCGTATCGCCCGGCACAGACCTGACGTTCTCGATCAAGGGCATCGGCGCCAAAAAGTGCAGCGGCCACCGCAATATTCCCGACGGCGAAGTATTCACCGCGCCCGTGCGCGATTCGGTCAACGGAGTCATTCAATACAACACCCCGACCGTCTACAGCGGAATCACGTTCGAGAACGTCCGCCTGCGGTTCGAAAACGGCAAAATCGTCGAGGCGACGGCGAACGATACGAAGCGGCTTAACGAAATTCTCGACACGGACGAAGGAGCCCGCTATATCGGCGAATTCAGTCTCGGCTTCAACCCTTATATCTTGCACCCGATGAAAGACATTTTGTTCGACGAAAAAATCGCCGGCAGCCTTCACTTTACGCCCGGTCAAGCGTACGAGGATACGGACAACGGCAACCGTTCGGCGGTTCACTGGGATATGGTGCTGATCCAGCGCCCCGAATACGGAGGCGGCGAAGTGTGGTTCGACGACAAGCTGATCCGCAAAGACGGCCGCTTCGTCATTCCGGAATTGGAAGGACTGAATCCGGAGCATCTCAAATAAGCGGACAAAAGTGTTCGGAGAAACTCACAAAACGGCCGTTACCATATTGCATGAATCTGGGAGTATCGGGTATCATGAGGGAGAAGGAAGACGTTGGACACATCAAATGGAGGGATCCATTATGCCAGGTTCCGGCAATACGGCGATTGTGCAGATTTCCCAAGCGGCGAACAAGTTTCGTTCTTCGATCGTCTTGCAATACGAGAACAAATTCATCGACGTGAAAAGCATTCTCGGTCTGTATACGACGCTGGTCGATAAAGGCGTTTACGATCTGCACGTCCATGGACCCGACGCTGAAGAAGCTAAGAAGACGCTGGCTGAACTGTTCGAGCAGCATAATCTGAAGGTTCGGATCGTCGAGGACGAATAAAAAGGATGGAAGGCCGCCTGCCGGCACCGCTATTGCGGTGCGGAGGCGGTTTTTTATTGCGGGAAAAAATATTTTACGCTTCGACCAATTTCGACACAAGCGAAAACAAGGAAATGTTAAACTAATAATTGAAATAACTGGTATTCCTATTTATAGGTTGTTGGAAGGGGCGCCTTCCCAGGTGGAGATGCATGATACGGGAGAGTCGGGGCGGGCTGTAAACGATAATGAAACGACCGTTGTAGATGAAGAATCCAGGCTCTAGAGGCAGGACGAGAAAAACAAAACGTTTGCGCTGATCGACCTGATTTATCTGAAGTCGTACGTGGGAGAGGACATGATCTTTTGGCCGCGTCATGATTTCGAAACCTACGAACGCGAGCCCGTCATGAAGCTGTATGACGAGTCCATCCTCTCGTACAAAAATGTGTCGGTAAAAATATCGCTCATCTCCAGCGATAACCCCATACCCTTTCAATCGAGGTACGATACGATCAAAGCTGTTGTCTCTTACATGCAGTCGTATCAACCGTAAGACGGACTCCGTACGGGAAAAACGGACTGTACAGAGGAACCCCCCTGCGCCGTCCGGTTTTCCCCATGCAGGCGCAGCGCGCGGATTCCGATCTTTCATTTCGGGCTCGGCCTTGTGATTTGCTTCATTTTCGTCTAATATAAGGCTAAGAGCTTGGGAATGGCATTCCCGCGGCAGGGGGGAACCGATAGATGACATCTTCAGAACAAGTGTGGACCTTGAACGAGAAGGCCCTTCGTTTATTGGAAGAAGACGCGGACAAAATCGCTAAGCTGATCGCCGTCCAGATGGATACGCTGATGAATCGCCGCTGTCCGCTTTACGAGGAAGTGCTCGATACCCAGATGTACGGGTTGTCCCGCGAGATCGACTTCGCGATCCGTGCCGGTCTGGTGGACGCGGCCGACGGCAAAGCGCTGTTGACCCGGCTGGAGCGGAAGCTTGCCGAATTGTACGACGCTCTCAATAAAAGCTGAGAGACAACGGGCAAAAACGATCGTGTCCTGGGACGTGGTCGTTTTTTTGTTTGGCCGGCCCTTTTCGGATACGCTAGACGGCGGCTTTGGCTCGGGAGGAGATCAAAGCCGGAGGACGGTTGCGTTCTCCCCCCAAAGCGTTTACAATTTAAGGCGTAGGCGACAACAGGGGATGGCTGGAAGGGCCGGACCCGTCGGGAGGGTGAACGCGTGATGGAAGAGCTCGAGAATCAAGGTGTAATTCGGATATCGGATGATGTCGTCTCCACGATAGCCGGCCTGGCGGCTATCGAGACTCCCGGGATCGCCGGGATGTCCGGCGGCATAAGCGAAGGCTGGGCCAAACGTCTGAGCGGCAAAAACGTGCAGAAAGGCGTGACGGTTGAAGTCGGACAAGTCGAAGCGGCTATCGACCTTCGCGTCATCGTGCAATACGGCAGCAAAATTCAGGACGTATGCAGAGAGCTGCAATTAAATGTCAAAGAAGCCGTGGAGAATATGACGGGTCTCCGCGTCGTGGAAGTCAACGTCAAAGTCGAAGGCGTCTCGTTCCGCGAGGAAGAAGCGGAAGAGCCGGCGCCCCGGTTAAAGTAAGGCAAACGCGCAAAAGCTTGTCCGGTTCCGGACAAGCTTTTTGTTGGAGGAGACCAAAACGCGTGTCAAAAAAATGTTCTCGGGCGTGTTGACACCGCTTCTTCGGCATACTATAATGACAAACAATATCGCAAACGAAACGCAAAGAACGGGATCAGTAGCCGCGTATTCCTGCTCAGAGAGCTGCGGAACGGTGCGACGCAGACGGGACATATCGGCGAAACTCGCCCGGGAGCGGCGGGGCTGAACAGGATGGATCTTCCATCCCATTAGGCTTCGACGGGTAGCCTCCGTGATCGGGATCGAGCGGGCTTGCCTTCATCCGGCAGGTCAACAAGAGTGGTACCGCGATCGGTCGACCGGCCTGTCGTCTCTTGACCCAAGAGACGGCAGGCCTTTTTGCATATATGCGCCATCAATCCACAATCGGATAGGTCAAAAACGCGAAGAACGGGAGCAGTAAAGCGATCCGGATGCGCAGAGAGCTGCGGGCAGGTGCGACGCAGCCATCCGAACGCTTGAATCTCGCCCGGGAGCGGCTGGGCCGATCCGGATTCCGCGGCAATCTCAGGCGGCTGAACAGCGCGCGCAAGCCGAAGGGGAATGCGGGAATGCCGGTTAGGCCGAGACGGTTGCCCTCCGTCATCGGGGTTTGAGGTGGATCGGCGAAGTCGCCCGTCGGGGCGGCGCAGCCGGTCAACAAGAGTGGTACCGCGGCAGGACAGAGCCTGGCGTCTCTTGGAAGCATTCCGGAGACAGCAGGCGTTTTTTAATTGAACAACGAAAGGACGATTCGGGATGAACAACAAACCTTTGCGCAAAATCCGCATGTTCGATACGACGCTGAGAGACGGCGAACAGGCCCCCGGAGCCATGCTGCGCCCGGAACAAAAAATAACGATCGCCCGGCAGCTCGCCAAGCTGGGCGTCGATACGATCGAGCCGGGCTTCCCGATCTCCAGCCCGGGCGACTTCGCCGCCGTCCAGCAAATCTCGCGCGAGATCCGCACTGCGGAAATCTGCGGCTTCGCCCGCTCCGTGAAGGCGGACATCGACGCGGCGGTGCAAGCGACGGCCGACGCCGAACGGCGGCGCCTGCATCTGTTCCTCTCCTCGTCGAACATTCATCTGGATTTTCAGTTGCGCAAATCGCGGGAGCAAGTGCTGGCGATCGCGTACGAGATGATTTCCTACGCGCGGCAATTCGTCGAGCGCATCGAATTTTCGCCGATGGACGCAACGCGGACGGGAGACGAGTTCTTGTACGAGATCATCGAAACCGCGATCCGGGCGGGAGCGTCGATCATCAATATCCCCGATACGGTCGGATATGCGCTTCCGGACGAGTACGGGGCCATGTTCACCCGGGTGATGAAGAACGTGCGCGGCAGCGACAAAGTCGAGTTCAGCGCGCACTGCCACAACGATCTGGGACTTGCGGTCGCCAACAGTCTGGCGGCGATCCGGGCCGGCGTTACCCACGTCGAAGTGACGGTCAACGGCGTAGGGGAACGGGCGGGCAACTGCTCGCTGGAGGAGCTGGCGATGGCGATTGAGACGCGTAAAGAAGCGCTCGGTGTCGAGACGGACATCCGGGTCGAGCATCTCTACGAGACTTCACAAATGGTCAGCCGGGCGATGAGCTTCCCGATCGCGTTCAACAAGCCGATCGTCGGGCGCAACGCCTTCCAGCACGAAGCCGGCATACATCAGGACGGCTTGCTGAAAAACCGGAACACGTACGAGATTATGGACCCGGAGAAGCTGGGGATTCCCCGCAGCATGATCATTCTCGGCAAGCACTCGGGACGCCACGCGATCAAGCATCGGGTCGGCCAGTACGGGGTAGAGCTGAACGAGGCGCAACTCGAAAGCTTGTATGTCTCGTTTAAGGAGATCGCCGACAAGCAAAAAGTCGTCTACGATCAACAGCTTCTGGAACTGGTCGGCCAAGCCGCGGGACGGGTGCTGGAGCCGTATTCGCTCGTATCGGTCCAGGTCGTGACGGGCAATGCGGGACATCGGGTGGCTTCCTGCACCGTCCGCGACAATGCCGAAGGCCGCGAAGCCGTGTATGCGGGCACCGGGGAAGGGCCGATCGAAGCGGTCGTGAACGGCATCAAGCGGGCGCTGCCGTTCGGGGTCGAATTTACGGATCTTGAGCTGTATTCGTTGTCCTCAGGCGAATCGGCGAACGGGGAAGCGACGGTGACCGTAAGCGCCGACGGCCGGCAATATCGCGGTTCCGCCGTTCATCGGGATATCGTCGTCGCCGCCGCGCAAGCGTTTATGGCGGCGTGCAACCAGGCGGCGAGAGCAAGGGCGGGAGCGGCCGAGAAGGCCGAAGGGACCGCCTCGCCGCAAGCCGCCAACCTGTAACGCCTCGTCCGATTACGCCAATAAACAAACCGTTGGCTTCCCGGACAGCTTATGCCCGGGCCCAACGGTTTGTTTTTTTGGCGGCGGCCGTCCGCTCGGCCTTGTCCGGCTTGTGCGCGTACCGCGATATGCCGAGCACGATGCCGATGCCGGCAAGCGTCACGACAATCGACGAACCGCCGGAGCTGATGAGCGGCAGCGTAACCCCCGTCAGCGGCATGCTGCCCGTCACCCCGCCGATGTTGACCAGCGTCTGGATGCCGAACCAGCCCATGATCCCGACGCCCAGCAGCATCGAATAAGGCTCCGGGCTTCTCAGCGAGACGAGGATTCCGCGCCAAATGAACAACAGATAACTGAGCAGAAACAAGGACGTGCCGATAAAACCGAATTCTTCGCCGATAATGGCGAAAATAAAATCGTTGTGCGCTTCGGGTATGTACAGCAGCTTCTGGATGCTTTTGCCGAGCCCGACCCCTCCGAATCCGCCATGACCGAAAGCGATCAGCGAATTCGCCAACTGGAAGCCGCTGTCCAGGCGGTCCTCCATCGGATTCAGGAAGGACGTAAACCGCTTGACCCGGTAATCTTCCTTTAAAATGAGCAACGTGACGGCGACTAGACCCGCAAGGCCGGCCGTGATCAGATGCTTCAGACGCGCTCCTCCCACAAGCAGCAGCAGGAAGGAAGAGGCGACGAGGATCAGCGTCGAGCCGAGATCGCCCTGCGCCATAATAAGCGCGGCGAACAGCACGACGACGCCTCCGACCGGCAGCAGACCTTTTTTGAGGTCGCGCAGTTGCTCGCCCCGCTTGCTGATTACGGCCGCCAAGTACATCAAGAGGGCCAGCTTGGCGAATTCGGAGGGCTGCACGGTTGCAAACCCGCCGATATCGATCCAGCTTCTCGCGCCCTTGCGTTCTTCGGCGATAAACGGCGTAAGAGCCAGAACGGGCAAAATCAGCAAAAAAAACGGCACGTACAGCTTGCGAAGCTTGTGGTAGGGGATATTCATCATCACGAACATCCCGATCAGTCCGCCGCCGACATAAATCAGTTGCCTCTGCGTCATCGCCCAAGGATTAAATTGCTCGGGATTTTCCTGATAGACGGACATCGTCGAGCTGACGTTAAATACCATTACAAGGCCAAAGCCTACGAACAGGAGCGTCAGGAACAACAGCAAAAAATCCGGCGTACCCCGCCGGAGCTGCGGCTGACTTTCCTTCATACCGTCATCCGTTCAGAGCTTTGCGCAGGTCGGCGAGCTTTTGCCGAGCGGCTTTGAGGATGTTGGCCGGCACTTCGCTGCTGTAATCGAGCCCGTGAGGGAACGTGGCTCGTCCGATATAAGCGTCTTCCAGGACGAGTTCGGTTTCCGGGTTTTCCAGCTTGCCGCTTGTGGCGCGAACGTTGAAGCGCAGGTAGTAGTCGCCCGTCGAATCGACGAACTTCGCATCGTACGTCGCGCGGTAATATTCCCATTGCCAACGGACGAATCCGAGCTTCTCCGCCGTCTGGTCCAGATGATAAAGGTCGGTTTTCAGGCCTTTTACGTTGGCGTCTTGAATGATCATCGGTCAATTCCCTCCGGATCTGTCTTTTCCAATGTTTTTAACCCTGCTCTGCGGTTTAACGCGCGTTCCCGCTGCCGGAGAGCCGCGCATTCCCTGTGTTCATGATAGTGTTTTTTTGCCGACTCCGCAAGCCTCGCGGTTTTTGCATTCTTGAAACTTGTATGGAGTTTTATCTAAAATAGGAGCAAAGATCAACCGTGCGGGAGTCCGGGACGCCCGCGGCGGGCAGGGGAGAAATACGGATATGAACGAGCACGGCGGAGTTGGCGTATCGACGGCGGGATTGGAAGATCACTTCGCCGATATGGTGCGGTGGCGGCGGCATCTTCACCGCTATCCGGAGCTGTCGTTTCAGGAAAAGGAGACGGCCGCCTGGATCGCCGAGCGGCTGCGCGGCTTCGGACTGAATCCGCGCACGGGTGTCGGCGGACACGGCATCACCGTCGACATCGCGGGAACCCGGGGCGGGGAATCGTCCGGCCGCATTGTGGCGCTGCGGGCGGATATCGACGCGTTGCCGATTCAGGACCGCAAATCGTGCGAGTACGCCTCGACTGTGCCGGGCGTGATGCACGCTTGCGGTCACGACGGCCATACGGCGAGTCTTCTCGGACTGGCGGCCTGGTTGTCCGCCCGGCGCGACATGTTCGCGGGCACGGTCCGGCTGCTGTTTCAGCCTGCCGAAGAGATCAGCCCGGGAGGCGCGTTGCCGATGATCCGGGACGGAGCGCTCGACAGCGTGTCGGCGATCTACGGCGCGCATCTGTGGACCCCGTTGGAAACGGGGACGGTCGGCACCCGTCCGGGCCCCGTCATGGCGGCGGCGGACGAATTCCGCCTCACGGTGACCGGCCGCGGCGGGCACGGAGGACTGCCGCACGAGACGGTCGACAGCGTGGTGATCGCCTCGCAGATTGTGCTGAGCTGGCAGACGATCGTGAGCCGGTATGTCGATCCGCTGCAGGCGGGAGTGATCAGCGTCGGATCGTTTCAGGCGGGGGGCGCGTTCAACGTCATCGCCGAAACGGCTCAACTGATCGGCACGGTCCGCACGTTCGACGAGCAGGTGCGGGAGCGGATCGAGCGGGCGATGCACCGCATGTCCGCCGATTTGTGCGCCATGCACGGCGCACGGGCGGATTTCGAATATTTGAAAGGCTATCCGCCGGTCGTCAACGACGAAGGCTGCGCGCGGCTGGCGCTCGACGTCGGCCGCCGGCTGTTCGGAGAGAAAGCCGTGCGGGAGATGGCCCCGCTGATGGCCGGCGAGGATTTTGCTTATTATTTGAAGCGGACAAGAGGGTGCTTCCTGTTTGTCGGGGCCGGCAAGCCGAATACGCCGACCGGCTATCCCCATCACCACCCGATGTTCGACTTCGACGAATCGGCCATGCTGACGGCCGCCCGTTGGCTGGGCGCGCTGGCCTTAACCGAACTGGCGGACCGATCGGAATAAGGTAGACCGCATGAGGTGTACGCTGCGCGGGCATCCTAATGGCGCATGCCATTTTCGTTAGAGGAGGATGAAATCCCGTGGCTTCCATTCGCGACATTATGAGCACGGATGTCAAAACGGTCACGTTGAAGGACAATGTGTTCGAAATCGCAACCCTCATGAAGCAGAACGACATCGGGTTCGTGCCCGTCGTCGAAGGGCGCAAGCTGATCGGCGTGGTGACGGACCGCGACCTGGTGGTGCGCGGATACGCGGAGAAGCGCTCCGGTTCGGCGTCCGTGGAAGAAGTGATCACCCGCGACGTCGCGACGGTCTCGCCGGATGCGAGCGTCGATGAAGCGGCGAAGCTGATGGCGAAGGAGAAGGTTCGCCGGCTGCCGGTTGTGGATAACGGCGAGCTGGTCGGCGTCGTCGCGCTGGCGGATCTGGCCGTGCGCGAATCGTCCGACGAAAAGGCGGGGCGCGCGCTCAGCGAAATCTCCGAGAACGTCGATCACGCCGCTTCGGGCCGGTAACCGTACCGCCCGTCGGCCCGATCCCGCAGACTGGAACCCTGTGAAAAAAGCCGTTCCCGACCGGCCTGCCGGATCCGGGAGCGGTTTTTTATTGCGGTCAAAAGCCCCGAACCGCCGCTTACTCCGAATAGGACAGTCCCGACGCTTCATACTTTTCAAGCAGGAGCGCGGCGCGAAAAGGAGGGGCCTGCATGACGATGGGAGAGTATGCGGATTGGGCGGGACTATCCTGGTGGGACCCCGCCTTGCCCTCGTGGTGGGTGCTGGGCATGGCCCTTTACATGCTGCTGGTTTCGCCATTGGGGCGTTATCGGCGGAGCCTGGGCGGGGAATACCCCGGACTTGCGCATCGGCTTGCCGCCGCCGGGGGGATCTGGGCCGCGGTGATTGCGCTGACCGGACCGCTTGCCGTCTGGAGCCATCTGATGGTCAGTTGGCACATGGCGCAAAGCGCGCTGCTGTATTTTGTCGCCGTGCCGCTGCTGATCCGCTCGCTCCCGTCCGGTTCGACCGGTTCGGATAAGGCGGTCTCCGGGCAACCCTCCGCGTTTGGGCGGCCGCTCCTGTCTTATGCCGGGCTTGGCTTGTTCGCGTTACTGTTCACCCTGCATCATCTACCGCCGGTCATGGCGTGGACCTTGTCCTCGCCGTCCGTTCATTACGGGGAGCGGGCGCTGCTGCTGGCCGCTTCCGCCGCCATGTGGTGGCCCGTCGCGGCGGCAACGTCCGGCACGGAGCCGTCTCGGGCACGAGGAGGGCCGCACGCGAGCCTCGGCATAATCGCCTTGCTGCCTGCCTGTCTGCTAACGCTGGTTCCCGGCATCGGCTATGAGCGGCTCGCGGAAGCGGCGTGGACCGCCGGCTGGTGCATGCCGTCGAGCGGCGGCCAGCCGGTGCTGCCTCCTTGGCCTCCGGGATGGGACGGCTGGATCGGCAGCGCCGTCATGATGAGCGTTCATTGGCTGGCATTCCGGATGTTTGCCCGCAAGCCCGCGAACCGCGCGGCTTTATGCGGAGAGAGAAGGCGCGCTTCCCTCGACAGTCCTTATCCGGGTTGACGGCGCACGCTGCCGCAAGCGGGGAACGGTATCGGCCCGGAGGCTGACCCGTCAACCCGTTCGACCGCTTCGGGGCCGCCGTACGGTTGTTCCGGCAGAAGCGTTGGCCGCAAAGCGGCTTCCGAGCCGCGCGCTTCGCTTCAGCCTCCCGCCTTGCGGAACCCCGCGGCGACGGCTTCTTCTTCCGTACAGAACCATTGCTCGGGCACGGTTCGATCGTAGGAACGGCTGCCCGGCACGTGATATATTTTTTCTTTGTTCGCATTGATGTTGCCCTTGATCGCGGGAGCGTCGCATGCGGCGCCTCCCGTTTGCGGGACGGCGGACTTGCCTGCCGCTCCGTTGTTCCCGCCGCCGTCCCATCCCCATAAGCCTTTGTTGCTTTCCCTCGCTTGACGCTCGAGCTCGACGAATCTTTCCGCATACATCACATTGGGCGGCACGGTCATGACGTTGGCGTAGCCTTCGGCCACCAGCACCTCGTTGAACATCCGCGTATCGTCCTCGACGAAGACGTAGCGGAGCAGCCGTCCGTAACGGTCGGTCGCCCCTGCATCCTGGAACATGTAAACCGTTCGCCCCTTGAGCCGGGCTTCGGTGAACCGCCGCGCTTCTTCGCCGTACGGCTCGTTTTTTCCGCCCGTGATTTCGGGAGTGTTGACCCCGATCAGCCGAACTTTGCCGGACTTCGTCTCGAACGTGTCCCCGTCGACGACGCGTTCGACCCGCTCGGTCTCGGCTTTCTTCCCTTGTAATTCCGGATACCGTTCGAGGATCGCCTGCACGTGCGTACCGGCGCTGTCCCGGGTCGCGGGAGCGGCGGAGCACCCGGCCGACAGGATGACGGTTAACGCGGCCGCGCAGGCGAGCTTGATCCATCTGCCGCAACTTGTTGTCATAACCTCAATCCTCCTGTTCCATACTATCAAAAAAAGCGGGGAATGAAAAAAGAGCCGAGGAGGGGAATCCATGCGCGAATCGACCGAAGCGCTCATCGTGCAGGCCGACGGGACGGTGCTGCTGGATACCGCTCATCCGCAAGCGGACGAGCTGGCCGAGAGGCTGTCGCGGTTTGCGGATCTCGTCAAATCGCCGGGACCGCTTCAGGTTTACCGGATGACGCCCCTATCGCTATGGAATGCGGCGGAAACGGGCGAGACGGAGGACGGCGTCCTTGATTTTCTCGACGCTTACTCGCGTTACGGCCTTCACGCGAATACGGAGAGGTTGGTAGCGGAGGCGTTCCGCCGACACGGCTTGCTGAAGCTGAGTGAAATAGGCGGGAAGCTGAGGCTCGAAGCGTCGGAGCGGGGATGGCTGGAACGCACGCTTGCCGGACGAGCCGAGCTGGCGGACTTGCCGCGCGAGGAACGGCCGGACGGCAGTTGGTCGCTCCGGCGGGAAGACCGCGGGGTGTGGAAGCAGCGGCTGCTGCGGCTCGGGTATCCGGTGCGGGATCTGGCGGGTTACCACCGCGGCCGGGAATTGCCGGTATCGCTGCGGCATACGAGCCGTTCGGGCCGGCCGCTGACGCTTCGCGATTACCAACTGCAAGCGGCGGACGCCTTCCTGAGCGGCGAGCGGGGCACGGACGGCAGCGGCGTCGTCGTACTGCCCTGCGGAGCCGGCAAGACGATCGTCGGCCTGGCGGTGATGGCCAAGCTGCGGTGCGAGACGCTGATTCTGACGGCAAGCGCCACGTCGGTGCGCCAGTGGAAGCGGGAGCTCCTGGACAAAACCGATCTGCAGGAGGATGATATCGGCGAATACGACGGCGACCGCAAGGAGGTGCGCCCCGTTACGATTGCGACCTATCAGATTTTGACCCACAGGCGTTCCAAAACCGGAGGGTTTTCGCATATGAGCCTGTTCTCGGGCCGGGACTGGGGACTGATCGTCTACGACGAGGTTCACCTGCTGCCGGCTCCGGTATTCCGGGCGACGGCGGACATCCAGGCGACCCGCCGCCTGGGCTTGACCGCCACGCTCGTGCGCGAGGATGGCTGCGAGGAAGACGTGTACAGCCTGATCGGCCCCAAGCGGTTCGAATTGCCCTGGCGGCGGCTCGAAGCCGAAGGGTGGATCGCCGAAGTGCAATGCCGCGAGCTGCGCGTGCCCATGCCGGAGCCGGAGCGGCAGCGGTATCTCGGGGCGGGGCTGCGGGAGCAGTTCCGGTTGGCCAGCGTCAATCCGGCCAAGCAGCCGGTTGTCGATAGGCTGCTGGAGCGCCACCGGCGCGACCGGGTGCTGGTGATCGGCCAATATTTGGACCAGCTTCGGGAGCTTTCCGACCGGTTGAAGGCTCCCTTCATCTCCGGATCGATGCCGCAGGAGGAGCGGGAGAAGCTGTACGAGGCTTTCCGGGACGGACGGGAGCCGGTGCTGGTCGTGTCCAAGGTCGCGAATTTTGCGGTCGATCTGCCGGATGCGAACGCGCTGATCCAGGTATCCGGCAGCTACGGCTCGCGGCAGGAGGAGGCGCAGCGGCTGGGCCGGCTGCTGCGGCCCAAGCCGGACGGCAGGCCCGCCAGCTTTTATTCGGTGGTCACGCGGGATACGCGGGAGCAGGAGTTCTCCGCGAACCGCCGGTTGTTTTTGCTGGAGCAAGGTTATCGATACGAGGTGGAAGGATGAATTGGCGGAGCTTCGTGGACAACTGGAGCAGGCGCGACTGGGAAACCTGGACGAAGGCCTGGCGGACATGGGCCGGGGCTGCGGGTTATCCGGAAGGGGGACCGGAGGGGGACGACCCGGAGTTGTGGGCCGAATGGTGCACGTCTCCCCGCCGGCTGCGGCCGCTTGTGCACGCGTTGGAGGACGCGGAGAGAACGGTTCTGACCCATATGCTGCGTAGGCACGGGTCGAACCCTGTGCCGGAATCGGCGCTGGCGGGGGAATGGATCGGCGGATTGGGCCCGGCGAGAATCCGGCTGGCGCTGCTGGGGCTGCGACGCAAAGGACTGGTTATGGCGCTGCGCAAATCGGGAGGCGACCGGCATGTCGCCGTGCCCGCCGATACGGGGCTGGCGCTGCATGGGTTGCTGTTCCCTCTGGGCGAGCCGGGGCTTGCGGAGGAGCCGACGGCCGGCAAGCGCCGGCGCGAGCGGGAAGCGGCTCCCGGCGGAGCCGGGCTGGCCGCAAGCGTGCTCGGCATCGCCAGAGCGGCGGCCGATGAGCCGTTCCGGCTCACCCGCAGCGGTGCCGTCGCGAAGGCGGGCATCCGGCGGCTGCAGGCGGCGCTGTCCTGGGGAGGAGGCGTCGAACCGGACGGAACCGGCGCCGGGATCGGCTACCGGCGTGCCGACATCTACGGCTGGCCGCTCGCCGCCGCTCTTGATCAGGCGCTCGCCGCCGGGCTTGTACGGGTATGCGGCGGCGGAACCGTGCTGGCGGCGGACGAGCCGGCCGTGCTCGAAGCGATCGGCTCCGGATGGGAGCCGTTCGAGCGGCGGCTGATGTCCCGCTGGCATCGGGAGGCGATGCCGTCGGAGCTGGAGCTGTATCACGGGGCGGCCGGACTGCTGCAGCTTGCGCCGGCCGACGGGTGGATCACGCTGGAGCGGCTGTCCGGCTGGTATGTCCGCCACGGCCTGGGCGGCGGCCCGGCGAGCGAAGGCGGCATCTGCGGGCAAGCCGTCCGGTTGTGGCGTGACTGGATTCGGCTGCTGGCGGCCTTCGGCTGGATGGAGCTGCGCGAAAGCGGCGGCTTCCCGGAGGGGGCGGCGTTCCGGTGGACGCGTGACCCGGCCGCCCGGCCCGTTCCGGGGCCGGAAGAGGCGGGACGTTCGGATCGCGTCGCGTCGCCGTGCTTGTACGTGCAGCCGAACCTGGAGGTGCTGGCTCCGCCGGACGCCCCGCCGCTGCTGCTGTGGGAGCTTCAGGCCGTAGCCGTTCCGGCGGGAAGGGACCTGTACGCCTCGTACCGGCTGGATCGCCAAAAAATCGGGCGGGCCGTCGCCTCCGGCCGGGACGGCCGCTCGATCGCGGCTTTTCTGGCCGCGAACTGCCGGCACGAGCTGCCGGAGCCGGTGATGCAGGCGATTCTGGATTGGGAACGCGCGGCTTCTTCGAGCGGCGGACCCGCGCATGCGCCAGAAGCGGCCCGTCCCCGTTCGGAAGCCGCGGAAGCGGGAGCGGCCGGCAACGGACCGGCGGATGATCTCCGGACGGATGCGGGGGCGGACGGGCTGCTGCTTACCGGGCGTCTGGACGACGGGCTGTGGACCGCGGACGGCCATCTGCCGTCCGACGCGGAGCTGTATCCGTTTCTGGCGGATATCCCCTCGATGTGGTGGAAGGACAGCCGGCAATACCATCCGACGACCCGGAAGCAGATCGTGAAGCTTGCCGTCGAAGCGGGAACCGAGCTGCTGATCGGCCGGGAAGGACGGCTCGAACGGTTCGTGCCGGGCCGGATTGCCGAAGAGGAAGGGACGTGGCGCGTCGCCGGCAGAGGAGAGACGGGAGAGGTGTGCCTCCGGCCTCACGAGTGGGAAGAAATGAGATTGATTTTACCGGGAATCAACGAGTAAAATAAAGGCATCCGCGCGATTTTGGGCGCGGATGGCGCCTTCGGCCGAACCGGGAGCGTCAATCTCACATGGAAACGGGATGGTTGCAGTGTCGACAGTCACGATAGACAGGCCGCCGCTGAACCTGACCGAGCTGCTTGCGCAGGCGCAGGAGATCGGGGACATGATCCTCGCTTCGAAGGAAGTTCAGGAGTATCTGTACTGGAAGCGGGCGGTTCGCGCCGATTCCGAAGCGCAGCAAGCGGTGAGAAGGTTCCAGCGGCAGAAGGAACGGTTTGAGGAGTGCCAACGGTTCGGGCATTATCATCCTGAATACCATAAAGCGCTGGAGCAGGCGCAGCAAGCCGAACGGGAGCTCGAACGGGTCGAGTCGATCGCCCGCTTCAAAGCGGCGGAAGCGGCGCTTGACGAGCTGTTGCACGCCGTGTCGGAGACGATCGCGCATGCGGTATCGGACTCCGTCAAGGTGCCCGGCAACAATCCGCAACCGACCCGCAAAGGTTGCGGAGGCGGCGGCAGTTGCGGTTGCGGGGGGTGAAGGGTCGCGGCTTCGTCAGAAGCCGCGACTGCGGCGTTACGGGGTCCAGTCCCCGGGGAGGCGCAGTTCGAAGGAGGGCCTGAGCTCGCCGACCGTCTCGCCCCGCCTGTTGAGCACGGGCGGCCGGCGGTACGAGGCGAGCCGCCGCTGCTCGTCCTCGGTCAGCAAGCCGAGTTGGACAAGCGTTTCCGCCACAACCGGATACAACGACCGTTCGGCGCCGTCCGCGATTTTGACGGCGATGCCGATGCCTTTCTCCGGTACCGCCAGAGCGAATACGCCTTCCGCTCCCATCTTGCCGATGAGCCGGCCGCCCGTCGCTTCGATCAGCGCCGTATCGAACCGGCCCGTTCCCGCCAGATGGAACGGGTGATCGGCGATCGCGCGCCGCAGACGCAGACAAGCTTCGGCAAGGGGCAGCGGCAGACCGTCGCCGGTTCCCCAGCGGGCGAAGCCGCGGGCCAGCGAAGACAGCGGCAGGCCGAACACCGGCACGCCGCAGCCGTCGACCCCAAGCGTAATCCGCTCGGCAGGCACGCCGCAGATTTCGGCGACGGCTTCAAGCATGGCGGCCTGCACAGGATGCTGCCGGCTTACGTAAGCGGATACGGGTACGCCCAACTGAAGCGCGAGCGCGATCATCCCGGCGTGCTTGCCCGAGCAGTTGTTGTGCGCCGCGGAGAACGGGACGCCGTCGCGAATCAGGCGGTGCGCCGATTCGCGGTGGAACGGCTCCTGCGGACCGCACTCCAGCGATTCCGGCGTCAGCCCCATCTTCTCCAGCATGGAGCGGACGGTTCGCTCGTGTTCCGGCTCGCCCCCATGCGAGGCGCACATCAGCGCCAGTTCCTCCGGGCTGAAGCAGAACCGGTCCGCCGCCCCCGAGGCGACGACGGCCGCCGCCTGCAGCGGTTTGGCGGTGGAACGGGCGTATATGTACGCGTCGGGCTCCCCGATGCCGGCGATCAGCCGGCCGGCGGCGTCCGCGACCGCGATGGAGCCGCGGTGCGCGCTTTCGACGGAGCCGCCGCGAAAAACCTGCAGCAGAAGTTCGGTCATGATGCATGACTCCTCCCTAATTGTCATAATATTCTTACAAAGCGAGGTTGCTTCCTTGTTCCGCGATCGGATCGGATTTATCGTATGGATAAACGATGTCAAGGCCGCCCGAAACCTGGAAAAGTACGGCCACCTGCACTACATATCCCGCCGTCTCCACTATGCCGTGCTGTACGCGTATGCGGAACAGGAGGAGGAGCTGGCGAAGACGCTGATGCGCCTGCCGTATGTCCGCAAGGTCGAACGTTCCTACCGGAACGAGATTCGGACGGAATACAACCATAATGTGCCTGACCAAACCCGATTTTACACCTTCTGAGCCATTTGCGAAAGGCAGCGGAAACTGAACGAATTATTCGAAAACAAGGGTTGGAAAAATTTTATTGAATCGGTAAAATGGGAGCAGGTGTCCGATTCCGAATCCGGCGAAAGGAGGAACGCGAATGAGAGATCGGATCATGGACCGCTACAGTACCTACGAGCCCTTCTATATCGTCCTCGGCGACAAGAAGATTGCGGACATCATCATTACGAACCATGCCCGTGTCCGCTGGACGGAGCGGGTGGAGAGCGACAAGACGGGCTATGGGGATATTTGCGATTTTTTGTGGGATCGTCTTAAAAAGGGGCGGGTCGAGTCCTATTACCGCAAAGAAGAGGATGTCTATCTGATCGACGACGATCTGGTGATGGTCGCCGAGTTCACCGTGTTGGAGAACGAGACGGACATCGCGGGAAACCCGTTACATAAAATGATCGTCGTGACGTTCCTCGGCCGCATGTCGGAAACGATGGAGCTTCGAGATCTCAAGACGTATTATTCCTGGCTTCGCCACTCCAGACGGATGACCTTGATCAAAAACACCCGCAAGCGCAAGTAAGGCGGGCGGCCGACCGGTTCGTCGGCCGCTTGCGGAACGGCGCGCGAGCGGGCCGAATGGAACCGCCGATACAACGGATCGCCCGACAATGTTCCCGGGGTCGATCCGTTTTGTCGTTTTTTGCGGGAAAATGGAAGGAGCCGGGAAGATCCGCCGGGAGGTTTGGCCGTCCGCGACCGATATCTGGTATAATAGGGATAGGAGGGACGATCGTGGCTCTAAATTTCCATCAGCTTCACATTTTTTATTCGGTTGCCGAAAAAGGCAGCTTCTCCGCCGCGGCCCAATCGCTGCACATGACGCAGCCGGCCGTCACGATGCAAATCCAGTCCCTGGAGGACTACTTCGGCGTCAAGCTGTTCCAGCGGTCGACGAAGCGCATCGAGATCACGGAGGCGGGACGCACGCTGCTGCCGTACGCCCGGCGCGGCATGCGCCTCATCCAGGAAGCCGAAGCGGCGATGGCCGCCTATTCCCGCATGCTTGCGGGCAGCCTGCAGCTCGGGGCGAGCCTGACGATCGGCGAATACATTCTGCCGAGGCTGCTCGGACGGTTCAACCGCGACCATCCCGACATCACCATCCGATTGAAGGTGATGAACACGGCTCAGATCGTCGGGGACATCTTGAACCATCATCTGAACTTCGGCCTGGTCGAAGCGCCGATCGAGCATCCCGACATTACGGCGGAAGCGGTCATGAGCGACGAGCTGAAGCTGATCGTGCCCGCGGATCATTCGCTGGCCCGGGCCGAACGAGTCACGCCGGAAGATCTGTTCCGCCACCCCATCATCCTGAGGGAGCCGGGTTCGGGCACGCGGCGGGTGATGGAAGAGGAACTCGCCCGCAAAGGATTCAAAGCGTCCGATCTGCACATCGCCATGGAGCTGGGAAGCACGGGGGCGATCAAGTCGGCGGTGGAAGCCGGACTGGGCATCTCGCTGCTGTCCGAATCCGCCGTCAAGCATGAGAAGACGCTGGGGCTGATCGCCGTCAGATCGATAGACGGATTGGAGTTCACGCGCCATTTTTATTCCATTTATTTAAAAACGTCGCTTCTGCCCCTGTCGGCGGTTACGTTTCTCGGATACTTGCGCGAGAGGGGGTGGAACGTATGACGGCTTATGCCGACCTGCATATGCATTCGCTTCGTTCGGACGGCATGCACCGTCCCGCGGAGTTGCCGGAGATGGCCGCCCGCGCCGGGCTGGCCGCCATCGCGCTCACCGACCACGACACGATGGCGGGCGTGGAGGAAGCGGCCGAAGCCGGAGAGCGCATCGGGATCGAAGTAGTGCCCGGAGTCGAGATCAGCACGGCCGACGGCGGCCAGGACATTCACGTGCTGGGTTATTTCGTGGACCCGTCTGACCCGCTCCTGCGCGCCCGGCTGGAGTCCCAGCGAGACGTGCGGAAGGCGCGCAACCGGCTGATGATCGAGGCGCTGAGAGCTCACGGCGTGGACATCACGCTTGAGGAAGTGGCCGAGCTGGCCGCCCGGTCGGGCAAAAGCGCCGACAATCTGGGGCGTCCCCATATCGCCGATTGCCTGGTGCACAAAGGCTACGCCGCGGGACGGGCGGACGCGTTCGACCGCTGGATCGGCAAAGGGGCGCCCGCTTACGTATTGCCGCCCCGTATCGCGCCGGAGGAAGCGGTCGACTGGATTCGCGAAGCCGGCGGCGCGGCCGTGCTGGCGCATCCGGGATTGTACGGGGACGAGCCGCTGGTCGAGCGGCTGATCGCCTACGGCCTCGACGGCATCGAAGCGTACCACTCCGATCATACTCCGGAACAGGAACGGGCTTACGCGGCTCTGGCGGAACGGCACGGTCTGGTCGCGACGGCCGGCTCGGACTTTCACGGTTCTCGCGGAGGGGAAGCGGTATTCCACGGTCCGGTCGGCCACCGCCGGACGCCCGTGGACACGATTAAGCGGTTGAGAGAAAGGATTAGACGCCTATGACACGCATACGCAAAGCGATTATTCCGGCGGCGGGGCTCGGCACCCGTTTCCTGCCGGCGACCAAAGCGCAGCCGAAGGAAATGCTGCCGATTGTGGACAAGCCCGCCATTCAATATATCATCGAAGAAGCGGTCGAATCGGGCATCGAAGATATTATGATCGTAACCGGCCGGAACAAACGCGCCATCGAGGACCACTTCGACAAGTCGTTCGAGCTGGAAGCGATGCTGGAGGCGAGCGGCAAGCAGGATCTGCTGCGCGAGGTGCAGGCGATCTCGAATCTGGCGGACGTGCATTATATCCGCCAGAAGCAGCCGCTCGGGCTCGGACATGCCGTGCTCTGCGCGCGCAAGTTCGTCGGCGACGAGCCGTTCGCCGTGCTGCTGGGGGACGACATCATCCAGTCGCAGCCGCATTGCCTGAGACAGATGATGGACGTCTACGAGCGGCACCGGACGTCGGTCATCGCCGCGATGGAGGTGCCGCGGACGGAAGTCGACCGTTACGGCATCATCGCGCCGGACGGGGAAGCGGAAGGCCCGCGCAACCATTATATCTCGGATCTCGTGGAGAAACCGGATGTCGACAGCGCGCCTTCGCGATTGGCCGTGATCGGCCGCTATATCATCGAGCCGGACATCTTCGATATTCTCGAGTCGATCGAGCCGGGCCGGGGCGGCGAGATTCAATTGACGGACGCCCTTCGCGTGCTGAACGCCCGCAAGCCGATGATCGCCCATACGCTGGACGGCAAACGTTACGATATCGGAGACAAGTTCGGATATATCGAAGCCACGATCGAGATGGCGCTGCAGCGCAAGGAGCTTGCCGATCAACTGCGCGAGTATTTGCGCGGTCTGGCGGTCCAGAAGGTACTGTAAACCAACCGTCTTGAGGGGGAAACCATGAGAGAGGGCATCCAAGCGGAGAAGCTGGCTTTTATCGGCGCCGGTTATGTGGGACTCGTATCGGGCACCTGTTTTGCGGAGCTCGGGAACCGGGTGGTGTGCGTCGATCGGGATGCGGACAAAATCGGCCTATTGCGCGATTCGGTCATTCCGATCTACGAGCCGGGACTGGAGGAGCTGGTACGGTGCAATCAAGCCGCCGGACGGCTGTCGTTCACGACGTCGATCGGCGATGCCGTGCGCGAAGCGGATATTGTTTTCCTGGCGGTCGGCACGCCCCCGCTGGAAGGCGGCGACGTCGATCTGTCGCAGGTGAGGGATGCGGCCAGACAGATCGCCGAGAACATCGACGCCGACAAAATCGTCGTGATCAAAAGTACGGTGCCCGTCGGCACGGGGCGGTCGATCGAACGCCTGATCAACGAACATTCGCGGTCCGGAGCGAAGGTCCGGGTCGTGTCCAACCCGGAGTTTCTCCGGGAAGGTTCGGCGATCCACGACACGTTTCATCCGGACCGGATCGTCATCGGCTGCGAAGATCCCGAAGCGGGAGAGCGGATTCGCCGCCTCCATGAGCCGTTGGGAGCGGAGACGCTGATCACGGGCCGGGAGAGCGCGGAATTGATCAAATACGCCGCCAACGCTTTTCTCGCAACCAAAATCTCGTTTATTAACGAGATGGCCAACATCTGCGAAAAAGTCGGCGCCGATATCGGCATGGTCGCCAAAGGCATCGGGCTGGACAAGCGGATCGGGCCTCATTTTCTGCAGGCGGGCGTCGGCTACGGCGGCTCCTGCTTTCCGAAGGATACGCGGGCCCAACTGCGGATCGCCGAAGACGTCGATTACGAATTCCGCATCCTGCGGGCCGTCATCGAAGTCAACCGGCTCCAGCGCCTCCGGTTCGCTCAGAAGATCGAGCGGGCGGCCGGGCCGGTCGAAGGCAAGCGGATCGCGGTGCTCGGCTTGGCCTTCAAGCCGGAGACGGACGATCTGCGGGACGCCCCGTCGCTCGATGTCGCGGATTGGCTCATTCGCCGAGGCGCGGACGTGATCGGCTACGATCCGGTCGCTTGGGCCCGGGCGGCGCAGCAGATACCGGAACTGGCCGTGACGGATTCGCTGGAAGCCGCCTTGCGCGGAGCGGATGCGGTCGTCGTCGTCACGCAATGGGAATCCATCCGGCGGATGGACCTGGATTGGGCCAAATCGCTTGTCGCCCGGCCGATCATGATCGACGGGCGGAATATATGGGAGCCGGCGGAGATGGCGGCCAAGGGCTGGACGTATTGGTCGGTCGGCAGACCCGAGTGACGGCATAACGTTCGGAACTGTCTTTAAAAGGGAAGTTGGATCGTCTGACGGAAGAAGAAATGGCGGCGCACGGAGGTTATCTCCTGCACCGCCATTTTCCGTTTTCGGGTCTGTTGCGCTTTCCGATCGCCCTGTTCCCTTGCGGTTTGGCGCAAGCATCCTTGCCTTCGGGAGTCGGCGCTCCCGTCGGGCCGACGTTATGCTTCGCCGGAATCTGCGCATCCGGCGGCTGGCTTCGCTTGACCGATGACGCGGACATCCCGTTGCCCGCCTTGCCGGGCCAATGGGCTTGCTCTGCGGCAAGCGCAAGACCGGGGGCAGGCTGTTTGCGATATTTTTTATCGCTATGGCCGAAAAATCGCGGCCCTCTGCCCGCTTTAGCGATATAAAATATCGGTAAAGAAGCGGTTTCACGCTTCTGAGCCTTTTTTTCTCGGCGTTAGCGATATTTGATATCGCTAAGCCAACACAGAAGCGGCGGTACGGCCGCGTTAACGATATTTTTTATCGGAAAATGAGGTCGTCTCCCGGGCCGGGGAACGGAACCGATTGATAGGTTCCATTTTTGCTATCAGACACCCGCTTCGGGTTTAGTTTTTACGACAAATCTTGGGATAGCCGAATCATGTCCCGGCAGCGTATCCCGTATGTCCACGCCAACGATCAGAAAGCCGCATTTTGGATAGAAAGCCAATTGCCCGATGCTTGAGTTCCCTGTGCCGCTTCAATGGTTCTATATCCGCTTGCTTCGCTGTTTCGATGGCGTGTCGCACCAGCATGTTGCCTATTCCTTGGCCTTGCAGCTTTTCCCGAACCGCAATGTTCACCAATTCGACCGTTTCGGGCCCTGTCGGCAAAAGAACGTATACCCCACAATTTCGTCATTCGTTTCCGCTATCCAACATGCTCACCGGTTCACGTATTCTTCCACAAGCTTCCGGGAAGGGTCCGCCGATAACAGCAAATCCATCGGATATGGTTCATGGGGAGCCAATTTTCTTATGCGCATCTCTTACTCCTTAAATTCGCAGAGGGGGATAGCCGGCAAACCGGAAAAAGCGCCGCCGGGAGCAGCGCAAGGGAAGCCGCTCGAACGGAATCGCCCGTTCGCCTGGGCTCGGCAGGGCCGTTAACGGCCCATCCGGGAACTGTCTCGGGCAGGGTGCCTGTTCGCCCAGGGCCGGCAAGCAATTAAGGGCTGTTCGCGGACGGCTTCGGGGAGGCCTGCGGTTCGGCCAGTGACCGAACGAGTTCTTCGTCCGGCGTGACGTAAAGGGTCCGCTGCCGGTCGTATATGACATAACCCGGCCGCGCCCCGTTCGGCTTGCGGACGTGCCGGATCAGCGTGTAGTCGACCGGCACGCTGCTCGATTCCCGGGCTTGGCTGAACCAGGCGGCCAGCACGGCCGCCTCCCGGAGCGTCGTGTCGCTTACCTTGTCGGAGCGGATGACGACGTGGGAGCCGGGGATGTCCTTCGTATGCAGCCAGGTTTCGTTCGGCTTAGCCAGGCGCATCGTCAAATACTCGTTTTGCGTGTTGTTTTTGCCGACGAGGATCGGCACCCCTTCGCTGGAGCGGAAAACCGTCAAGGCCGGAGCTTCCGGTTTTTTCTTTTTGCCGGGCTTGCCCCCGGAGCCCCGCTTGCCGCCGTCCCGCTGACGCCGCTTCGCGTAACCTTCGCGCTCCAGCTCCTCGCGGATTTCCTCCAGATCACCGAGATCGGCGATAGCCAGTTGGGCCAGCAGGTTATCGAGATATTCGTTTTCCTCCTGCGTCCGCGCGATCTGCTCGGCGACGACGGCCAGGCTGTTTTTCGCTTTTGCGTATTTGCGGAAATACCGCTGCGCATTCTCCGACGGCGTCAGCCGGGGATCGAGCGGAATCGCCACCTTCGGCATCGCCTCGTCGTAATAGTCGACCGCCTCGTAAACTTCGGCACCTTTTTCGATCTCGTGCAGCGAAGCGGTCAGCAGTTCGCCCAGACGGCGGAAGCGGTCCGCTTCCTTCGCTTCCTCCAGCGTTTCCCGCAGCTTGGCCAGCTTCGCTTCGTTTTTGTTCCGCTCGTTTTGCAGCAGCCGGATCATGTCGTTCGCGCGCTGCTTGACGGCGTCGCGCTCGGCTTTGTCGCCGTAATACGCTTCGAGGCAGGCGCTTACCGTCGGGAAAGTCCGGCGCTCGCCTTGCGCGTGCGTCAGCTCCAGCACCGAGAACAGCTCTTTGCCGCCCGGCTCCCTGACGATATTCGGCCGGACGTCGCCGCGCTCGATCGCGAGCATCGCCGCGCGGAACGATTGCCACAACCGTTCGGCGTCGGCTTCTCCGATCACAGCCGCGTCGCCGGATATCCCGGCCCGGTGGCAGATCTCGCGGGCGTTCAGCGGGCCGATGCCGGTGAAGGCGCGCACGAAGCGTCCGCTTGCGGCGTCGCGGTCGCCGTCCGATGCGGCCATCAGGCTGCGGAACCGCTCTGCGTCGGCCGCGAACGGGTCCGCCTTGTCCTGCGCGGGCGGAGCGACGTACCGGCTGCCGGGCAGCACGATCCGGTAGCTGCTGACCGCCGGCGTCACGTGCCGGATGCCGTCGTGGATCAGGCCCGTTTCCGGGTCGAGCAGTATCAGGTTGCTGTGCCGGCCCATCAGCTCGACGACGATTCGCTTGTATGTGACGTCGCCCAGTTCGTCGCGGTGGCGCACGTCGAAGTGCAGCACCCGCTCGGCACCGTCCTGGCGGATGCGTTCGAGAATGGCGCCCTCGCAATATTTCCGCATCAGCATGCAGAACATCGGCGCTTCCGCCGGATTGCGGTAGGACGCTTCCGTCAGGTGGACGCGCGGGTACGTGGGATTCACCGAGAGCAGCAGCTTCACCGCGCGGTTCTGCGCGCGGATATGAAGAACGATATCCGTATCGCCCGGTTGATGGATTTTGGTGATGCGGCCGCCCTCCAGCGATTGAAGTTCGATCGCGAGCGATCGGACGGCCAGACCGTCGAGAGACATGGGAACTCCCCCGTTCGTATTGGAGTGCTCCTCTATTCTGCCATAATTCGCGCCAAAACTTAAGTCGAAACGGAAAGAACCGATCCGATTCCCGCCCCTTGACAGAGGCGGCTCGGCCGCGAGAGGGGGCCGCGCCGCGGCATCGAAGCGGACAAAGGGTGATAAATCCCGGCTTGGCCGAATAAATTGGACATAGCAGGCGCTAACAAGACGTGAAGGAGAGGGCAAGCGATGGATGGGAACCGATATTACCAACTGACTCCCGAGGAGTCGGTCGCGCTGCAGCGTTCGGACGCCGCGGCCGGGCTCGGAGAGGAGGAAGCGAACCGGCGGCTGACGGAGGCGGGATCGAACGAGCTTGCGGAGAAAGCGGCGATCTCGCCGCTCGCGTTGTTTCTGAACCAGTTCAAGGATTTTATGGTGTTGGTGCTGATGGCGGCGACGCTCATCTCGGGGCTGCTCGGCGAATATCTGGACGCGATCACAATCGTGGCGATTATCGTGCTGAACGGCGTGATGGGATTTGTCCAAGAGTTCCGGGCGGAGCGCTCGCTCCGCGCGCTGAAGGAACTGTCGGCGCCGAACGCCCGGGTCTTGCGGGGCGGCGTCGTCAAGACGATCCCCGCGAACCGGCTCGTGCCGGGCGATATCGTGCTGGTCGAGAGCGGCGACCGGGTGCCCGCCGATCTGCGCTGGCTGTCCTGCAGCAGCCTGTACGTCGAAGAATCGGCTCTGACGGGCGAGTCGATGCCGGTCGAGAAGCGGTCCGAAGCGATCGCCGCGGACGAACTGCCGCTCGGGGACCAGCGCAACCTCGGCTTTATGGGGACGATGGTGACGCGCGGAACCGGCCGCGGCATCGTCGTGCGCACGGGAATGGCGACGGAAATGGGCAAGATCGCGGATTTGATCCAAAGCGCGGAGGAGCAGCAGACGCCGCTGCAGCACCGGCTCGAGCAACTGGGCAAATATTTGATCTACATCGCGCTGGCGCTGACCGTCGTTGTCGTGCTGGCGGGCATTTGGCACGGGCAGCAGCCTTACATGATGTTTTTGGCCGGCGTCAGCCTGGCCGTGGCGGCGATTCCCGAGGGTTTGCCCGCGATTGTGACGATCGCGCTGGCCATCGGGGTGCAGCGGATGATCAAGCGCCGGGCGATCGTGCGCAAGCTGCCGTCCGTCGAAACGCTGGGCTGCGCCTCGGTGATCTGCTCCGACAAAACCGGCACGCTCACGCAAAATAAAATGACCGTCACCCACCTGTGGACGGGCGGACGCCTGTTCGAGGTGACGGGCGAAGGTTATGCCCCGGAGGGAGACATTCTGGAGAACGGCCGCCCGGTCGACCCGAAGCGGGACGGCGCGCTGAAGCGCATGCTGCAGATCGCCGCGCTGTGCAACAACGCGTCGCTGCGGATCGACGAAGGGGAGGCCCGCAAGCCGGGCAAAAAAGGAAAAGGCGCCGCCGAAGATTACGGTCCGCGCTGGGTGCTCGACGGCGATCCGACGGAAGGCGCTCTGCTGGCGCTGGCCGCGAAGGGCGGTCTGGACAAATCGTCGCTGGAAGCCGCCTACAAGCGCGCCGGGGAAATTCCGTTCGAATCCGACCGCAAGCGGATGACGGTTGTCGTCCGGCATCAGGGCGGCCGGCAGGCCATGACCAAAGGGGCTCCCGACGTGCTGCTCGATCTGTGCTCCTACATCCTCTGGGAAGGGCAAGTCATTCCGCTGACCGCGACGCTCAAGGCCAAAGTGCTGGCCGCCAACGAAGGAATGGCGCGGGGGGCCCTGCGGGTCATCGGCATGGCGTACCGGGATCTGAAGCCGGCCGGGCAGGGCGAGGACGTTACCGCCGACGCGGAGCAGTCGTTGGTGTTCGCCGGATTGGCCGGAATGATCGATCCGCCGAGGCGGGAGGTCCGGGAGGCGATTCAAAAATGCCGGCAAGCGAGCATCCGCACGGTGATGATCACCGGCGACCATCAGACGACGGCCGAGGCGATCGCCCGGCAGCTCGGGATGCTGCCCGCGGGTGCGCTCGTCTTGAGCGGGCGGGAGTTGGATGCGCTGTCGGAAGACGAGCTGGACGGCAAAATCGAGCGGGTCGCCGTGTTCGCCCGGGTGTCGCCTGAGCACAAGCTGCGCATCGTCAAAGCACTGCAGCGACGCGGGCATATCGTGGCGATGACCGGGGACGGCGTCAATGACGCGCCCGCCATCAAAGCCGCCGATATCGGCATCGCGATGGGTCAGTCGGGCACGGACGTGTCCCGCGAGGCGTCGTCGCTGGTGCTGAGCGACGACAACTTCGCGACGATCGTGTTCGCGGTCGAGGAAGGCCGCGGCATCTACGAGAACATCCGCAAGTTTATCCGCTATCTGCTGGCGTCGAACGTCGGCGAGATCATGACGATGTTTCTGGCGATGATGGTCGGGCTGCCGATGCCGCTCGTGCCGATTCAGATTTTGTGGGTCAATCTCGTCACGGACGGGCTGCCGGCGATGGCTCTGGGCGTCGATCAGGCCGAGAAGGATCTGATGCAGCAAAAGCCGCGTCCGGCCAAGGAGAACATATTCGCCAGGCGGCTGGGCTGGAAAATTATCAGCCGCGGGCTGCTGATCGGCCTGTGCACGCTCGGCGCGTTCTGGATCGTGCTGGCGCAAAATCCGGACGACGCCGGCCAGCTCGTGCGCGCGCAGACCGTCGCGTTCGCCACGCTGGTGATGGCGCAGTTGATCCATGTGTTCGACTGCCGCAGCTCCAGGTCGGTCTTTCACCGCAATCCGCTGCAGAACAAGCTGCTTGTGTTCGCGGTGCTGTCCTCGCTGGCGCTTATGCTGGCCGTGCTGTATTGGGACCCGCTGCAGCCGGTCTTCAAAACGGTGGATCTCGGCGCCGCCGATTGGGTTCTGGTGCTGACGGCGGCAGGCATCCCGACGTTCCTGATGGGCATCGGCAGCGTGCTGTCGCCGAAAAAGCCTAAGCGGAAGTCGTCTTCGCCGATCGGCGGCGGGTATTCCCGCCGGATCAAACCGGCGTCGAGATAAGGATCCGGCAGCCGAAAAACGCCCCTTTTCATCGCCGCAATGCGCGAAGGAGAGGGGCGTTTTCGCATGAGGCGGCCGGGCCGGCGCGCGCGGGGACCGAAGCCCGGCGAACGCTTTCTCCGCCGTCGGCGCGGGCAGATCCGGCGGATCGGCGCCCTCCGGGGCGGCCGATAGGATGGCTTCCTCTTTTCCCGTTCCGAATTTTGATATATAGTAGATAGGATAGAGGAGGAGAATGCCTCATGGAATTCGTCAAAATGCAGGGGCTTGGCAACGACTTCATCGTTGTCTACGGCAGAGACAGGCTGCCGGAGAATGCATCCGAGACGGCGGTCCGGCTGTGCGACCGACATTTCGGCGTGGGGGCCGACGGGCTTGTGTATATCTTGCCGTCCGAGGCCGCCGATTTTCAAATGCGAATCATCAACGCGGACGGGTCGGAGGCCGAGCAATGCGGCAATGCGATTCGCTGCGTGGCCAAATATGTGTACGACCGGGGACTCGCCCCGGGCGAGACGCTGTCGGTGGAGACGCTGGGCGCCGGCCGGCAGGTCGTCCGGATTCAGGCGGAAGGCGGCAAGGCGAAAACCGTCACCGTCGACATGGGCGAGCCGGTGCTCGACGGCTTGCGCGTGCCGACGACGCTGGAAGGCGAGCCGATCCTGAACCGCGAGATTGAGGCTGCGGGACGGACGTTCCGGTTCACGGCGGTGTCGATGGGCAATCCGCACTGCGTCATTTTCGTGGACGACGCTCCGGGTTTCGAGCTGGGCACGTACGGCCCGGCGCTGGAGCATCATCCCGTATTCCCCAAGCGGACGAACGTCGAGTTCGCGACCGTCAGGTCGCGCACCCGGCTCGACATGCGCGTCTGGGAGCGGGGAGCGGGCCCTACGCTCGCTTGCGGCACGGGTGCGTGCGCCACGCTTGTGGCGGCCCATCTGAACGGCCTCGCCGACCGGAGGGCGACCGTCTCGCTGGCGGGGGGCGATCTCGATATCGAGTGGAGCGAAGCCGATAACCGGGTGTATATGACCGGTCCGGCCGTTGAAGTGTTCAAGGGGGTGCTGCCGGATGAAGCCTGATTTGAAAGAAGCGCTGAAAGGTCCGGTTCCGCTGCTCGGGGACGGAGCGGTCGGCACGTTTTTGTACCAGCTCGGCTTTCCCGTCGGCATCTCTTACGAAGAGCTGAACCTGACCTCGCCCGACGTTGTCATAGACGTGCACCGGCGCTATTACGAGGCGGGCGCGCGCGTGCTTGAGACGAACACCTACTCCGCCAACCGGTTCAAGCTGGAGAGATTCGGCCTGGAGCAGCAGGCGGAGGCGATCAACCGGGCGGGCGTGAGGCTGGCGCGCCAAGCGGCCGGCGACGACGCCTATGTCGTCGGAGCGGTCGGACCGATCCGGGCGGGCAAGTCGAAGGGGCTGCCCGAATCGGAATGGCGCGAAGCGTTCCGCGAGCAGATGCAGGCGCTGTTGGACGAGGGGGCCGACGGTCTGATTCTGGAGACGTTCTACGATCTGGACGAGCTGCTCGTCGCGATCGAGACGGCGCGCTCGCTGACGGACCGCGCGGTGATCGCGCAGTTCGCCCTGGAGGGTGACGCGACGACGCCGGAAGGCTTCCCCGTCGCCGAAGCGGCGCGCCGGGCGGTCGCGGCGGGAGCCGACGCGATCGGCTTCAACTGCCGCGTCGGACCGAGCAAGGCGCTGCGCCTGATCGAGCTGCTGCCGCCGGAGCTGCGCGAGTCGGTGCCGGTGTCGGTGTTCCCGAACGCGGGCTTCGCCGAATATGTCGACGGCAGCTACCGGTACGGCGCGACGCCGGAATACTTCGCCGACAGCGCGATCCGCTTCGCCGAACGCGGCGCGAAGCTCATCGGCGGCTGCTGCGGCACGACGCCCGAGCATATCGCGGCGATGGCGGGAGCGTTGGCGGGTTGGACGCCGGAAGCCGCGGCGGCGGCGGCGGAAACGTCCGTCCGTCCGTCCCTTGTCGCCGTCCGCTCGCCGCGCGATTCGAAATCCCCGGGAGCGGAGCCGCCCGCGCGCGGCCCGACGATTGTGGATCTGGTCCGCCAGCGGCACACCGTCGTCGTCGAGCTCGATCCGCCCCGGGACCTGGACATCTCGAAGTTCATGAGAGGGGCGGAAGCGCTGCGGGATGCGGGGGCGGACTCCATCACGATGGCGGACAATTCGCTTGCGATGACGCGGATGAGCAACGTTCCGCTCGGCTATCTGGTGAACGATCGGCTGGGCGTGCGGCCGCTGATCCATATCGCCTGCCGCGACCGGAATCTGATCGGCACGCAATCCCACCTGATGGGGCTGCATGCGCTGGGCATCGACCATGTGCTGGCGATCACGGGCGATCCGGCGCGCGTCGGCGATCTGCCGGGCGCGACCTCCGTGTTCGACATGACCTCGTTCGATCTGATCCGGATGATCAAGCAGTTGAACGAAGGCGTCGCGTTTTCGGGCAAACCGCTGAAGCAGAAAGCCAACTTCGTCGTCGGCGGCGCGTTTAACCCGAACGTGAAGGCGATCGACAAGGCGGTCGCGCGGCTGGAGAAAAAAATCGAATGCGGCGTCGATTACATCATGACGCAGCCCGTCTACGACGCCGCGATGATCGAGAGGGTCCACGAAGCGACCAAGCATTTGCGCGTTCCCGTGTTTATCGGCATCATGCCGCTGATCAGCGAGGGCAACGCCGAATATTTGCACAACGAGGTTCCCGGCATTTCGCTGCCGGACGAGGTCCGCAAACGGATGGCCGGACTCAAGGGCGAGGAAGGCCGGCGCGAAGGCGTCCGGATCGCCAAGGAGCTGCTTGATGTTGCGGTCGAGAAGTTCAACGGCATTTATCTGATGACGCCGATGATGTTCTACGAGATGACAGCCGAATTGACGCGGTACGTCAAGGAGCGGACGGTCGGTTCCTCTTGTACCCACTGTGCAAATCAAGTAAAATAACGATTGGATGTGTGGCGTATGCTCAGTATGACCGGCTACGGCGCGGCCGAAATCGAATGGGACGATCAGGTGATTCAGGCGGAAGTCCGTTCGGTCAATCACCGGTACGGCGAAGTGTCGGTCAAGCTTCCCCGGGAGTGGCTGTTTCTCGAGGATCCGCTGAGACGTCTCGCGTTGGAACGGCTTAAGCGAGGCAAAATCGATATTTATGTAAACGTGTTGAACCGGCAGGACGGTCCGGCCGGTCCTTTGGTAGACTGGCAGCGGGCGGAAGAATACGTGCGCATCGCCCGGGAGATGACCGAGCGGTTCGGGCTGATGTCCCTGGAGCTGAGCGCCCGCGACCTGCTGGCGCTTCCCGGCGTGACGGAGCCCGCGCGCGGCCGGCAGGTCGACCGGGAAGAATTGCAGCGCCGGTTGACGGAAGTTTTGTCCGCGGCGATTGACGCGCTGGTCGAGATGCGGAGGCGCGAGGGCGCGCATCTGAAGACCGACCTGCAGTCGCGGCTGGACCGATTGACCCAGTGCGGCCGGGCGCTCGCCGAGTTGGCTCCGGCCGTGCCGGAAGCGGCCCGTGAAAGGCTTCGCCAGCGATTGTCGCAATGGGGGGAGGCTTCGGCCATCGATCCGGACCGTCTCGCCCAGGAGGTTGCGCTGATCGCGGACCGGAGCGATGTGACGGAGGAGCTGACGAGGTTGTCCAGCCACTTCGCGCAGGCGAAGACGCTGCTGGATGCGAAGGAACCGGTCGGCCGGAAGCTTGACTTCCTGCTGCAGGAGATGCATCGCGAGACCAACACGATCGGTTCGAAATCCGGCGACGCCCGCATATCGGCTCTGGTGGTCGAGATGAAGGCGGAGCTCGAAAAAATGCGGGAGCAAGTCCAGAACGTGGAATGAAGCGGGAAGGCGCGGGTATGCCTGCGCCGACTGGCGGCAACAATGGTGATGCGCCCCGGAACAGACGCCGGCCGCTCACCTCCCCAAGCGGGAGCGCTTGACGCCCGCGATGCGAACTGTAGGAGGAACCTCATTTTATGGCCATCAAACTCATTAATATTGGCTTCGGGAACATCGTATCCGCCAACCGGATCATCTCGATAGTCAGTCCTGAGTCGGCACCGATCAAACGTATCATTCAGGAAGCGCGCGACCGGCATATGCTGATCGACGCCACGTACGGCCGCCGCACTCGCGCCGTGATCATAACGGACAGCGATCACGTGATCCTGTCCGCCGTACAACCGGAGACGGTCGCGCACCGCCTCTCCCATCAGAAGGACGATGAACATGACGAATAATCCGCAGGAGCCCGGACGCAAAGGGCTGCTGATCGTATTGTCGGGACCGGCCGGAGTCGGCAAGGGGACGGTCTGCAGCCACCTGCGCCGAATCTCGCCCGATCTGGTTTATTCCGTATCGGCGACGACGAGAGCGCCGCGCCAGGGCGAACAAGAAGGCATCAATTATTTTTTTAAATCCCGCGAGCAGTTCCAAGCCATGATCGACAACGACGAGCTGCTCGAATGGGCGCAGTACGTGGGCAATTTTTACGGCACCCCCCGCAGCTTCGTGGAGGACATGATCGCTTCGGGCCGCGACGTCATTCTGGAGATTGAAGTGCAGGGCGCCCTTCAGGTGAAAAATAAATATCCGCAGGGCGTATTCGTGTTTTTGATGCCGCCTTCTCTCGACGAATTGAAGATGCGGATCACGGGCCGCGGCACCGAGACGGAGGACGTCATCGAAAAACGGATGAACGTCGCCATCGAGGAGCTGCGGATGATGAGGCATTATCATTACGTCGTGACGAACGATGAGGTCGAATCCGCATGCGAACGGATCCGCTCGATCATTGCGGCGGAGCATTGCAAGCGGGAACGGCTGGAGCCGTATCTGAACAAATGGCTGGAAGGAGTGACGGGGTGATGTTGTACCCTTCGATCGATAAGCTGCTGGACAAGGTGGACAGCAAATATTCGCTGGTCGTCGCCGCGTCCAAACGCGCGCGCATGCTGCGCGAAGGCGCGAAGAGCGAACTCGAGGCGCCCAAATCGAGCAAGCAAGTCGGAATTGCGATGGAAGAGATTTACAACGGTACCATTTTGGTCGAAAAGGGATCTCCGTCGGATTCGGCCGCAGCGAAATAAGGAAAGATGACAACCGTTCGCGGTTGTTATTTTTTTCAGCAGGTTTTTAAAAAGAGGAGTGATGCTGGATGCTGCGGGGAAAACGAATCCTGCTGGGCGTAACGGGCGGAATCGCGGCTTACAAAGCGGCGGCCCTGTGCAGCCGATTGACCCAGGAAGGAGCCGAAGTTCGCGTCATCCTGACGGAAGGAGCCGCCAAATTCATTACGCCGCTGACGTTCCAGACGCTGACGAGGCATCCGGTCTACACCGACACGTTCGACGAGCGCGATCCCGGCGTCGTCTCCCATATCGATCTCGCGGACAACGCCGATCTCGTCGTGGTGGCGCCGGCGACGGCCAATGTGATCGCCAAGATGGCCCACGGCATCGCCGACGATATGCTGACGACCACCTTGCTGGCGACGACCGCTCCGGTGCTGGTGTGCCCGGCGATGAACGTCCATATGTACGCCCATCCGGCCGTTCAGGCCAATATGGAGACGCTGCGCCGGAGGGGCGTGTATTTTATCGAGCCCGGCGTCGGACAGCTCGCCTGCGGCTATGTGGGCAAAGGCAGGCTCGCCGAACCCGAGCAGATCGCCGAGGCGGTCAGAAGCTTTTGGGCGGACGAACGGGAGGAGAGCCGAACGGACGGCCCGGCGCTTCCTCTGGCGGGCAAACGCGTGGTCGTGACGGCCGGAGGCACGGTGGAACGGATCGACCCGGTCCGCTATCTGGCCAACGATTCTTCCGGGAAGATGGGAGCGGCGATCGCGGCCGCGGCTTTGGAGGCGGGCGCCGAGGTCACGCTGATCCACGGGCGGATGAGCGCGAAAGCGCCGGAGGGAGTCGAGAAGATCGGCGTCGAATCCGCGCTCGACATGTTCGAGGCGGTGCGGTCCCTGTGGGACCGGACGGACATCCTCGTCAAAGCGGCCGCCGTCGCCGATTACAGACCGGCCCGCCGGGCGGACCGCAAGATCAAGAAACACGGCGATACGCTGGAGCTGGAGCTGGTCAAAAATCCGGATATCGTCGCATGGGCCGGCGAGCATAAGACGAAGCAGTACATCGTGCAATTTGCGGCGGAAACCCATGACGCGGAAGAAAACGCCATGGACAAGCTGCGGCGCAAAAAAAGCGACCTGATCGTGCTGAACGACGTGACGGTGCCTGGAGCGGGCTTCGGCACGGACACGAATATCGTCCGGGTGTACGACGAACGGGGCAAGGCCGCCGATTGGCCGCTGCTCGGCAAGGACGAGGTGGCCCGGCGCCTGATCGCGCTGGTGGCCGAACGCACGGCGGCGCGGAACGGCGCGGACCGGACGCCCGGCCCGGACGGAGGAGAATGACGATGTTCGCTCGAGTCATCGTCGACGTTCCGTCCCGCCAGACGGACCGGCCGTTCGATTACCGGGTGCCCGCCCATTTGCGCGATTGGATCGGCGTCGGCAGCAGGGTCGAGGTGCCTTTCGGCCCGCGCATGCTGCAAGGCATCGTGACGGAACTGCGGTCCGATACGGATCAGTCGCTCGACAAGCTGAAGCCGGTATCCCGCGTTCTGGACCCGGAGCCGGCGCTGACGCCGGAGCTGGTCGAGCTTGCGTTCTGGATGAGCGGAACGTACGTATGCCCGGTCATCGGCTGCCTGACGGCGATGCTGCCGGGCGCGATCAAGGCGAAGGAGCGGCGCGTGCTTGTCGCGGTCGACGGCTTCCCGGGCGATTCGCCGTCCGGCTTGCTGCCCGATCAGGAAGCGGTGCTCTCGCTGGCCCGGAGCCGAGGCGGCGTAACGGCCGAGCAGCTCATGGAGCGCGGACTGGCGTCCGCGGAAACGCTCCGCGACCTGCTGCGGCGGGGGTGGCTGCGGGAACGCCGGGAAGTCAAGGATCAACTGAAGGCGAAAAAGCAGTTGTTCGTCAGACGGCGCGTCTCCGAGGAGGAGCTGCGGGACGCCCTGGCGGGCTTGCCGGCGCGCTCGACGTCGCAGCGCCGCGTGCTGGAGGCGGTTATGCGGACGCCGGAGCCGGTCGCGATGGCCGACATCGCCGCGTCGCTCCAGGTGTCGCCGCAAACGGTGCGGGCGCTGGCCGCCAAAGGCTGGCTGGATCTGGAGGAGCGCGAGGTGTACCGCGACCCGTACGCGTCAAGGACGTTCGCGCCGACCGCTCCGCTGCCGCTCACGGAGGAGCAGGCGGCGGCGCTCGGCGCGATCGAAGGCGCGGTCCGCGGCCGGACGCCGGAGCGGTTCCTGCTCCACGGCGTCACCGGCAGCGGCAAGACGGAAGTGTATCTGCAAGCGATCGCGGCTTGCCTCGACATGGGGCGGGAAGCGATCGTGCTTGTTCCGGAGATCGCGCTGACGCCGCAGATGGTGGAACGGTTCAAGGGCCGGTTCGGCGCCCGCGTCGCGGTGCTGCACAGCCGGCTGTCGCAAGGGGAACGCTACGACGAATGGCGCAAGATCGCGCGCGGCGAGGCGTGCGTCGCCGTCGGCGCGCGGTCGGCCGTGTTCGCGCCGTTCACCAATCTGGGGCTGGTTATTATAGATGAGGAGCACGAGGCTTCGTACAAGCAGGACGAAAGTCCGAAATACCACGCGGCCGAGATCGCCGCTTGGCGGTGCCGGCAGCACGGGGCTCCGCTCGTGCTGGGGTCGGCGACTCCGTCGATGGAGACGTACTTCGCGGCGTCGCCCAGGGACGGCCGGAGACCGTCCGTCCGGCTGCTGCGGATGCCGACCCGGGTGAACGGCCGCCCGCTGCCTCCGGTGCATATCGTCGATCTGCGGGAGGAGCTTCGCAGCGGCAACCGGTCGATGTTCAGCAACCGGCTGCGCGATGCGATCGCCGCCCGGCTGGAACGGCGCGAGCAGGCGGTGCTTTTTCTGAACCGGCGGGGGTACGCGACGTTTGTCATGTGCCGGTCCTGCGGATATGTGGCGGGGTGTCCGCATTGCGACATCTCGCTGACGTACCACCAGCGGGCTTCCGCCTTGCGCTGCCACTATTGCGGCCACGCCGAGCGGCTTCCCCTCGAATGCCCGGATTGCGGCAGCTCGCACATCCGCCATTTCGGGACGGGAACGCAGCGGGTGGAGGAAGAGCTCGGACGGGCGTTTCCCGGCATCCGGGTGATCCGTATGGACGTCGACACGACTGGCGAAAAGGGCGCGCACGAGCGGCTGCTCGACGCGTTCAAGTCGGAAAAGGCCGACGTGCTGCTCGGGACGCAGATGGTGGCGAAAGGGCTCGATTTTCCCAAAGTGACGCTGGTCGGCGTCGTGACCGCGGACACGATGCTCAATATCCCCGATTTCCGGTCCGCCGAACGTTCGTTTCAACTGCTGACTCAGGTCGCCGGACGCGCCGGCCGGCACGAATGGCCCGGCGAAGTGATCATTCAGACGTATACGCCGGAGCACTACGCCGTTCGGGCGGCGGCGATGCACGACTACGAAGGATTCGCGGCGCAGGAGTTGCAGTCGCGCCGGCTGAACCGCTACCCCCCGTACGCGAAGCTCGCGCTTGTGAGTATGTCCCATGAAACGCCGGCGACGCTGCTGCGGATCGGGGAACGGCTGGCGGCGTTGATCCGGGAACGGGCCGGAGCCGCCCCGCTGGAGCTGATGGGCCCGGTCGCGTCCCCGATTCCCCGCATCAAGGACCGGTACCGATTCCAGATTTTGCTGAAATTCGCCGCCGGATTGCCGGTTTCCTCCTGGATCGCCGGCGCGCTGAACGATCTGGAGGAGACGATCCGCCGGGAAAAACCGCAAATCGCCGTCGACATGAATCCGCATACGCTATTATAAATGACAAATCCCATGAAAAGAGGTATGCCCTATGGCTATTCGCATGATCGTCAAGGACCCGGACCCGGTTTTGCGCGAACCGGCTCAAACGGTAACGAAATTCAACGCCAATCTGCACAAGCTGCTCGACGATATGGCGGAGACGATGTACGACGCGCCCGGCGTCGGTCTGGCGGCGCCGCAGGTCGGCGTCTCCAAGCGCGTGATCGTGCTCGATCCGGGCGACGACGAGACCGGCCTGATCGAGATGGTCAACCCGGAGATCGTCGAGAAATCGGGCGAGGAGATCGGTCCGGAGGGATGCCTCAGCATTCCCGGGCTGCAGGGCGACGTGAAGCGGTACACCCGCATCGTCGTGAAAGGGCAGGACCGCCACGGCCATCCCGTCGAGATGGTGGCGACGGATTATCTCGCGCGAATTTTCCAGCATGAGATCGACCATTTGAACGGCATTTTGTTCACGGACATAGCCGTTCGGGTATACCGGCCCGAGCGCGGCGAGGAAGTCGAGGATTGAGCGGATGCCGATTCGGGTCGTGTTTATGGGGACGATCGATTTTTCCGTACCGTCCCTGAAGGTGTTGCTGGAAGAAGGGTATGAAGTTGTCGGCGTCGTGACGCAGCCCGACCGCCCCCGCGGCCGCAAGCGCGAGCTGACGCCGCCGCCGGTCAAAGTCGAGGCGCTGAAGCACGGGCTGGACGTGTTCCAGCCGGAACGTCTGCGGACGCCCGAGGCGGTCGAGCGGGTGCGGGAGATGAAGCCCGATCTGATCGTGACGGCCGCCTACGGGCAAATTTTGCCCAAATCGATCCTGACGTTGCCGAAGCACGGCTGCATTAACGTGCATGCGTCGCTGCTTCCCCGCTACCGGGGCGGCGCGCCGATCCATTATGCGGTCATGAACGGCGATCCCGTCACGGGTGTCACGATCATGTACATGGCCGAAGGTCTCGACACGGGGGATATGATCTCCCGCGTCGAGGTGCCGATCGGGCTTGAGGACACGACGGGCACGATGTTCGAGAAGCTCGCCCGTGAAGGGGCGGAGCTGCTGCGGCGCACGCTTCCCGGACTGCTGAGCGGCCAGATCGAAGCGGTGCCGCAGCGGGAGGAGGAAGCGACCTACGCGCCGAACATTACGCGGGCCGACGAAGAGCTGGATTGGACCCGCCCGGCGGTCCAGTTGTTCAACCGGGTCCGGGGGCTGAATCCGTTCCCGGGCGCGTTTACGTACTGGAAGGGCCATGTTCTGAAAATATGGGCGTCGACTCTTGCCGACCGCGCGCTGCCTGCGGAAGCGAAGCCCGGCGAAGTGCTCGCCGTTACGGAAGCGGGGATCGACGTGGCAACCGGCGACGGCGTGCTGCGCATCACCGAGCTGCAACCGTCGGGCAAGCGGGCGATGAACGCGGCGGAATTTTCCCGCGGCGGCCAGATGGCGCCGGGCGACCGGCTCGGGGAGCGTCCGTCATGACCGGCCGCGCTCGTCCGCCTCGCGCCCGCATGTTGACGGCGCGGGAGATCGCCCTGGATATTTTGACCCGCGTGGAGACGGAAGGCGCCTACAGCAATCTGCTGCTGAACGAACGGCTGCGTTCTTTGAAGCCCGCTCCGCAGGAAGCGGCGCTGGCGACGGAGCTGACCTACGGCACGATCCAGCGTTTGCTGACGCTGGACTACTTCCTGGACCGCTACGTCAAGAAAGGAATCGCCAAGCTGGAGCCCTGGGTTCGGGCGCTGCTGCGGCTGAGCCTGTATCAACTGCTGTACATGCCGCGCATTCCGGAGCACGCCGCCGTAAGCGAGGCGGTTGCGATCGCCAAGCGCCGCGGGCATGCGGGCATCGCGGGCGTGGTGAACGGCACGCTCCGGACGATGCTGCGGGAGCGGGACAAGCTGAAGCTGCCCGAGGGATTGCCGGCCGCGGAGCGCATCTCGCTGGCCGAGTCCCATCCCCGCTGGCTGGTCGAACGGTGGATCGGCGCGTTCGGCGAAGCGACGGCGGAGGCGATGTGCCGGGCGAACAACGAGCCCCCGCGCATCAGCGCCCGCGTCAACCGGCTGCGGGGCACGCGCGAGAGCCTGCTGGACGAGCTTCGCGCCGGCGGCCGGGACGCCGCGCCGTCCGAGGTGTCGCGGGACGGGATCGTCGTCGCGGGCGGGGGCAATCTCGCGCTGACCGACTGGTACGCGTCCGGCCGCTTGAGCGTGCAGGACGAGAGCTCCATGCTCGTAGCCGAAGCGGTCGCGCCGGAGCCCGGCATGAACGTGCTGGACGCTTGCGCGGCGCCCGGAGGCAAAGCCTCCCATCTCGCCGAACGGATGGGAGACCGCGGCGCGGTGTGGGCCTGCGACGTGCACGAGCACAAGGTGGCGCTGCTGCAAGCGCATGCCGAACGGCTCGGGCTGTCCAGCTTGCGTCCGGTGTTGTCCGACGCGCGCGAGCTGTCCGGGCGGTTCGGGCCGGAGAGCTTCGACCGCGTCCTGCTGGACGCGCCGTGCAGCGGGCTTGGGGTGCTGCGCCGCAAACCCGACGCGCGCTGGCGCAAAACCCCGGACGAAATCCGCTCCCTGACCGGATTGCAGAAGGAGCTGCTGGATTCGGTGGCGGGGCTCGTCGCCCCGGGCGGACTGCTCGTCTACAGCACCTGCACGACGGAGCCGGAGGAGAACGAGCTTCAGGTGAGGGCGTTCCTGCAGCGGCATCCGCAATACCGGCTGTCGCCGTTCCCGGCGGATTCGCTTCCGCCCGGCCTTGACGGCGGCTCCGGCACGGTGTCGATTTTGCCGCATATGTATGGAACGGACGGTTTTTTTATCGCCCGCATGCAGAAGGGGCCTGCTCTGTGATACAATGAGAGGAAAACGTCCGGGCCCGCCGCCGCGCCGACTGGCCGACCCGCGGGCTGAATGGGAAGAAAGGCATAGACTCGCATATGTTACCTATCGTTTACGACTATACGCTTGAAGACTGGCAGCAATGGGTCAAGGCCCAGGGAGAACCCGCCTTCCGCGCCGGCCAAATTTTCGATTGGCTGTATGTGAAGCGGGCCATGAGCTTCGAGGAGATGACCAACCTGCCCAAGTCGCTGCGGGCGAAGCTGCAGGAGCAGTTCCGCTTCGTCGCGCTGGAGGAGCTGGCCCGTCAGGAATCGAAGGACGGCACGGTCAAGTTTTTGTTCGGGCTGTCCGACGGCAACGCCATCGAGACGGTCATCATGAAGCACAATTACGGCAACAGCGTGTGCGTCACGACGCAGGTCGGCTGCCGCGTCGGCTGCACGTTCTGCGCTTCGACGCTGGGCGGGCTGAAACGCGATTTGGCGCCGGGCGAGATCGTCGCCCAGGTCGTAAAAGCGCAAAAAGCGCTGGACGCTTCCGGACAGCGCATCAGCAGCATCGTCGTCATGGGCATCGGCGAGCCGTTCGAGAACTACGACGCGACGATGAAGTTTCTGCGGATTGTGAACCACGACAAGGGCCTGAACATCGGCCAGCGTCACATCACCGTCTCGACGAGCGGGATCGTGCCGAACATTTACCGGTTCGCGGACGAGAACACGCAGATCAATCTCGCAATCTCGATCCACGCTCCGAACGACGAGCTCCGCTCCAAGCTGATGCCGGTCAACCGCCGGTTTCCGTTTGCCGATCTGATTCAGGCCTGCAAATATTACGTGGAGAAGACCGGCCGCAGGCTGACATTCGAGTATGCCCTGATCGGCGGCAAAAACGACCGCGTCGAGCATGCCGAGGAGCTGGCGAAGGTGCTCTCCGAGAACCTGCCGCTGCCGCTTGTTCACGTCAATCTGATTCCCGTCAACTTCGTCATGGAGCGCAACTACACGCGCACGCCGCGCGACGAAATTTTCGAGTTCCAGCGCACGCTCCAGAAATATAACGTCAACGTTACGATTCGGCGGGAGCAAGGCAGCGACATCGCAGCCGCGTGCGGCCAGCTTCGGGCGAAACACATGGATGCCAAAGCGAGGTGAACGCTCGTTTGAAAATCGCGAACCGAACCGATATCGGCAAGATCCGCAAAATCAACGAAGACCGCTCCGCCGTCCTCCCCGAACTGAACGGGTATGCGCTGGCGCTTGTCGCCGACGGCATGGGGGGGCATCAGGCGGGCGACGTGGCCAGCCGGATGGCTGCGGATATTATCTGCGGCGAACTGTCCCGGAGACGGCATGAATTGCCCGGGAATTCGCTCGAGAAGGTGCTGCTGGAAGCGATTCGCAAGGCGAACGACGACGTGTACGCGTTCTCGAACAGCCAGGCTTCCTACTACGGCATGGGCACGACCGTCGTCGCGGCGATCGCGTCCGTCCGGGAAGCGACGATCGGGCATATCGGCGACAGCCGCGCGTATTTGTACCGGGCGGCGGACGGAGGACTCATCCAGTTGACGGAAGACCATTCGCTCGTGAACGAGCTGCTTCGCAGCGGCCAGATCACGGAGGAAGAAGCGGCGACGCATCCCCGGCGCAACGTGCTGACGCGGGCGCTGGGCACGGACCCGCAGGTCGAAGTCGATATCGAACGCGTCGAGTGGGGGCCTCGCGACATTTTGATGCTGTGCAGCGACGGACTGAGCGGGCTGGTGAGCGGCGAGGAGCTTCTGGGCATTCTGGCCAGCTCGGACGACCTGGAGGCGAAGGCGGACCGGCTCGTCCAAAGCGCGCTGGACGCGGGCGGCGAGGACAACATTACGGTCGTGCTGCTCGCCAACGAAGATAACCAGGGACGCGACGAGGTTCAACCGACGCAGGAAGGGGGAGCGCCATGACGGATGAGATCCTGGGCGGACGCTACCAACTGCTGGAACGGGTCGGCGGCGGCGGCATGGCCGTCGTCTACAAAGCGCAAGACCGGCTGCTGAACCGTTACGTCGCGGTCAAAGTTCTCCGCCAGCAATACGTGCACGACGAGGAATTCATCCAGCGCTTCCGCCGCGAAGCGCAATCCGCTGCTTCCCTGTCCCATCCGAATGTCGTCAGCATCTACGACGTCGGCCAGCAGGGCGAAGTGCATTACATCGTGATGGAGTACGTCGAAGGCACGACGTTAAACGCGCTGATCAAGGAACGCGCCCCGCTGCCGGTCGAAGAAGCGGTCCATATCGCCTCCCAGATTTGCGACGCGCTCGACCATGCGCACACCAACGGAATCATTCACCGGGACATCAAGCCCCACAACATCCTGATCGGCCGCAACGGCCGCGTCAAAGTCACCGATTTCGGGATCGCCAAAGCGGCCGATTCGAGCCAGCTTACGCAGACCGGATCGGTTGTCGGTTCCGTTCATTATTTCTCCCCGGAGCATGCCAAAGGCGTGGCCGCGGGCGCGCAGTCGGACATTTACTCGCTCGGCATCGTCATGTATCAGATGCTGACGGGCAGCCTCCCGTTCAGCGGCGAAAGTCCGATCAGCGTCGCGCTCAAGCATCTGCAGGAAAACGTCGAGGACCCGAGGACGCTGAACCCGCTTATCCCGCAGAGCGTCGAGAACATTATTTTGCGGTCGATGCGCAAGAGCCAGGAGGAGCGGTACCGGAGCGCCCGGCAAATGCTCGACGATCTGGAAGTGTGCCTGACGCCGGAACGGCGCAACGAGCCCAAGCTCAGCTTCTCGCCGGTGTACGCCTACGATCCGGAGACCGGGGACGGCGACGACGAGCAAACCCGGATCATGCCGGCCATTCGCGGCGCGGCCGAAGCCGGCGAGCGGAAAGAGCAGGAGCGGAGGCCGGAACGCGGCGAATCGTCCATGCCGAGATGGATGAAGCCGATCCTGTGGCTCGTGTTTGTCGTCGGGCTGCTGGGACTTCTCTGGTGGGGCATGCAGACGCTGCTCGACCGGCTCACCCCCGAGGAGAGGCAGGTGCCGTCCGTCATCGGCATGCTGCAGGCCGACGCGGAGCAGGCGATCCGGGATGCCGACCTTATTCCGGTGATCAAGGAGGAGCCGCACAAGGAGATGGAGAAGGGCCGGGTATTCGACCAGAAGCCGGGTCCGATGCTCGTCAACATCAATAGCACGGTGACGCTGTACGTCAGCACGGGGAGCGAGCTGCAGGAAATTCCGGACCTCGTCGGCCACAAGCTGGAAGACGTGCTGAACGTCGATCTGCCGACGGCGGGGCTGTCGAAGGAAAACGTGAAGACGGAGGACGTGTTCTCCGACAAACCCGAAGGCGTCGTGGTCGAACAGACGCCGAAGGCGGGAGAGATGTACGATCCCGAGGACAAATCGCTTCTCATCAAGCTGAAGGTGAGCAAGGGGCCCGAAAAAATCACAATGCCCGATCTGTCCGGCAGGACGCTCGATCAGGCCAACGTGATCCTGCAGCAGCACAAACTGGTGCTGCCGCATGACGCGGTCGAGGAAGCGCCGAGCTTGACGGTGCCGAAAGGCCAAATCTGGAAGCAGGAGCCGAGAGCCGGCGAGCAGGTGAAGCCGGGACAATCCGTCACGCTGCTGCTCGTCAGCGCCGGCGCTCCCGCCGACGCGGCCCAGGGCGATATTCAGATTCAAATCAATCCGCTGAAGGAAGGGCAAAAATCGGAAGTGACGATCCGGTATTCGGACGCGCAGCACGAATCGATGACCGAATGGGGCAAACGCACGATCGACAAGCCGATCGCGGTTACCGTTCCGGTCACCGTCACCCGCGACAAGCCGGCCGTGATCGAAGTGCTTCTCGACGGCAACGTCGTCAGCCGCATCACCAAGACGTACTCGGATTTGACCGGCGACCGCGCGGCCAACGCGCAGCCGGCGGACCAGACGAATCAAGGCTCCGTTCCGCCGGGTTCGCCCAAGGCGACGCCGAGCGCGTCTCCGGAAGGAGCACGATGACATGCCGCAAGGATTAATCGTCAAAGCGCTCAGCGGATATTATTACGTGCGGCCGGACGAGGGCACGGATATCGTGCAATGCAGGGCCAGGGGAATTTTCAAGAAAAGAGGGGAATCCCCGCTTGTCGGCGACCGCGTCGACTTCGAGTTGACGGAGAACGGCGAAGGAACGGTGGTAACCCTGCATCCCCGGCGGACGGAGCTGATCCGCCCGCCGGTCGCCAACATCGATTTGGCGGTGCTCGTGTTTTCGGTCGCGGAACCGGATCTGAATTTGCAGCTTTTGGACAAGTTCCTCGTGCATACCGAGCAAGCGGGACTGGATACGGTCATCGTCCTGTCGAAGATTGATCTGGTGCGGCAAGCGGACCGCTTGCCGGAAGAGATCGAGCAGGCGCGGCGGCTGTACGAATCGATCGGCTACGAGGTGATTCCGCTCAGCGCCCGGGAGGGCGGCGACGGCGTCGAACGCGTCCGCAAGCGGCTGGCCGGATCGATCGCCGTATTCTCCGGGCAATCCGGCGTCGGCAAGTCTTCGCTGCTGAATGCGATCGTGCCGGGCCTCACGCTGGAGACGAGCGAGATCAGCCATCGGCTCGGACGCGGCCGCCACACGACCCGGCACGTCGAGCTGGTGCAATTGCCGGGGGGCGGTTACGTCGCGGATACGCCCGGGTTCAGCCAACTCGATTTTTTGTCGCTGGAGCCGGAAGATCTCGGAGCGATGTTCCGCGAGTTCAGGGGACTGTCGGCAGGCTGCCGCTTCCGGGGCTGCCTGCACAGCAAAGAACCCGGCTGCGCCGTCCGGCAAGCCGTGGAGGAAGGGACGGCCGCGGAGAGCCGTTACCGCCATTACCTGAGCTTCCTCGAAGAGATGAAAGAACGCAGACGGAGGTACTGATTTGAAACGGAAGCCTATAGTGGCGCCGTCGATTCTGTCCGCGGACTTCGCCCGTCTGGGCGAAGAAATCCGCGATGCGGAGTCGGGGGGCGCCGATTGGATTCATGTGGATGTGATGGACGGCCATTTTGTCCCGAATCTGACGTTCGGACCGCCGGTGCTGGCGGCGATCCGGCCCGTGACGAAGCTGCCGCTGGACGTCCATCTGATGGTGGAACGGCCGGACGCTTTGCTGGAGGACTGCGTCAACGCCGGCGCGGACTGGATCTCGGTCCATGCCGAGACGTGTCCCCATCTTCACCGGACGTTGACGCGGATTCGCCAGTTGGGCGTACGTCCGGGGGTCGTCCTGAACCCCGCTTCGCCATTGGCGCTTATCGAGCATGTGTTGGAGGAAGTCGACCTGGTGCTGCTGATGACGGTGAATCCCGGATTCGGCGGTCAGTCGTTTATTCCGGCCGTGCTGCCCAAAATCCGCGAGCTGCGCGCCCGGCTCGACGCGGCGGGACGCCCGGACGTGCTGATCGAGGTCGACGGCGGCATCAACGCCGAGACCGCCCGGCTTGTCGCCGAGGCGGGCGCGGACGTCCTGGTGGCGGGCAACGCCGTCTTCGGCCACAAAGACCGCGCCGCAGCGATCGCGGACATCAGACGGGGGGCAACGCGATGACGGGCATTTTGAAGGCGGGCGGATATGCCGTCCTGGCGGGGGTCTCTCTCGCCGCGTTCACGCATAACGCCGGCGGCGGCTTATTCAAATACGCGTTTTCGCTGCTGGCTCTGGTCATCGCTATCCGCTTTTTCCGGTCCCATGACGGGCTGGGAATCCGAATAGGCTTTGTTTTGACCGCCATCGTGTTCAGTTTTATTTTTTCTCTGATGTATTCGATGCTTGCGCTCGCGTATGGCTGGCCGCTCGATCCGGCTTTTACGGAGACGGGCGGGCCATAACCCGGCATACCGGCTTGAGGGCTGTCCCAAAAGGGTCATGAAAATGACCTGAGGGGCAGCCCTGTTTTTGTTTTTGTAAAACAAAAAAAACGTTCTTTGGTAAAATGGAGGTGCCATCCAACCATCTACGAAAGGAACGGTTTCTTTGTACATTGAATATGACATGGATCAGCTTTGTTTGCCAATGGATTTGGAGACGGATATTCCTGAAAACCATCTCGTACGCGTGGTGAATCACGCGGTGAACGTCTGAGCGACACCTTGTTCGACGCCGCCTATCCCGGCGGCGGCCGGCATAGTTATCACCCCAAAATGCTGACCAAAGTCATCATCTACGCCTACACACAGCGCCTCTATTCTTCTCGCCAGATCGCCAAAGCCGTCCGCGAAAACATCATGTTCATGTGGCTCGCCGGCCGACGGCAAGAGGATGCCGAGCACGACGGAGCGGATCTGCTGGAGCTTGGCGAGTCGTCGGAGCTCACGGCTGACCGGCTGGAGCAGGCCGTTCAGCGACTGGAGGAAAAACTGCAGGAGAAGCCCAAAGACAAGCCGCTCAAGAAAGCGGTTCGTTTGCCGCGGAAAGACTTGTTGCCGCGTCTGCAAAAATACGAGCATCAAGAAACGCTTTTTGGTGAACGGAACAGCTTCAGCAAGACCGATCCGGATGCGACGTTTATGCGGATGAAAGAAGATCATATGCGAAACGGCCAACTGAAGCCGGGCTACAACGTGCAGATCGGAACGGAAAACCAGTTCGTGCTCGGCTACAGCGTCCATCAGCGGCCGACAGACACGAGATGTCTAAAACCGCATCTGGAGAAGGTCAAAGAAAAGCTGGGGAAGCTGCCGGGGACCGTCATTGCGGACGCAGGCTATGGAAGCGAGGAGAACTACGCCTATCTGGAAGAGGAGCACATCCACGCGCTCGTCAAATACGGCACCTACCACAAAGAAAAGAGCAGGGCCTGGAAAAAAGACATCGGCAGGAGCGACAACTGGAGCTACAACTGGAGCTACAACGAAGAGGAAGACAGTTGGACTTGCGCAGCCGGGCAGAAACTCACGTTCCATTACGAAAGTAAAACGACGACGGAGAGCGGCTACGAAATACGGACGCGCCATTACCGGAGCGCAAACTGCGAAGGCTGTCCGCTTAAAGCGGCATGCACCAAAGCCAAAGGCAACCGAGAGATATCCGTAAGCCTGACGTACTGGCGACAAAAGAAGGAAATGCGGGAGCGTCTGCAGAGCGAGGACGTTACAGGCTGTCCGTCCGCCGCATGATCGAGCCGGAGAGTGTATTCGGCCAAGTGAAAAACAACCGGGGATTCCGGCGCTTTCTGCTTCGAGGCTTGGACAAGGTAAGCCTCGAGGTCGGCTGGCTTTGCCTTGCCCATAAAACTGCTTAAGAAAGGAGCTATAGACCAAAAACGCAAACGGGACGAAGCAGGAAATGCCTCTGCTTCGTCCCGTTTGGCTATTTCGGCTTCATTTCAGCTTTTCATTTCAGCTTCAGAAGGGCTTTTGGGACAGCCCCTTTTGCCGTTTTATTGAAATCCGGTTCCGAACCGCCGCCGACGCATCGGGGATGGCGAACATAAAGCGAGGTCTGGCCGAATAAACATAAGATAACGAGGCTGGATAAACGCACGCGGCGACCGTTGCGGCCGCCCGGCCATGTCAGGATGCCAGCGGCCACCCTGCGCCGGCATCCGCCGATTCGCGTCTCAGCCGGCAACGCTTAGCGCCAACCTGAAGGAGGGATAAGGGTGAAATTTTACACGATCAAGCTTCCCAAGTTTCTGGGCGGCTTCGTTAAAGCCATCCTGAATTCGTTCAGCAAAAACTGAGCGCCCGGCCATCGGCAAAACTCATAACGGGGCGGCGGCGTCGGCGGGAATCCCGGGGCGTCGTCCGGACTGTTCGCGAACGGCGCCGGCAAGGCCGCGATCAGCCAAAGAGAGCGTACCGGCGGGGATCTCCAGCGACGGATTCCGCAGCCGCGAATCGGCTTCCGGCAGCCGGCAGAGAGCCGCGAATCCATGTGGCCCGAGGATCGGGCGCGCGGTTTCCGACCAAACAAAAAAGCACCCGAATGGAGGTGCTTTTTCTTCATAAACGGGTTGTATAAGGATCGCAAGCGGCATCCGCGCCTTTGTCGGACAGCGGTGCCGTTTCTCCTTGCTTACACGCGGGTAACGAGACCGGCTTTCAGCGCTTTCGTGCTGACGTAAACGCGCTTCGGTTTGCCGTCCACCAGAATGCGAACTTTTTGCACATTTACGCCCCACGTGCGGCGATTGCGGTTGTTGGCGTGAGAAACGTGATTTCCGGAACCGGGTTTTTTGCCGGTAATAAAGCATTTGCGGGACATGCGGTACACCTCCTATCGAGTGCGTGAGTAAACCTTTCCAAGCATACTTTCTAATGATAGCATATCAGCGAATTCATCGTCAACGGCCTGCAATCGGCCGTCTTTTCATGCAGGAGGGAATATAGTACAATAGAAGCAGTTTGAGCGATTTGACGAGAACAAGGAGTGGACGCCAATGTCGATCCAATACGTCAATGAATCCGGAACCATTCATGTGTCCGATCAAGTGGTCGCCACGCTGGCCGGTTCGGCCGCGCTTGACTGCTACGGCCTCGTGGGAATGGCTTCGCGCAAGCAGCTCAAAGACGGCATTGCGGAACTGCTCCGCCGGGAAAATCTCAGTCGCGGGGTGGAAGTGCGTACGGTAAACGACCGGCTGCACATCGATTTGTATATTATCGTCTCATACGGGACCAAAATTTCCGAAGTCGCCCACAACGTGCAGTCCCGCGTGAAATATGTACTGAACGACGTTATCGGCCTGCGCGTCGATCAAGTGAACATCTACGTGCAAGGCGTGCGGAACATCCAATAGCCGACGGCCTCACAACAACAGGAAGGGGAAGTTATCTGTTGAGCAAGCGTTTGATCTCCGGAACCGATTTCATCCAGATGGTGCTCAGGGCATCTTCAGCTTTGACCTCTCGCGTGAAGGAAGTCAATGCCTTGAATGTCTTTCCCGTACCGGACGGGGACACCGGCACGAACATGAACATGACCTGGAATTCGGGCGTGGAGGAGCTGAAGAAACGCTCGTCCGAGCATCTGGGCAAATGCGCCGAGGCGCTGGCCAAGGGCTTGATGCTTGGCGCCCGCGGCAATTCCGGGGTAATTCTGTCGCAGTTGTTCCGCGGCTTCTCCAAAGCCGTGGCCGAGCTGGCCGAAGCGAACGCCCAGCAGTTGGCCGCGGCGCTTCAGCAAGGGGTCGACACGGCCTACAAGGCGGTGATGAAACCGGTGGAGGGCACGATTTTGACCGTCGCCCGGGAGACGGCCAAACATGCGGTGTCGTCCGCGAGATGGAAACCAGATCTTGGAGAGTTTTTTCAGGAGGTCGTGTCGAAGGCTCGGGAAGCGCTTTCCAGAACGCCGGATTTGCTGCCCGTGCTGAAGCAGGTCGGCGTTGTCGATGCCGGCGGCAGGGGACTCGTGATCCTCTATGAGGCGTTCCAGGAGACGTTGACGGACGCGGGCGAATGGACGGCGCCGCCGATGGAAGCATACGTCGTTGCCGACGAGGCGCCCGCGTCCGCCGATGCCGGCGGACACGCCCCGGCCCAGGCCCATCTGGCGACGGAGGAGATCAAGTTCGGCTATTGCACCGAATTTATGGTTCGGCTGACCCCCGTGCCGGGCGCGCCGGGCAACCGGCGTCCGTTCCGCGAAGCCGAATTCCGCAGCCGGCTGTCGGAATTCGGCGATTCGCTGCTGGTGGTGGCCGACGAGGAATTCGTCAAAGTCCACGTGCACGCGGAGGAGCCGGGCAAAGTTCTGAGCCTGGGCCTGGAGTACGGCGCGCTGGACCGGATCAAGATCGAAAACATGAGGCTGCAGCATACGCATCTGCTGGACGAGGCCAACCGGGAAGCGGCGGCCGCCGTCCGCACGGCCGCGCAGCCGGACACGGCGCCGCAGGCGGCTCGCAAACGGTTCGGGATCGTCGCCGTATCGGTGGGCAGCGGGCTGAAGGATATTTTCTCCAGCGTGGGCGTCGACGTGGTGCTGTCCGGCGGGCAGACGATGAATCCGAGCACGGAAGATATCGTGCAAGCCGCCAGGAAGACGGGAGCCGAGACCGTATTCGTGCTGCCGAACAATTCGAATATCATCATGGCCGCCCGGCAAGCGGCCGAGCTGCTGGACGACCAGCGTCTGGTGGTCGTGCCGACCAGGACGATACCGCAGGGGATGGCGGCGCTCGTCGTCTTCAACCCGGAGGAATCGGCGGAGTTCAACGCCGAAGAGATGGCGCGCGCGGCCGCCGGCGTGCGGTCGGGCCAGGTGACGAAAGCGGTCCGGGACACGGAGCTGGACGGACTGACGGTACGCGAGGGCGCGTATATCGGCATCGCCGATTCCAAGCTGGTCGCCGCCGAGGACGATCTGATCGTCTGCTGCCTGAAGCTTGTAAGCCGCATGCTCGACGACGACCGGGAGATTTTGACCGTCCTGACGGGCGAGGATGCTGATCCGGCGACGACGGAGAGGCTGATCGCGGCGATCACGGAGGAGCATCCGGACGTCGAGCTCGAGCTGCATGACGGGGGACAGCCTCTGTACCCGTATTTGTTCGCCGCAGAATAAAATACGGCCGCGTGAAGCCGGCCGCGAAGGAGCGGAATCGCCGACATGGCACAAGTTCGAATCGTTGTAGACAGTACGGCCGATATACCGGCGGACATCCGCGAGCGTTACCGCATCGGCATGGTGCCGCTGAAAGTGAATTTCGGCCAGGAATCGTACGAAGACAGCGTTACGATCTATCCCGACATGTTTTACGAAAAGCTGGCGGCGGCGCCCGAGCTGCCGACGACGTCGCAGCCGTCGCCGGCGGAATTCGTCCGCGAATACGAGCGAATCCGGGAGGAAACGCCGGGGGCGCAGATCGTCTCGATCCATCTCGCCGCGGTGCTGAGCGGAACGTATCAATCCGCCGTCATGGCCAAATCGCTGATGGAGGAGCCGGGCGTCATCGAAACGATCGATTCCTGCTCCGCCTCCTACGGAATCGGCGTTCTTGCCGTCGAGGCCGCCAAAGCGGCGGAGGCGGGAGCGAGCCTGGAGGAAGTCGTGGAGCTGGTGAAGCGGCTTCGCGAGAATCAGCGGATTTATTTTCTCGTCGATACGCTGGAATACTTGCACAAGGGCGGCCGGATCGGCAAAGCGTCCGCACTGATCGGCTCGCTTCTGAACATCAAGCCGATCCTGACCCTGGACGAGAACGGAACGGTCTCGACGGTGGACAAGGCGCGCAGCTACAAAAAGGCGGTCGCCCGGGTGCTCGAATTGGCCGAGCAAGAAATCACGCGCCATGGCGGAAGCGACCGGATGAAGCTGTTCGTCGGCCACGGGGCCGCGCCCGAGCAGGCCGCCGAGATGGAAGCGATGCTGAAGGAACGGTTCCCGTCCGCGCAATTCAACGCAACCGTTAAAATCGGTCCGGTGATCGGCACCTACACGGGCCCCGGAACGATAGCGGTATTCCTGGAGAAGATGTGAGATGGCGGTTCCGGAAGCGTCTGCCGTCAAGGTCGCCAGCCTCAAAGGAATCGGTCCCCAGCGCGCGGAGGATTTGCGCGCGCTCGGGATCGAGACGGTGGAGGATTTGCTGCTGCATTTTCCGTTCCGCTACGAGGATTACCGGCTGCGCGATCCGTCGGAGCTCAAAAACGGCGAAAAAGCGACGATGCGGGTCAAGCTGGTCAGCGCTCCTCTGCTGCATATGACCGGCCGGAACAAATCGCGGATGACCGCCCGCGTGATGGCCGGGCCGCTGATGGCGACGGCCGTCTGGTTTAACCGGCATTTTCTGAAGGACAGGCTCATTCCCGGCACAGAGCTGGTGCTGACCGGCAAATGGGAAGCCCGCAGGCTGCAGTTGACGGTGTTCGAGACGGAGTTCCCCGATTCGGGTCCTTCTCAAGCCGGCACGCTGCAGCCTGTTTATCATGTCGCGGGCAGTCTGAATCAGCGTTGGATGCGCAAAGCGATCGAATCCGCGCTGGAGCGGTACGGGGCCGGTCTGGACGAATTTTTGCCCGAATCGCTCCGCCTGCGTCATCATCTGATGCCGAGGCTGGAGGCGGTTCGCGCGATGCATCGGCCCGACGGCACGCGCAAGGGAGCGGAGGCGAGACAAAGGCTGGTCTACGAGGAGTTGTTCCGCTTCCAGCTCAAGCTGCACGCGTACCGCGCCATCCAGCGCTCCCGCCAGCAAGGCACGGCCCATGTCTTCGAGCGGGAGCGCGTGCGGGAGTTCGTGAGGTCGCTTCCGTTCGCACTGACGAACGCCCAGAAACGGGTGATTGCGGAAATTTTGCGCGATCTGGAGCAGCCGTATGCGATGAACCGTCTGCTGCAAGGGGATGTCGGCGCGGGCAAAACCGTTGTGGCGGCCATCGCGTTTTATGCGGTCGCGCTGGCGGGCAGGCAGGGGGCGCTGATGGCGCCGACCGAGATATTGGCGGAGCAGCACGTCCGTTCGCTGGAGAAGCTGCTTGCTCCGCACGGCTTGCGCGTCGGCCTGCTGACGGGCAGTCTGACCGAGAAACGACGCCGCGAGATCAAAGCCGAGATCGCGGACGGATCGGTCCATATCGTCGTCGGCACGCACGCGCTCATCCAGGAGGACGTGGCGTTCCGCGATCTCGGTCTTGTGGTGACCGACGAACAGCACCGGTTCGGCGTCGAGCAGCGCAGCACGCTGAGACGCAAAGGCGGCGCACCGGACATTCTGATGATGACGGCGACGCCGATCCCCCGCACGCTTGCGATCACCGCCTTCGGCGATCTGGACGTCTCCACGCTGGACGAGCTGCCCCGGGGACGCAAGCCGGTCAAGACGTACTGGGTCAAGCCCGACATGCTGGATCGCGTCATCGGCTTCATTCGCCGGGAGACGGCCGCGGGGCGGCAGGCGTATGTCATCTGTCCGCTTATCGAGGAGTCGGACAAGCTCGACGTGCAGAACGCCATCGACGTTCACATGCAGTTGACGCAGGCGCTGCCGGGGCTTCGCATCGGGCTTCTGCACGGCCGCATGACGCCCGGCGAGAAGGATGCGGCGATGCGCCGGTTCGCCGCGAACGAAGACCAGGTGCTCGTATCCACGACGGTCGTCGAGGTCGGCGTGGACGTTCCGAACGCGACGCTGATGGTCGTATACGACGCCGAGCGGTTCGGCCTCTCGCAGCTGCACCAACTGCGCGGCCGGGTCGGGCGGGGCGAACACCAGTCGTACTGCGTGCTGATCGCGGACCCGAAGTCCGATACCGGCAAAGAGCGCATGCAGGCGATGATCGAAACGAACGACGGGTTCGAGATCTCGCGCCGCGATCTGGAATTGCGGGGACCGGGCGATTTTTTCGGGACGAAGCAGAGCGGCATCCCCGACTTCAAGCTGGCGGATTTGTCGGCCGATTTCGAATGGATGGAGAAGGCGCGGGACGATGCCGCCCGCTTGGTGGCGTCCGAAGAATTCTGGACGGACGCCGCCTATTTGCCGCTTCGCCACTGGCTTCAGCGCGAAGGCGTGCTGCAAGGGGAATGGATGGATTAAACCGGGGACGGTCCGAGACGGGCGGTCCCTTTTTCGTTGTCCGCGCATCGCAACGCGTTGTCCTTTGTCGTACCGGCGCTGTCCGCGTCATAAACTGACCGTATAACGGTGCGAAAGGGGAAACGTCAATGGGTTATCAGCAATTCGGAATCGAACCCCAACTGGTGGAGCGCGTCAAGAGGAAGCTGAAGCATCCCGAATACAAGGAGCGGGCCAAAGTGGTTCTGCACGGCGTAACGAAAGCCGATCTGCAGGATCGCGTCAAGGTGAAGAAGCTGACGGCGCAGATGTCGAAGGCGATCGGGGAGCCTTTAACCGATCAGCAGGCCGAACGGATCGTGCAATTCGTCATCGCGCAGAAAATCGATCCCAACAACACGTTCCATCTGCTGAAGCTGTGGGGCATGTTCCGATAACGCGCAAATAGGTGCCTGCCCACAGCGCGGCCAGGCCCAGGGTCATATGCTGTGTCATGGGAGCCCTCTTGCGGCTCCCGTACCTTGACGAGAACGGAGTACCGTTCGACGGGACGGGGGATCGCGGCTATGAACAAGGAAAAGGACCTTTGGGGATTGGTAGACGTGTTCGTGGGCGGAACGCTGGAGCGCGACGGGGCGGTCTTGGTCGCGGACAGCGGCGGTCAGCTCGATCCGGAGCTCGGGCGCATACCGTCGGGCAGGCTCCTGCTGCATCAGGGGCTGCGCAGCGAACGTATCGTGTTGGAACGCCAATCGGCTCCGGGCAGCGCCTTCAACACGCTGGAAATTCATCCGGCATTGGCCCGCAAACTCGGCTTGAAAGACGATACCCGATACAAGCTTTCATACGACCCGGACACACGCGTGCTCTACCTGCTGCGCTGGCCCAAAATCCGCAAGCCGGCGGAGTTCCGGATCGATGACAGCCTGCCGCCCGGATATGTGTCGATATCTCCGGATCTGCTCGTCGCGCTTGGCGTGCCCGGCCTGACAAGCCGAATGGTGCTGATGCGCGGCGAGCGCCAGATGGTGTGCGAGCTGGACATTCCGGAGGAGGGGAAACGCGGCGTGTTCGCGCTGCCGCCCGGGAAGGCGAAGCTGCTGCGGCTTACGGACGGCCGCCGCTATTCGCTGCTCTTCGATCAGGTTCGAAGCCGCTTATGGTTGTCCACATCGTCGCTGCGGCCCGCGCCGGCATGGCCGGAGCCCAAGAAGGACGCGCCGGCCGGTTCCCCGACGACGGCCGGGGCCGGAAGCCGCGGCCAGCCGAACCGTTCCTGGGCGGCCGACGAGAGCATTACGGTCGCGGGGTTCCACCGTTCCGACGCGGCTCCCGGGCGGATCGAGCCGTGGGCCTTGCCGGGCCGGCCGCCGCTTCGCGCCGAGGAGGCGTCCGACGCCCACGGCAGGCGCCCGAAGCAGCGTTAACTTCCGCCACGCGAACAACCGGCGTTCCCGCCATACACGGGGAACGCCGGTTGTTCGTTCGGATATCCGAAGCGGCGGCCGGAACGCCTCCGGTCGAGGCGCGCAGCCGTTATTTCGCGTTTAATCCGGATCGGCCAGACCGGGGACGGCTCGCAAGATCAGGGAACGAATCGCATCGGGATCGTCCAGCTTCAGCGCTTCCTCGGCGAGCCGGGACATCTCGCTCCGGTTCAGGCGGGAAATAAGCGCCCGAACGGGCAGGATCGATCCGGCGCTCATGCTGAATTCGTCGAGCCCGAGTCCCAGGAGTAGCGGCACCGCCAGCGGGTTGCCCGCCATCTCGCCGCACATCCCGACCCGCTTGCCTTCGCGTCGGGCCGCTTCGACCACGCCGCGGATCAGTCTGAGCACGGCGGGGTGAAACGGGTCGTTCAATCGGGCCAGCTCCGGGTTCATGCGGTCGGCCGCCATCACGTATTGGACGAGGTCGTTGGTGCCGATGCTGAAAAAATCGACTTCCTTGGCGAACAGGTCCGCGAGGACGGCCGCGGAAGGAACCTCGACCATGATGCCCGCCTCTAGCCTGTCCGGGACCGGGACGCCTTCGCGCCGGAGCTCGCCGGCCGCCGCGTCCAGCAGCGCCCGGGCCTCGCGCCATTCGGCCAACGTGGCGATCATCGGGAACATGATCTTGATGGTCCCGTACACCGACGCCCGCAGCAAAGCGCGAAGCTGGGTGCGGAACAAATCTTTGCGGTTCAGGCAAAGCCGGATGGCGCGCACCCCGAGAAACGGATTGTCTTCCTTCGGAAGCGGGAGTGCCTTCAGCTCTTTGTCGCCGCCGACATCCAGCGTCCGGACGACGACCGGCCGGCCGTGGAAGCGGAGCGCGACGCTTTTGTACGCTTCGAATTGCTCGTCTTCGCCAGGCAGGGCGTCGTGCTGCATATAGAGAAATTCCGTCCGGAACAGCCCGACGCCTTCCGCGCCGTTGTCGGCGGCGGCTTCCGCGTCGAGTGGACTTCCGATGTTGGCGGCCAATTCGACGGAAGCTCCATCGGCCGTGACGGAAGGGAGATTTCGATAGGGAAGCAGCCGGCGGCGTCTTTGCTCGTAGCGGGCTTGCAGCTCGCGGTAACGTTCCAATTCGTCCGGCGACGGATTCGCCAGCAGCTCGCCGGTCGTTCCGTCGACGACGACGACGCTGCCGTTCTCGACGGCCAGAACCCGCTCGCCGATGCCGACGACCGCCGGCAGCCCGAGCGCCCGTGCCAGAATCGCCGCATGGGCGGTCCGGCCGCCGGCGGCGGTGGCGAACCCGGCTGCGGTCCCTTGAAACCGGACCGTCTCCGAAGGGGTCAAGTCGCCCGCGATCAACACGAGGGGGCCTGCCGGCCGGACGCTGCGGTTGCCGTCCGCGCCTGTCAAATGCCCGATCAGCCTTCGGCCCACGTCGCGGATGTCCGCGGCGCGCTCCTTCATGTAATCGTCGTCCATGCTTTCGAGCGTTCCGGCGATTTCCTCCGCCGTCTCGTGGAGGGCGGACTCGGCGTTGCGGCTTTGTTCGGCGACCCGCGTTCGGGCGCGGCCGATAAATTCCTCGTCCTCCAGCAGCAGCAGATGCGCCTCGAAAATTTCCGCTTCCTCGGCTCCCAGCCTGCGGCGCACTTCGTCTATCAGGCCGCGGATATCGGCTTTCGCCGCCGAGACGGCCCGGTCGAGGCGTTCCAGCTCGGCCGCGACATCCGCGACGCTGCGCCGTTCGACGGAGCCGCGCGTCTCACGGTCGAGCACCCAGGCGCGGCCAATGGCGTAACCGGGCGCGGCCGGGATGCCTTTTAACCGGAGCGCGCTCATTTCCATTCAACCTTTTCGATCGGCGATTCGATGATCGCGCCGATCTCGCGAACCGCCTCTTCTTCCCGCTCGCCTTCGGCGATAATCGTAATGACGTTGCCGTATTTCGCGCCCAACGTCAGCACGTTCACGAGACTTTTGGCTCCGACCCGTTTTCCGTCCTTTTCGAGATAAATGTCGCAGGGAAAAGCGGCGGCGGTCTGGACGATTTTGCGCGCCGGACGGGCATGGATGCCCAACTGGTTTTGTACGGTGAATTGCGCTTGCATGGCACTCACTCCCGTTTTATATTTTTATAGGCGGCGATCGAATCGGTCGGTTCGCCGGAATTGCGATAACAACGGAGGCCGCCGGTCAAGGCGGCCTGTCGCCGCTGTTGTTTCCGCGGAGAGGGGTTACTTCTCCAGCCATTTGTCCAATTCGTCGCGAATCCGTTCGGATTCCGGGCCGAAGATAATCTGCACGCTGCCCGAGCCCAGCCGGATCACGCCGGCGGCGCCCAAAGCCTTCAGCGTTTTGTCCTGCACCTGCTTGTCGTCCTTGACGACCAGGCGCAGCCTCGTGATGCAATTGTCAACGCTGATGACATTGTCGGAACCGCCGATCGCATGCAGCACTCGGACCGTTTTGTCGTGCAGCGTGCCCGAGCCTGCCGGTTTGGTTTGACCGCCAGCGGGCTCCTCGTCCTTCTCGCGGCCCGGGGTCGGGATATCGAACTTCGCGATCAAAATCCGGAACAAGAAATAGTACACGACCGCAAACGCCAGACCGACGGGAATCAGAAGCAGCGGCTTGGTCGCCAGCGGATAGTTGACCACGTAGTCGATGAATCCGGCCGAGAACCCGAAGCCGTGCTTGATGCCGAGCTCGTAGGTGATCAGACCGGACAACCCCGTCATCACAGCGTGAATGCCGTACAGCACCGGCGCTACGAACATGAAGGCGAATTCCAGCGGTTCCGTAATTCCCGTCAGGAAGGAAGCGAGCGCGGCGCCGACCATGACGGAGCCGATCGCCTTGCGTTTCTCCGGCTTGGCGGCGTGCACGATCGCCAGAGCGCCGGCCGGAAGGGCGAACATCATGATCGGGAAGAAGCCGGTCATGAACATGCCTGCGGTTTTGTCTCCGGCTAAAAACCGCGTCAGGTCGCCATGCACGACTTTGCCGGCGGCGTCCGTGAAGTCGCCGATCTGGAACCAGGCGATCGAGTTCATGACGTGGTGCAAGCCTATCGGAATCAGCAGACGGTTGCCCGTGCCGAATATGAAGGCTCCGATGCCGCCCAGATCGACGACCCAGCGGCCGAACTTGTCGAGCACCTCCTGGATCGGCCCCCAGACCAGACCGACCGGAATCATGATGATGACCATGGCAATGGAGGTGACGATCGGCACGAACCGTTTGCCGCTGAAGAAGCCAAGCCAATCGGGAAGCTGGATCTTGTGATATTTCTTGTAGAAGAACGCGGCAATCCCGCCGGCGAAGAAGCCGCCGAGCACGCCCATATTCAGCTTCACGTCGGCGCCGACGATGCCGGGGAACGCCGCCGGAACGGCCGCGAGCACTTTGGTCAGCACCATGTACGCGATGACGGCGGTCAGCGCGGCGACCGCATCGCCGGCAAGGCCGATGGCGACGCCGACGGCGAAGATGAGCGGCAGGTTGTCGAAAATGGCAGAGCCGCCGGCCAGCATAAACGGGGCGATATACTGGTTCAGGAACCCCCCGACCGTCTCGCCGAGTTTGAAATCGTTCTCGTAATCGATCGCGCCGAAGCGCAGCAGCAGAGCAAGCGCCGGCATCACCGCAACCGGCAGCATCAACGCTTTCCCGAGTTTCTGCAAAAAAGCGAACATGGGAACAGCCTCCTCCTCACAGGGATAAAAGGATCATGGCGCAGCGTTCGGTCAAGTTTTCAGGGACACCTTCAGAATCGCTTTTTCGTTTTCCCGCACGGCTCCGTATTTGCGCTCGACGCCGGCGGCGATGTCTTCGTTGGCGATCACCACGGGAGTGATCGGGCGGAAGCCCGCTTCGGCGATCGCCTTCGGGTCGAATTCGATCAGCAGTTGGCCGGACCGCACGCGGTCGCCCGTCCGCACGTGAGCGGCGAATCCCCTTCCGCCCAGCGCCACGGTGTTGATGCCGATATGCAGCAGCACCTGAAGGCCGGAATCGTGCTCGACGATGACGGCGTGCCGCGTGTCGATGAGGTGCGCGATCTTGCCGTCGAACGGAGCGGTCAGCCGTCCCGAAGCGGGTTCGATGGCGACGCCGTCGCCCATCATTTTTTGCGCGAACGCTTCGTCGGGCACCTGCTCGAGCGGAACGGACCGCCCTTCGAGCGGCGAGTCGATTGCCACGGTTTGGGTTTTCGAGAACCATTTCCGCATAGGAGAACCTCCTTCTAAGTTGCCGGTGATTGCGGATATTTTTGGAACAAACGGTACAAGTGCATAGCCAGATAAGCCGCTTCGTCGTCTTTCACCGTCGTCTTGAGACGTTCTTCGATGATCGAGGCCATCTCCGATGCGAGCCGGTACACGTCGCCGTACTTCGTTTTGATTTCGTCCAGGAACGGGTTATGCTCCGGCTTTCCACGGGAGATGCGTTCCATGGAGAACCGCAAATGCGCGACCAGGCGGACGTAATCGGGCCCGTCCCGGTCGATCCGGATTCCCCGGCGCCGTTCCAGATAATCGATGAGATCGGACGTCAGGTTCGAGAATTTCATCAACTGTCCGACCGGCACGCTGCTTGCGGCCGCCTGCACGTGCAGGGTCAGGAAGCCGATTTCGTCTTCGGGCACGCGGACGCCGAACGTGTCGGCGATCATCCGGGCCGCTTTTTTCGCGATTTCGTACTCGCGGGGAAAACAGAGTTTCGTTTCCTGCAAATGCGGATTCAGGATGTCCATCCGGTTGCGGAGCCGGTAGACGGCAAACTGAATGTGGCTGGGCAGCGTCACGTATACCTGCGGATTCAGCGACGGGCCGAGTTCGCGCGTGATTTGTTCGATGATCGCGACCGAGACGTTCGCGACCGTCTGGTCGATCGCTTCGAACATGGCGCTGTATCCGTTTGCATGTTGATCGAGCGTATACCTTTTCTCGATCCGCGGATCGTCGGCATCCAAGGCCGCGCCGGCTTTCGCTTCGAAGCCGAGACCTTTGCCGAGCAGAATGTATTCCGTGCCCGTCGCCGGGTTGCGCGCCAGCACCACGTTGTTGCCGATATTCCGCTCGATCCGCAAACGGCTCCCGCCCATCATGCGCTCATCCCTCCAATGGACAGTCTGCGCTTCGCGTTTTCCGGCCATGCCGCCGAAAAAACAGAAAAGCCCGAAAAGAACCGCAGCCAATAGGAACATCTACGGAATCTTTTCGGGCTCATGCCTGCATGACCAGTAACACGCCCAAGCGTATGGGTTGTCGAATTCACTTTCATCATATGAGAAATGCAAACATCCGTCAATGGCCAGTTTTGACGGGGGCGCGCGATCAGGCCGACGGAGCGGGAGCGTCCGCAACGGGGGGCAAAAAAATTCGGGGCCCCTTGCGGGGCCCCATCATGGGAGAGGAGAAACCGGACGAAGAGCTTATGGGGAAACGTAAGTCTTCTCCGCGGTTGTCTACGGCATCGCTGCCGTTACTTTCAGGATGTCCGCTTGGCGGATATCTATACGCGAGGAGGAAAAATTTTTTTACAAGCCGCAAAAATGTGGTACGATAACAGATGATTTCGGAACCGCTTCCGCAATGGGGCGGAGAAGCAATCGGACAACAGGATGTGGATGTATGCGGATCATATCGGGATCGGCAAAAGGAATCGCGCTGAAGGCGGTTCCCGGCACGGGAACGAGACCAACGACGGACAAGGTGAAGGAAGCGATATTCAGCATCATCGGGCCGTATTTCGACGGCGGACGGGTGCTCGATCTGTTCGCCGGCACGGGCGGACTCGGCATCGAAGCGATCAGCAGGGGAATGGACGGCGGCGTATTTATCGACGCCGACCCGAAGGCGCTTGCGGTTATCCGCCGGAATCTGGAGGCGGCCCGGTTCGCGGATCGGGCGGAGGTGTACCGCAACGACGCGTTGCGGGCGCTCAAGCCGTTGGCCAAGCGGGGCGCGGCGTTCGATCTCGTGTTCCTCGATCCGCCGTACCGGATGAAAATCATCCCGGAGCTGCTGAGCAAGCTGCAGGAGTACGCGCTCCTGTCGGAAGGCGCGACGGTCGTGACGGAGCAGGACGCGAACGATCCGGTCCCGGATCGATGCGGGGCGCTGGTGAACGTTCGGCGGGCGGAATACGGGGATACGGCGATTGCCGTGTTCCGGCACGCACCCGAACGGGCGTCGGCAGACGGACCGGCACTTACGGCGAGAGGGAAGGTAGACAACGGACATGCGCAAAGTGGAGAAGGAATATAAAATCGCGGTTTATCCCGGAAGCTTCGATCCGGTGACGATGGGGCATCTCGATATTATCGCCAGGGCGGCCAAGGTGTTCGACAAGCTGATCGTCGCGATCGGCGTCAATTCGTCGAAGCAGCCGCTGTTTTCCGTGGACGAGCGGCTTGAGCTGCTGCGGGAGGTTACGGCGGATTTGCCGAACGTGGAGGCAGACAGGTTTGACGGCTTGCTGGTGAACTACATGCGGCTCAAAAAGGCGCAGGTGATCGTCAAAGGGCTTCGGGCCGTCTCGGACTTCGAATACGAGCTGCAGATGGCTTCGATCAACCAGAAGCTGGATGAGCAGATCGAGACGTTTTTTATGATGACGAATCCGAAGTATTCGTTCTTAAGCTCCAGCATCGTGCGGGAGCTCGCGCGTTACCACGGCCCCGTCGGCGAGCTGGTGCCGCCGGTGGTCGAACAGGCGCTGATCCGGAAATTCGCGCCGTAACGCGGTCCGGCAGCCGCAGCCGGTTAGCGGGCGTTGTCCCGCTTGCGCCGGTGCGGCAGGCCGAGCAGTCCGCAGGCGAGGGCGCAGAAAACGGCGAAGCCCGCCGACACGATCCAGAACAGCGGAGCCGCCGCGGTGGCGGTCTCCCACAGCGGCCCGGAACCGGAGGAACCTGCCGGTGCATAGGCGAAGACGCCGGTCGCCGAGGCGGAGCGGTCGCCGCTGATCGGCCAGAGCAGCCAGGCCGCGGCTGCGGCGATCAAGCCGTGCAGCAGCCTGCCGGCGGCGTAAGGAGCGTATCGCAGGCCGGTGCCGATCGTCATGGAGAACGTCTGGGCGTGGCTGCTGAGGCCGCCCCAGGCGAGGGCGAAGCTCGCGATCGCCGCCGCCGCTTGAGGCGAGCCGAGCCGGGAAGCGGCAAGCGCGCCGATCAGGGAATCGGCGAACGCGGCGGCAGCCGTCTCGGGCAGGCCGCTGCCGGTCCGCGATATCCAGCCGGTCTGGCGAAGCAGCTCCAGCGAGACGGCGGCGAGCATCATGTAGCTGCCGAGCAGAAACAGCCGCTGCACGCTGGAAGACACCGCTTCGCCGAGCAGGCGTCCGAGGGACGGGGCCGTCCGGTCCGGAGCGGGCGAAGCTTCGGCGGCGATCCCAGAGGGCGGGAGTCCCCGGCGGGAGCCGGTCAGCGCGATGCCGGCCAGCAAGGCCGAAGCGAAATGGATCGCCGCCAGCCAGACTCCCGTCCGCCAACTGCCGAAGCAGCCGACGCCCACGACGGTGACGATGACGGCCGGACTGGACAGATGCGACAGGCTGAGCAGACGTTCGCCCTGGCTGCGCGTCAGACGGCCGGCTTTGCTCAGGTCGGCTACGACCGTCGCGGCCGAAGGCTGTCCGGCCGCCGCGCCCAGCCAGAGGCAGAAGGCCGCTTCGCCCGGCAGGCCGAACGCCCGCCGCATCCACCCCTCGAACGGGCGGCCAAGCGATTGGAAGACGCCGTATCCGCGCATGACGTCGATCAGCACGAGATAAGGCAGCAGGGCGGGAAAGACGATTTTCCACCACAACTCCAGCCCGCCGATCGAAGCGCGGAATACGGGTTCGGGATGGGACAGGATGCCGAGCACCGGGATCATCGCGGCGACCGCGACGGCAAACGTCAAGGCCCGGCTGCCCGTGCGAGCGCGTTGGGTCATAAGAGGCTGAACCCTCCTGCTGTAAGGGAGTAGAATCGGACAAGAATACGGCTGTAATCATGTGTATGCTGCGGCTGCGGTCAGATAGACCAAGCCGCCGACGGGAAGGGGGAAGCTTGTGGACGAATATCGCCGGGAGAGGCGGCTGCGGAGCCGTTGTTTGTTTTTTGCGCCGGAGCAGTCATCCCCGACAGGGCGCCGATCGAAGCTGTTCCTGTTCGCCGGGCTGTTCGCCGCGACGTTCGCGGTGTTGACGGCCGTCAGCCGCATTCCCGTGCCGTTGTACGCTTATGCCCCCGGAGAAGCGGCGTCCGTCGAGCCGTTTGTCCGCATGGGGACCGAACAAGAGCAAGAACAAGATCAAGATCAAGATCAAGGACAAGAACACAGAGGCGCTTCCATTCGGATGCTGACGGTGAAGCTGTCGGAATTGACGGTTGCGGGCGCGCTGAGAGAGTGGCTCGACCCCGTTGCCGAGGTGCGCACGAAACGCCAGGTGTTCGGCGAAGAGACCGTCCGGGAATACGGCGGGCGGATGCTGGTGCTGATGAAAGGGGCCCAGCACGATGCCATCCGCGCGGCGTACCGGCAGCTCGGCATCCCGTTCGGCGAGCGCATTCTCGGCGTCTATGTGCAAGAAGTGCAGCCCGGCTCGCCCTGGCGGGAGCATATTTTGCCGGGCGACCGGCTGGTTGCCGTCGACGGGAAGCCGGTCGAGGATCTGGCGTCGCTGGAGTCGGCGTGGACGGAAGGTTCCGCCGGGGCGGGCGGGATTCCGGAGCCTCGAACGAAGCGGCGGATCGAGCTGGAGCGGTTCACCGAGGGCGTCCGGACGAACTTGGTGGCGGAGGCGGAGCTGCCTCCCGGAGACGACGGGCGGAAGTGGCAAGCGTCGGGGCTCGTCGCGACGGAGCTGCGGGAGTTGGCGGCGGACGATCCGGCGCTCCAGATCCGGATCGACGTGAAGGAGGTCGGCGGTCCGTCCGCCGGGCTTCCGTTCGCCCTCGAAGCGTACGCCCGCCTGGGAGGGACGCTAGGCGAAACTTCGCCGGACGACGTGATTGCCGCAACCGGCACGATCGACGAGCGCGGCGCCGTCTGCCCGGTCGGGGGCATTCCTCAGAAGCTCGAAGCGGCCGCGCTTGCGGGCGCGAAGCTCGTGCTGGTGCCGGCCGACCGGCCGGCCGGTTCCTGCGGGCTGAGCTTCGCCACGGCCAACGGGACGGAGGCGCGGGAGCTGGCGAACAAACGGCACGAAGGGATGGAAGTTCGGCCCGTGGCGACGTTCGAAGAAGCGATCGCCGCCGTGCGGGAGTGGAACAGCCTGCGTTAACGGTCCAGTTGAAGGGGCGGGCGCGTGTAGTCCCAGCGGACGGCGTCCGGTTGGCGGCGCGGGTATGCGAGCGCGTATACGGCCGAAGCCCGGATGTCCATCGCCAGCCACGGATCGTCGGAGGCGGCGGCCCGGACGACGACGGGAACCCGGGCCGTGCGGCGCATTCGCTTCAGCAGTTCTCTGCCGCGGCCCGTGAAGCCGAGCACCCGTATGTAAGGGGCGCCCGCGGCCAGCCGCTCCGGCGGCAAATCCGATTTGCGGTGGTGCAGCAAAATACGCAGCAGCATCCGCTGCAGAGCCGTCCGGGTGTAGCGCTTCGTCTTGAGAGCGTCCAGCAGCCGGTCCACCGCGCCCGGCGAATGCGGATCGAAGCCGCCGCCGGCGAGCGCTTGCTTCAGCCGGTTCTCGATGCCCTCGCGCACGTCGAACCGCAACGCGAGCTCGTCCGCGTCCGCCGCGTACAGCTCGTGAAACAGCGCGCCCGCGAACCGGTCCCAGCTCATCGGGGCGCGGCCCGCCCGCCACTCCGAGCGCAGCACGTCCAGCGTCGAAGCGGGAACGTAAGGCTTCAGCGCGTCCAGATCCGCCCCTTCGCCGAGCAGCCTGCGGAGCGCCGTCGCGCTGGCGATCGATTCGTCGGTAATCTCGCGCTGCAGGTAGCCGGCTTTGAGCCGGGGAATCGTAAGCGGCTCGATGCGGCTTCGGAGGCGGCGCAGCGCCAGCAGATAGTGCAGCCCCAGGCTGTTGTTCGGCTGGGACAAATCGGGCGCCTCCGCGCCCGCGTCCTCCGCTTGGCGGCGGATGGCCTCGGCTGCCGCTCCCGCGTAGGCGGCGGGGTACGGGACTCCCGACTTCAGCCGCGTCCGCAGATCTTCCCGCATGGAAGGCGGCTCGGAAGCCAGCACGCCGGCCGCCGCGTCGAGCGATCGCAGGTCGCCGGATTCGCTGCCGAAGCAGAGCGCGTCCACGCAGCCCGTCGCGTCCAGCACGGACACGGCGCCGTACGCGAACCATTCGGCGGGCTGGCAGGCGTACGCGACCGGCAGCTCCAGCACGAGATCCGCTCCCATTCTCAGCGCCATCTCCGTCCGCGCCCATTTGTTTGCGAGAGCGGGCTCTCCCCTCTGCAGAAAATGGCCGGACATGACGCAGACGACGGCGTCTGCTCCTGATAAACGCCGGCTTTCCCGGCAATGATACACATGACCGTTATGCAACGGATTGTACTCCACAATCAGTCCGACCGCTCTCACCGGTCATCACCTCGCCCAAATTGTAAACGACCGGCACATGAGAAGTAAATGTTGACAAACCAGGCAGGCCGTCGATATAATTATTTTTGTTTGTTTGGAGTGATCTAGGTGCTGCTCAACGTTCGAGAATGGACAGCGAAGAAACGGCAGAGACAGTGGAAGCAATCGTTTCCGATAGACGCGGTTTTCGCGGGAAATGCGGATTGCCGGAACTGCGGGCCGGCGACTGCGGAATTGACTGCGGACGCCTCATCCGGAATGATCGGCGTAACCGGGATTCTGGATGTGCGGGTCGAGTTCGTCTGCTCGCGCTGTCTGAGCCCATTCTGCCGCGAGCTGCGTGTGCCGTTCGACGAATCGTTCACTCGGGACTCCGAGCTGCTGGACGAGGAACGGGACAATCTGCATCTGGTCGCAGACGACGAGGAAGTGGACTTGCAGCCATACGTGGAGCAGAGCATCTTGCTCGCCTTGCCTTATGTTCCGGTTTGTCAGGAAGAATGCCGCGGATTGACGACTTCGGGCGTGAACCGCAACGTATTTCCCGATGCCGAGAACGAAGTGGCGGTCGACCCGAGACTGGCGGCGTTGGCCGATTGGTTTAAGAAAGAAGAATGATTGGCCCATGGACGCAATTCGTTGAAGGAGGTGGGAAACATGGCAGTTCCTTTTCGTAAAGTATCGAAAACCCGCCGTGACAAGCGCCGTACTCATTTCAAACTGAGTGTACCGGGCATGGTAAAATGCGACAACTGCGGCGAGCTGAAACTGGCTCATCGCGTCTGCCCGACCTGCGGCACGTATAAGAAAAGAGAGATCATCAAGCAATAAGATGAATCGAAAAAACGCCCCGCACAAGCGGGGCGTTTTTTTCGGGAACGAGACGGGCTCCGTCCGGTTTCCGCCCGGCCGGAGTCAGCGCCGCGCAGACGGTTCGCGACCGGTTCCGGGCGGGGATTTTGCCGCCTTTTTGCGCCGCGGCGCCGTCCCGACTTTCTTTTCCGCGCGTAATTCTATATACTAACACTTAGTATCTGGTGATAAGAGGAGCTTTTATTATCCGCACGACGGGGGGTGCCTGCCATCGAACGGCTGCCGAAAAAGGTCAGGCAGGAACAACTCAAACGAACCATCGAACAAAATCCGTTCGTGACGGACGAGGCGCTTATGAAGCAGTTCGGCGTCAGCATCCAGACGATCCGCCTTGACCGCCTGGAGCTGGGAATACCCGAAGTGCGCGAACGGATCAAGTCGATCGCCGCGGGCGTCGACGAGGTCCGTTCGCTGGCGATTCACGAGGTCATCGGCGAAGTGATCGACCTGCAGCTCGACAAGAGCGGCATCTCGATTCTGGAGATCGGAACGGAGCATGTATTTCAGCGAACCGGCATCGCGAGGGGGCATCATCTGTTCGCGCAGGCGAACTCTCTGGCGATCGCCCTGTTCAACAGCGATAAAGCGCTGACCGCGTCGGCGAACATCCGCTACATCCGGCCCGTGAGGCTGGGCGAGAGGTGCGTCGCCAAAGGCTACGTCCGGCCGACCAGCAAAAAAGGCGTGGCGCGCGTCGATGTCCGGACGTATGTCGGGGACGAATTGGTGGTGGAAGGGCATTTCATCATTTATCGTTTTGCCGCCAAGGACGAGCACGAACTGCACAAAGGAGGAGTACCGGATGCGCATCGCGATTGACGCTCACGGCGGCGACAAGGCGCCGGCCGCAGCCGTCGAGGGGACCTTGCGGGCGGCGAAGGAACTGCCGGACGCGGAATTGATTCTGGTCGGCAAGCCGGAGGAGGTGGAGCCGATGATCCGGGCGGCGGGGAAACCGTCAAACGTGACGCTTGCCGCCGCGGAGGAGGTCATCGAAGCGGACGACGAACCGGCCAAAGCCGTTCGCCGCAAGAAGCAATCCTCGATGGTCATCGCCGGGCGGATGGTTCGCGAAGGCCAGGCCGACGCTCTCGTATCCGCGGGCAACACGGGGGCGCTGATGGCGACGGGACTGCTCGTCGTCGGCCGGATCGAAGGCATCGAACGGCCGGCTCTCGCGCCGATTCTTCCGACGATGGACGGCGTTGGCATGCTGGCGCTCGATCTCGGCGCGAACATGGATTCGACGCCGGAGCATCTGGTTCAATACGCGATTATGGGCAGTCTGTACCGGTCCCGCGTTCACGGGATGGAGAAGCCTCGGGTCGGGCTGCTGAATGTCGGCACGGAGCCGATGAAGGGGAACGAGCTGACGAAGGCGGCGTTCGAACAATTGGAGCGGGCGCCGGTGAATTTCATCGGCAACGTCGAATCCCGGGACGTGTTGTTCCGCAATTGCGACGTGCTTGTCTGCGACGGCTTCGCGGGCAACATCATGCTGAAGTCGATGGAGGGCACGGCGACGGCTGTGTTTAAGGCGCTGAAGGAGCAGTTCACTTCGTCGCTCTGGACGAAGCTGGCCGCGGCCGTCCTCGCCCCGGGCATTCGCCGGTTCCGCAGCAAGATGGATTACGCCACGTACGGCGGCGCTCCGATGCTGGGCGTCAACGGAGTCTGCGTGAAAGCGCACGGTTCTTCGGATGCGCAGGCGTTCGCCAACGGGATCAAGCAGGCGTATCAGGAAGTCCGGCACCAATTGGTCCAAACAATCGCATCGGAATTCAGCAGAAAATGAGGTTGCGCACTTATGCTTAAATCAGTAGGAATTCTCGGAACCGGACATTACGTGCCGGAGCGGGTATTGACAAACGCCGATCTGGAGAAGATGGTCGAGACGAACGACGAGTGGATCGTGACCCGTACCGGCATTCGCGAACGCCGCATCGCATCGGCGGAGCAGGCGTCGTCCGACCTCGCCTACGAGGCGGCCGTCAAGGCGCTTGCGAACGCGGGCCTGTCCGCCGAAGATCTGGATCTGATCGTCGTGGCGACGATTACGCCGGATATGGCATTCCCGTCGACCGCCTGCGTGCTGCAGGAACGGCTCGGCGCGAAAAAAGCGGCGGCGTTCGATTTGTCCGCGGCCTGCTCGGGTTTTATCTACGGGCTCGCCAACGCGCAAAACTTTATCGCGATGGGCCTGTACAAATATGCGCTGGTTGTCGGCGCGGAGACGCTGTCGAAAATTACCGATTATACGGACCGCAATACGTGCATTTTGTTCGGAGACGGCGCTGGGGCGGTCGTGCTTGGGGAAGTTCCTCCGGAGCGCGGCTTCAAGTCGTTTGTGCTGGGCGCGGACGGTTCCGGCGGCGATCTGCTGAAGCTGGAGGGCGGCGGCTCCCGTTGCCCGTCCAGCGAGCAAAGCGTCGCGAACAAAAAACACTACATTCATATGGCGGGCAGCGAGGTGTTCAAGTTCGCTGTGCGCATCATGGGCCAAGCGGCCGAGGAAGCGGTGGAAAAAGCGGGGCTCACCAAGTCGGACATCGATCTGCTGGTGCCCCATCAGGCCAATATCCGCATCATCCAGTCGGCGCTGAACCGGCTGGAATTGCCGGAGGAAAAATGCATGATCAACCTTCACAAGTACGGCAATGCGTCTGCCGCTTCGATCCCGCTCGCGCTGGCCGAGGCGGTCGAGGAGGGCCGGCTGAAGGAAGGCGACACGATCGTGCTGGTCGGCTTCGGCGGCGGCCTGACGTGGGGCGCGTCGGTTCTGGTTTGGTGAGGCGGGAGGATTCCGCCGTTAGTTTCGGGCAAAGGAGAAAAGTACGGAATGGGTAAAATCGCGTTTGTTTTTCCGGGGCAAGGGGCGCAAGCCGTCGGCATGGGCAAGGACGTCTATGACGCCGTCCCGGCGTCCAGAGCTGCGTATGACCGGGCGGACGAAGTTCTGGGCTTCCGGCTGACCGATCTCGTGTTCGCGGGACCCGAGGATCAGTTGAAGCTGACGTACCATACGCAGCCCGCGCTGCTCGCGACAAGCATCGCCTATCTGGAAGCGTTCCGCGCCGCGCATCCGGACGTGAAGCCGGATTACGCGGCGGGCCACAGCTTGGGCGAGTACAGCGCCCTCGTCGCGGCGGGCGCGCTGTCGTTCGAGGATGCGGTCAAGCTCGTCCGCGCGCGGGGGGAATATATGGACGGCGCCGTGCCGGCCGGTCTGGGCGCGATGGCCGCGGTGCTCGGGGCGGAGCGCGAGGCGCTGGAGCAATTGTGTCGGGAAGCATCCGCGCAAGCGGGTGCGGTCGAGCTGGCGAACGTCAACTGTCCCGGCCAGATCGTCGTGTCCGGTTCGCGCGAAGGCGTGCAGTACGTCGTCGACAACGGCAAATCGGCCGGCGCGAAACGGGTGATCCCGCTGGAGGTAAGCGGACCGTTCCACTCTTCCATGATGAAGCCGGCCGCGGACAAGCTTGCCGCGAAGCTGGCGGAAACGGAGCTTCGCGCGCCGTCCGTCCCGGTCGTCGCCAACGTCACGGCGCGGGCGGAGACGAATCCGGACGCCATCCGCGAGCTGCTTGTCCGTCAAGTCAGCGCTCCCGTCCTGTGGGAGGATTCCGTGCGCTGGATGATCGGACAGGGTGTCGATACGTTTGTCGAGATCGGCTCGGGCACCGTGCTGGCCGGACTCATCAAGAAGACGGACAAATCGGTCCGGGTATTCTCGTTGAATTCGTTGGCGGCCATTAAAAACTTTAGTCTGCAGGGAGGAGAATAAACGATGACGCTGCAAGGCAAAACGGCGCTGGTAACGGGCGCTTCCCGCGGCATCGGCCGCGCGGTCGCGCTGGCCTTGGCCGAGGCGGGGGCCGACGTTGCGATCAACTACGCGGGCAACGAAGCCGCGGCGAACGAGACGGCTGACCGGGTGCGGGCTCTCGGCCGGCGGGCGATTGTGATCCGCGCGGACGTGTCCGACAGCTCCCAGGTGGAAGAGATGTTTAAGCGCACGCTGGATGAATTCGGGAAATTGGACATCCTAGTCAATAACGCCGGCATTACGCGCGACAATCTCGTCATGCGGATGAAGGAAGAAGAGTTCGACGCGGTCATCGACACGAACCTGAAAGGCGTGTTCCTCTGCGTCAAGGCGGCGATCCGCCCGATGATGAAGCAGCGCTACGGACGCATCGTCAACATCGCTTCGGTCGTCGGTTCCCTCGGCAACCCGGGGCAAGCCAACTATGTGGCGGCCAAGGCGGGCGTCATCGGCATGACCAAATCGATGGCGAAGGAGTTCGCCTCGCGCAACATTACGGTGAACTGCGTCGCTCCGGGCTTCATCACGACGGATATGACCGACAAGCTGTCGGAGGAGACGAAAGCCGCGCTGCTCGGACAAATTCCGCTGGCGAGGCTGGGAGAACCCGAGGACATCGCCAAAGCGGTGCGGTTTCTGGTCAGCGACGACGCGTCCTATATGACCGGCCAGACGATCCATGTGGACGGCGGCATGTTTATGTAAAGATTAGACTCTGGCAATTTGCCGGACGTTCCCGTATAATACTTGAAGGAGGTGAACCGGATGTCCGATGTATTGGAGCGTGTTAAAAAGATCGTAGTCGACCGTCTTGGCGTGGATGAAGCGGAAGTCACGCTGGAAGCTTCCTTCAAAGAGGATCTCGGCGCTGACTCTCTCGATGTGGTTGAATTGGTCATGGAGCTCGAAGACGAATTCGATCTGGAAATCTCCGATGAAGATGCGGAGAAAATCACCACGGTAGGAGAAGTAGTCGAATACATAAAAGCGCATAGCTGATGCTGTGGATGGTCCCGTTTGCGAGAACGGGACTTCTCCTTACATCAGGCGCTTTTACGTATAGATCCGCTAGCCTGCTATTTTTGATGAAACGTAGGGGAGACAGGAATGAAACAAAGAGTCGTCATTACCGGGATGGGGGTTGTGACCTCGCTCGGTCGCGATTTGGAAACGTTCTGGAACAGTCTGGTCGAAGGCAAATCCGGCGTATCGCTCATTGAGTCGTTCGACGTCTCCGATTATGCGACGCGAATTGCTGCCGAAATCAAGGATTTCGATCCCGAACAATATATGGACAAACGTGACGTGCGCCGGACGGACCGCTTCGTGCAGTTTGCGGTCGCCGCGGCCAAGATGGCGCTCCGGGACGCGGGTATCGCGATCGGCGACAATGCGGAACCGGAACGCGTCGGCGTCATCATCGGATCCGGCATCGGCGGCTTGGGAACCTGGGAAGACCAGCACCGGACGCTGCTTGAAAAAGGACCGAAGCGGGTCAGCCCGTTCTTTATCCCGATGATGATCGCCAACATGGCGAGCGGACAAGTGTCGATGCTGACCGGGGCGAAAGGTCCCAACACGACGGCGGTTACCGCCTGCGCGACGGGCACGCATTCGATCGGCGATTCGTTCCGGCTGATCCAGCGCGGCGATGCCGACGTGATGATCGCGGGCGGCGCGGAAGCGACGATTCGTCCGACCGGCATGGCCGGATTCTGCGCGCTCCGGGCGATGTCCACCCGCAACGGCGAGCCGCAGCGTGCGAGCCGCCCGTTCGACGCGGACCGCGACGGCTTCGTGATGGGCGAAGGCTCGGGCGTGCTCGTGCTGGAATCGCTGGAGCACGCGCGGAAGCGCGGAGCCCGCATCTACGCGGAAGTCGTCGGCTACGGCATGAGCGCGGACGCGTACAACATGACCGATCCGGCTCCCGGCGGCGAAGGCGCGGCGCGCTGCATGGTGAAAGCGATGGAGGACGCCGGGCTGAAGCCGGAGGACGTCGATTACATCAACGCGCACGGCACTTCGACGCCGGTCGGCGACAAGGCCGAAACCGACGCGATCAAGACGGCGTTCGGCGAGTACGCGTACAAAGTGCCGGTCAGCTCGACCAAGTCGATGACAGGCCACCTGTTGGGCGCCGCCGGCGCGATCGAAGCGGTCATCTGCGGCCTGACGATCGGACGCGGCGTCATTCCGCCGACGATCAACCTGGACACCCCGGATCCGGAATGCGATCTCGATTATGTGCCGAACCAAGCGCGCGAGGCAAACGTCAACGTAGCGATGTCCAACTCGTTCGGCTTCGGCGGACATAACGCCACGATCGTGTTGAAGAAATTCGAAGCTTGAAACGAAAACGGCTCCCGAACACCGGGGGCCAAGGCGTGATAGCGGAAAAACCGGCGAATTCGCCGGTTTTCCTGCTGATGCCGGAACAGCCGGTTTCTCGTCGGCAAACGTTGTCCGTGGAGAGGAATCAGCCCGCAGGCGTTCCGCTCCAGGGACATCCTTTGCCCGGTGACGGGAACCCGGTCTGCCCGCGTGAAAAGGAGGAAGCTCGGGATGCAACGCAGCTTGAAGGAACTGGAGCAAAAGCTCGGCCTGCCGTTTCGGCGCTACGAACTGCTCGAAGAAGCGTTTACGCATTCGTCCTGGATCAACGAACACCGCTCCAGCCACGCGGACAACGAGCGGCTTGAATTTCTCGGCGACGCCGTGCTGGAGCTGGCGGTGTCGGAATATTTATACCGCCGCCATCCGGACGGCTCCGAAGGCGAGCTGACCAAGCGGCGGGCGTCGATCGTCTGCGAGCCTTCGCTCGTCAAATTCGCCAAACGGCTTGAGTTCGGGGATTTTCTGCTGCTCGGCAAGGGCGAGGCGCAGACGGGAGGACGCAATCGGCCCGCCTTGCTCGCGGACGTATTCGAAGCGTTTGTCGGCGCCTTGTTTCTCGATCGGGGCTTGGATGCCGTCCGGGCGTTTCTGGAGGAGCATCTGTTTCCGTTCGTGGACGAAGACGACGGGCCGCAGGTGACGGATTACAAGACGCGTCTGCAGGAATACGCTCAGCAGCGCAATCTCGGCACGCCGGAATACCGCATCGTGGCGGAGAGCGGTCCGGCGCACGACAAGCAGTTTATATCCGAAGTGCGCATGGACGGCGTATGCATGGGAACCGGATACGGGCGCTCCAAAAAAGAGTCAGAGCAGCAGGCGGCCAGACAAGCGCTTGAGTCGCTCCGGGATCAGTAATACTTTTTCGACTCCTGTTCGGCCTTCAGAATTTCGACCGCCTCGCGGAACCGCTGGGAGTGTACGATCTCGCGCTCCCGCAGGAACTTCAGGCTGTCCTGCAGGTCCACGTCGTCGGTCATGTCGATCAGCCATTGGTACGTCGCGCGCGCTTTTTCCTCGGCCGCGATATCCTCGTACAGGTCGGCGATCGGATCGCCCTTGGCTTGAATATATGTAGCCGTCCAAGGGTTGCCGGCGGCGTTGTTGTAGAACAACGCGCGGTCGTGGTTCACGTAGTGGGCGCCAAGTCCGGCCGCTTCCAATTGCTCGACGGTCGCGTCTTTGGTCAGTTTGTACACCATCGTGGCAATCATTTCCAAATGGGCGAATTCTTCGGTTCCGATGTCATTCAGCAGCCCGATGACTTTATCCGGAATCGTATACCTCTGGTTCAAATACCGCAGGGCGGCGGCCAGTTCGCCGTCCGCGCCGCCGTACTGCTCAATCAGGAACTTGGCCATCATCGGATCGCATTTGCTGACCCGCACCGGATATTGCAGTTTTTTCTCATAAATCCACAACGGTTTCGTCTCCTTTCATTCGGGATCCGGAAGAAATGCCTCTGCCCGTCACGGAGGGCAGTCCCCGATACGCTCTATACCTGCCAAGGCCAGGGGGTCTGACTCCAACGCCACGTCTCCCCGACCTCGACGCTTGTTCCGAATCCGGACAGCGGGCCGTAGGCGGCCTCGAACGCCTGGACGATCGGCTTTCTCGCCTGGGCGAACTGATTGAACTGCTGGAGGGCTTGCGTATCCCAGGGATGGGTGTCCAGATACAGGGTCAATTCGACGAGCACGAAGTCGATCGTCTGGATTTCCAGCAGCATCTGATAATATTGGTTGTCGACGGCTTTCATCGTCCGTCCTCCTTTCAACCGGATTTCGGCGGATACGGGCCGTACAGCGCCGGCCAGAGCGTGCCCGCTCGAAGCGCGGTCTGCGGCGGGAACTGGGGCAAATTCGGCGGCTGAAAACCGAGAAACAAGTTGGGCGGGACGTTATACCATTTGACGGCAATCGGCGGACAGGGATCGAACGGACCGCGGAAGGGGACGTAGTAGCGGAACTGGTTGGGCATCGGTGATCCGTAGGGGGATTGCGCTTGCACGTTGGCGGCATTCGGCGGCTGGACGTTCGGCTTTACGCCCGGCGACGCGTATGTTTGCGCCGCAGCCGGCGGATTGTACATCTGCGCGACGCTCTGCGCATTCGCCGCAGTCTGTTGGGCGGCAGCCGGGTTCCAGTTCCCGTAAGCCCCCGGATTGACCTGCCCCGCGCTCGTGTCGTTGGACGGGCGGTTCATGCGGTTTCCTCCTTTGTAGATGTCGTTACGGAACAATATACGTTCGACGGCTCGGACATTATGTCAGACTCCGGTCTCTATCGGGACCGGAGTCCGTTGTGGTACAATCGGACCTGAGGTGAGCGTCTTGTTTTTGAAAAGATTGGAATTATCCGGCTTCAAATCGTTTGCCGACCGCACCGAATTGGAATTCGTGCGCGGCATCACCGGCGTCGTCGGACCGAACGGAAGCGGCAAAAGCAACATTTCGGACTCGATCCGGTGGGTGCTCGGCGAACAAAGCGCCAAAAGCTTGCGCGGCGGCAATATGCAGGACGTCATCTTCGCCGGAAGCGATTCGCGCAAAGCCGTGAATTACGGCGAAGTGTCGCTCACGCTCGACAATTCCGACTCGGCGCTGGCGCTCGACTTCAACGAAGTGACCATCACCCGCCGCATCCACCGCAGCGGGGAGAGCGAATATTATATCAACAAGCAGGCCTGCCGGCTGAAGGACATTACCGAGTTGTTCATGGACACCGGCATCGGCAAGGAAGCGTATTCGATCATCGGCCAAGGCCGGATCGAGGAAATATTGAGCACGAAGTCGGAGGACCGGCGCGGCATTTTCGAGGAAGCGTCGGGCATCGTCAAATATAAATCCCGCAAGCGTGAAGCGGAGAAAAAGCTGGCCGACACCGAGCAAAATCTGCTGCGGATTCACGACCTCGTGTCGGAGTTGGAGGATCAGCTCGAACCGCTGGCCCGCCAGAGCGAAAAAGCCGTGCGCTTCAAGGAGCTGAAGGAGCAGCTCAAGTCGCTGGAGATCGCGCTGTATGTGTATCAGATCGAGCAGCTCAGCAGCTCCTGGGAGGAGCAGAAGGTCGTGCTGGAGCGGCTGCGTGCCCGCCAGTTGGAGCTGTCCGCGGTCGTGGGCAAGCATGACGCCCAACTGGAGACGCAGCGGCACGCCTCCAAGCGCCTGGAGGAAGAGGTCGAGCGGCTGCAGGAAGAGCTGCTGCTCGTATCGGGCGAGCTGGAGAAGGGCGAAGGCCAGAGCGAAGTGCTGAAGGAGCGGCAAAAGTATTTGACCGGCCGCCTCGCCGAATTGGAGCAGGCGATCGAGGCCCAAGAAGCGCGGGCGGCCGCGAAGGACGAGGAGCTTCGCCAGGCCCAGGCGGAGCTTGCGGAGCTGTCGGGCAAGCTGTCCGGACTGGAGGCGAAGCTGCGCGAGGAGGAGCTCCGCCTGCTGGGGGTGAGCCGGTCGGTGAGCGATGCTTCAGAAGAAGAGCTGAAGGCGCGCCTGATCGACACACTGAGCGAGATGGCCCAGAAGCGGAACGAAGCGCGCTACGCCGAACAGCAGTTGGAGCAGCTCGCCCGCCGGCTGGAGCGGCTGGAGGAAGAACTTTCGCGCGCGGCCGAGCAAGCGGACGAAGCCGAATCGGGACGCCGCGAGCGTCGGGAGCAGCTTGACGGGCTGCAGCGGCGGCTAATTGCCGTGCGCGACGAATACGCGCGGATCAGCCAGAGCGCCAAAAGCCGCCAGGCGACATTGACGGAGGCGGAAGCCGCGCTTCGCAAGTGGGAGCAGCGCCTGGACGGCCTGCGTTCCAGACGGGAGACGATGCTGGAGCTGCAGAACGATTACGACGGCTTTGCCTACGGCGTCAAGGAAGTGCTGAAGTCCAAGCAGCGGGGCGAGCTGCACGGCATTCACGGCGCGGTCGCCGAACTGCTTCGCGTGCCGGCCGAGCTGGAGACTGCGGTGGAGACGGCGCTCGGCGGGGCGCTGCAGCATATCGTCGTGGAGACGGAGCGCGACGGGCGGGAAGCGATCGCGTTCCTGAAGCGCCGCCAGGCGGGACGAGCGACGTTCCTGCCGCTGGACGTCATTCGCGGACGTTCGGTAGGGGACATGGAGCGCCGGGCGGTTGCGGAATGCGCCGGATTCGTCGGCGTCGCCGTCGATCTGATCGGCTTCGACGCTCCGTACCGGTCGATCGCGGAGAACCTGCTCGGCACGGTGCTGATCGCGGAGAAGCTGGAGGACGCGAACCGGATCGCGTCGCGCTGCCAGTACCGGTACCGGGTCGTCACGCTCGACGGCGATGTCGTCAACCCCGGCGGATCGATGACGGGCGGCAGCCAGGTGAAAAAAACCGCCAATCTGTTGGGCCGCCAGCGCCAGATCGAGGAGCTTGCCGGCGAGATCGCCGAGTGTGAAGCCCAATTGGCGAAACTGAGGCAGCAGACCGAGCAGGTGCGCAACAGCTTGCTGGCCGACAACAAACGGCTGGAAGAGCTGCGCACCGAAGGCGAGACGCTGAGAGTCTCCGAGCAGCAGTTGCTGTCGGAGCTGAGCGGGCTGGAAAGCCAGAGCGGCAAGCTTTCGGAGCAGACGGCGCTGCTGCGCCAGGACGCCGAGCTGCTGCGCGAGGAGAGCCGCGCGATGGTCGAGCGCCGCGACGCCGCGGAGAAGGAGGCGGCCGAGCTGACGAAGCGCGAAGCCGAGCTGCAGCAGGCGATCCGCGAGGCGGAGGCGGCCCGCAAGGCGAGCGAATCGCTGAAGGAGGAGCTGCAGGAGCAGCTCACGGCGATCAAGGTGCAGGTCGCGTCGGCGACGCAGGAGAAACGCGCCGCCGAGGAGCGCGTCAACCGGCTCGCAGCGGAACGGGCGGCTCTGGTCGCCGAGCTGGCGGATCATCGCGACCGACTGGCGGTCGCCCGGGCGGAGATCGACGAGAATGCGCGGCGCCAGAGCGGCCAGACCGAGCTGCTGAACGAGCTTCGCCTGCGCAAGCAGAAGCTCGGCGAGCAGCTTGAACGGAAGCGGGCGGAACGGTCCGAATGGATGAAGCAACTGGAGCTGGCGGAGGACGAAACCCGCGAGCAGCGCAACGAGCTGAAGCGGGTCGAAGACGAGCTTCATCAGACCGAAATCAAAGTCAACCGGCTGGATGTCGAGCTGGACAACCTGCTGAAGAAGCTGTCGGAGGATTACGAGATCGGCATCGAGCTGGCGAAGCGGAAATATCCGGTGCCGGAGGACGTTCCGGCAGCCCAGCAAAAGGTGCGCGAGCTGAAACGGGAAATTTCGCTGCTGGGCGAAGTCAATCTCGGCGCGATCGAGGAATACCAGCGCGTATCCGAGCGCTACGAATTCCTGAACGGCCAGAAAAACGACCTGATCGAAGCCAAAACCGCGCTGTATCAGGTCATCCGCGAACTGGACGAAGAGATGTCGAAGCGGTTCAAAACGACGTTCGACCAGATCCGGACCCAGTTCGCCGGCGTATTCACCAAGCTGTTCGGCGGGGGAAGGGCCGATCTGGTTTTGACCGACCCGTCGCAGCCGCTGGATTCGGGCATCGAGATTATCGCGCAGCCGCCGGGTAAAAAGCTGCAAAACCTGCAGTTGCTCTCCGGCGGAGAGCGGGCGTTAACCGCGATCGGCCTGTTGTTCGCGATTTTGCGGATCAAGCCGGTTCCGTTCTGCGTGCTCGACGAGGTCGAAGCGGCGCTGGACGAAGCGAACGTGGCCCGGTTCGCGCAATATTTGCGGGAGTTCTCGGCGGAGACGCAGTTCATCGTCGTCACCCACCGCAAAGGCACGATGGAAGAAGCCGACGTGCTGTACGGCGTGACGATGGAGGAAGGCGGCGTATCCAAACTCGTGTCGGTGCGGCTGGACGACGAACGGTTTTTCAAGGAAGAAGCGACGGCTTAAGAAGCCGAAGCGGGCCAACATATCGGAGGCGGACAACACATGAGCTTTTTTAAACGGCTGAAAGAGGCCATCTCGGCCAAAACCGAAGAGGTGACGGCCAAATTCCGCGAAGGGCTCGCCAAGACGCGGGACACGTTCGTGGGCAAGGTCGAGGATTTGTTCTCGCGCCGGAAAAAAATCGACGAGGAATTTTACGAGGAGCTGGAAGAGATTTTGATCGGCGCCGACGTCGGCGTGAATACGGTTATGAAGCTGATCGACGATCTGCGCGCCGAAGTCCGCAAGCGCAAGATCGAGGACCCGGCGGAGCTTCGTCCGGTGCTGTCGGAGAAGCTCGTCGAGCTGCTCCGCGGCTCGGAGGAGAGCAGGGGGCTGCGGATGGCGGATTCCGGTCTGACCGTGATTCTGTTTGTCGGCGTCAACGGCGTCGGCAAGACGACGACGATCGGGAAAATGGCCCACCGCCTCAAGTCCGAGGGCAAACGGGTCATGCTGGCGGCGGGAGACACGTTCCGCGCGGGCGCGATCGAGCAGCTTGAGGTATGGGGACAACGCGTCGGCGTCGACGTGATCAAGCAGCAGTCGGGCGCCGATCCGGCCGCCGTCATCTACGACGCGCTCCAGGCCGCGAAGCAGCGGGGGGCGGACGTGCTGCTGTGCGATACGGCGGGACGGCTGCAAAACAAAGTAAACCTGATGGAAGAGCTGAACAAAATTTATCGGGTCATTCGCCGCGAGGTGCCGGACGGTCCGCACGAAACGCTGCTGGTGCTGGACGCCACGACCGGGCAAAACGCGCTGCAGCAAGCGAAGCTGTTCGGCGACAAGTCCGGCGTGACCGGTCTTGTGCTGACGAAGCTGGACGGTACGGCCAAAGGCGGAATCGTGGTGGCGATCCGGCAGGAGCTGCAGTTGCCGGTGAAGTTCGTCGGCCTTGGCGAGAAGATGGACGATCTGGAGGAGTTCGACTCCGAGCAGTTCGTGCACGCGTTGTTCGCGGATGCGATCAACCGCGAGGAAGAACAATCGAAGGCTTAAGAAGGGCGCGCCCTGAGGGCGCGCTTTTTTTTATCGTCGGATCGCCGGATATAGCGAGAGGCGATCCCGGAGAAGAGGGCTGGCTGCCTCCTGAGGCACGCCGGGGTTGCATGCGCTATAAAACGCGGCCGGGTCAAGCTGCGGCTAAAGACTTCGAAAACACAAGGGGACGTTTGAAGCTGCTGCGAACGTATACGACAAGCGGGAGACGGATTTGGCGGCCTTGAATCGCGAGCCGAAGGTTCGGTCAAAGGGGAGGCAGAAGGTCGAGGGCCAGGGCTTGATTGGAGACAGGGCGGCGCGCACATTGACGTTGAGAATGATTCTCAGTTATGATGGAGGCAGGCGACGCTATTCGGCGCGGACGGTCTGCCGGGCCGCGCCACTTCTGCGAATCTCGATGAATGGCGAATCCATATCGAATACAAACGGTTCAAAATAGGAGGTTATCCGGATGTTCCTTTCCGTTATGTCTTATTCCCGTGACCGGCTGTTGTTTCCTTTTTCTTCGGTGGCTTCTTGTCCCGGCGTCGGGATAGCCGCCGCTTCGGTCGGCCACGGCGTGTTCCGGGTGGACGAAGCCGGTTTCGGGCACAAACTGGACGGCGGGCTGCCCGCCGAGGCGACCGTCAACCGGCTCCGTACCTATGGCGGAAGGCTTTACGCCTGCACCCGGGACGGATTATACGTGCACGGCCAGGACGGTTGGAGTCCGACCGACATCGCTATTCCCAGCTATCAATTGAAAGAGTTCGACGGCGTGCCGTTCGCGGCGACGGAATACGGCCTCTGGTGCGGCGACGGCAAAGGCGGCTGGTACCATCTGGCTTACTCGGGCTCGGCCGTATACGATTTCCTGGTCACGCCCCAATCGATCCTGCTCGGCAATCGCGAAGGGTTATCCTGGTACGACCGGTACGCCGGTTCGTGGGCGGAGATCGGCCTGGGCGCCTCCGTCACCAGCTTGGCCGCTTACCGGGGAGCGCTGGTCGGCTCGACGGACACAGGGGAACTGCTGGTCGGGGACCGCCGGGGCAAGCTTGAGCGGTACCGGTTCGGCGGCCTGTTCGTGTTTGGCGTCAGCGAGCTGCGGGGTCGCGCGTACGCTTGCACCGACGGAGGCTTGTTCGAGCTGCGCCGGCTCCGCGATCGGCCGGACCTGCTCGCGGTCAAAAGAGGCGTTCCCGTTACCGATGTCGCCCTTCATGGCGGCAAGCTGTATGCGGCGACGTTGTCCCGGGGCGTCCTGGCGTTTTCCCGCAGCGGGGCGTTCTACGCTTGACAAGGCGAAGGCCTTGACACGGCATCCCGCATCCGGTATGATGAAGAAGTTGTTCGAGATGTAAAGGCATTTGCCTTGACAGGGGGGATCACGCTTGACGGAAGCCCTCGAGAAGACAAACCGGATCAACCTGCTGCTGGATTTCTACGAGCCTCTCCTGACGGAGAAGCAGCAGACGGTGCTTCGTTACTATTATCATGACAATTATTCGCTGGGCGAGATCTCGGATCTGTTCGAGATCAGCCGGCAGGCCGTATTCGAGCATTTGAAGCGCGCCGAGCAGACGCTGGAAGACTGCGAGTCGAAGCTGGGACTCGTGGAGAAGCATCAAGCCCGGCGGGAAGCCCTGGATGCGCTTCGCAGGGAGCTGGAGCATGTTCCCGGGCTGCGGGAACGGCTCGAACCGATGCTTGAACGGATCGAACAGGCGGAATAAAGGAAGGCGCGGCGAATCCGGCGGATGGTCTCATCCGTACATAGATCAGAACACTTAAGTTCGTTAAGGTGAGTCTGCGAACCAGGCCCACCATTCAGGCAAGGAGGTGCGATTTTATGGCATTCGAAGGATTGGCGAGCCGGTTGCAGAGCGTATTCGGCAAGCTGCGCGGCAAAGGCAAAGTGACCGAAGACGACGTCAACGAAGCGATGCGCGAGGTTCGTCTGGCGCTGCTGGAAGCGGACGTCAACTTCAAGGTCGTCAAGGAATTTATCGCCAACGTGAAGGAAAAAGCGCTTGGCCAAGAGGTTGCCAAAAGCTTTACGCCCGGCATGGTCGTCATCGACATCGTCAACAAGGAACTGACGGCGCTGATGGGCGGCTCCAATGCCAGACTGGAGCGCTCGAACCGGCCGCCCACGGTTATTATGATGGTCGGCTTGCAGGGCGCCGGCAAAACGACGACGTCCGGCAAGCTCGCAAGGCTGCTGCAAAAGCAAAATCACAAGCCGCTGCTCGTGGCGGCGGACGTCTACCGCCCGGCGGCGATCAAGCAGCTTCAGGTGCTCGGCGGACAGATTAACGTGCCGGTGTTCACGCTGGGCGACAATGCGAATCCGGTCGACATCGCGGCCCAAGCGCTGCAACATGCCAAGGAGAACGGATTCGACACGGTGATCATTGACACGGCGGGCCGGCTGCATATCGACGAGGCGCTGATGGACGAGCTGAAGAACATCCGCGATATCGCGAAGCCGACCGAGACGCTGCTTGTCGTCGACGCGATGACCGGTCAGGACGCGGTTAACGTCGCGCAGAGCTTCAACGAGCAACTGACGCTGACGGGTGTCGTGCTGACGAAGCTCGACGGCGATACGCGCGGCGGCGCGGCGATCTCCGTCAAGGCGGTGACCGGCTGTCCGATCAAGTTCGCCGCCATGGGCGAGAAGATCGACGCGCTGGAGCCGTTCCACCCGGAGCGGATGGCGTCGCGCATCCTCGGCATGGGCGATATGCTGTCGCTGATCGAGAAAGCCCAGGCGAGCATCGACGCGGAAAAGGCGAAGGATTTGGAGCGCAAAATGCGCAACGCCGAATTCACGTTCGACGATTTCCTCGAACAGATGGAGCAGGTCCGGAAGCTGGGGCCGCTCGATCAGTTGCTCGACATGCTGCCGGGGGCCGGCCAGCTCAAGGAAATGAAGAATCTGAAGGTCGACGAGAAGCAGATGGCGCGCATGGAAGCGATCGTCAAGTCGATGACGAAGGAAGAGCGGGCGAACCCCGATCTGCTGAACGTCAGCCGGAAGAAACGGATCGCCCTCGGAAGCGGCAACTCGGTTCAAGAGGTGAACCGCTTCGTGAAGCAGTTCGAGGATATGCGCAAGATGATGAAGCAATTCTCGTCGATGATGGGACCGAAGGGGCCGAAAGGCGGCCTGAAAAACTTCATGAAAGGCAAAATGGGCGGAAAAGGATTCCGGTTTCCGTTCTGACGGTTTACCGATAAGCTGTTGATTCTGTCAAGGAGGTGATACAGAGATGGCAGTTCGCATTCGTCTGAAGCGTATGGGCGCCCACAAAAAGCCGTTCTACCGCGTCGTCGTATCCGACTCGCGTTCCCCGCGCGACGGCCGTTTCATCGAAGAGATTGGCACTTATAACCCGGTCGCTCAACCGGCTCAAGTGAATCTCGACGAGGAGAAAGCGCTGAAATGGCTGCATAACGGCGCGCAAGCGTCCGACACGGTTCGCAGCTTGTTCAGCAAAGCCGGCATTCTGAAGAAGTTCCACGAGTCGAAGCTTCAGAAGTAATCCGTTCGATCGGAGGGGCCTATGAAAGAGTTGATAACCGTTATTGCCAGACGGCTGGTTGATCATCCCGACGACGTGTCCGTCGCGGTCGAGGAGCGCGAGGACTCCGTCGTCTACAAACTGCAAGTGCACCCGTCCGACGTCGGAAAAGTGATCGGCAAACAAGGCCGCATCGCAAAGTCGCTGCGTACGGTCGTAACGTCCGCCGCGGCGCGCGAGAACAAGCGGGTTTTCGTGGATATCGTCGATTGAAAACCCGTGCGGCTGGGAAACAATGAGGGTTAGGAGCGTATCCTAACCCTTTTCCGTATGCAACGAAGGAGGTGGGAGACGATGCCTGATCCCCGGAGACGGTTGACGGTCGGCCAGGTGATCAATACGCACGGCATTCGCGGCGAGCTCAAAATATGGCCGCAAACGGACTTTCCCGACGTCCGGTTCGCCAAGGGAAGCCAATTGCTGCTTGTCCATCCGGAGGGCCGCGCCGAGGAGCCGGTGCGGGTCGAACGGTCCCGCGGGCAGAAAAACGTGTATATCGTCAAGTTCGACGCTTTCGACAACATCAACGAGGTGGAGCGGTTCAAGGGATGGGCCGTCAAGGTGGAGGACGAGCAGCGCGTTCCGCTGCAGCCGGGCGAATATTACTTCCGCGATATCATCGGCTGCGACGTGCTGCTGGAAGACGGGTCTTCGCTTGGTGTCGTCGAGGACATCCTCAGGCCGGGCGCGAACGACGTATGGGTCGTGAAGCGGCCGAAGGGCAAGCCGGCGCTTCTGCCGGTGATCGACGAGGTCGTGCTGAACGTGGACGTGGCCTCCCGCACCATCACGGTCAGGTTGATGGAAGGCTTGATCGACGATTAAAGGAAGGGCCTCATGAAAATCGATGTTTTGACCTTGTTTCCGGAAATGTTCGAGGGCGTGTTCGGCGCGAGCATTCTGGGCAAAGCGCGCGGCAAAGGGCTGGTCAAGCTCGGCACGGTGAATTTCCGCGATTTCTCGAACAGCAAGCACGGGACGGTGGACGACACGCCTTACGGCGGCGGCGGCGGGATGGTGCTGAAGCCCGAGCCGTTGTTCGCGGCGGTAGAGTCGCTTACGGAAGGCCGGACAAGCGGTTCCCGTCCCCGCGTCATCCTGATGTGTCCCCAGGGGGAGCGATTCACCCAGCGAAAGGCCGAGGAATTGGCCCGCGAATCGCACCTGATTTTGATTTGCGGCCACTATGAGGGCTACGACGAACGAATCCGCGAGCATCTCGTCACGGACGAGCTGTCCATCGGCGATTACGTGCTCACCGGCGGCGAGCTGGCGGCGATGGTGGTCGTCGACGCGGTCGTCCGGCTGCTGCCGGGCGTGCTCGGCAACGAGGCGTCGGCCAGCGAGGACTCGTTCAGCACCGGCCTGCTGGAATATCCGCATTATACCCGGCCGGCCGACTTTCGCGGCTGGAAAGTTCCCGACGTGCTGCTCTCGGGCCATCACGAGCGGATCGCCGAATGGAGGCGCCGGGAATCGCTGCGCCGGACGCTGCAGCGCCGTCCCGACCTGCTGGAGAAGGCCGAGCTGACGGACAAGGATCGCCGCTGGCTGGAAGAGCTCCGGCAAGCCGCGGGCGAGCAGGACGCCGGGCAACCGGAACAGCCCCGCGGTTCCGCGTAAGCAAATCTTGTAATCGCCCCGATCCTATGGTAATATGTTTCTTGTTGTGCAGATCGGCGGTCCTCTGTCAGCGATGAACATGCGCAAACGGCGCATATGAGCGGCAAGAACGCCTGAGTGGAAGGAGGGAGTCATCGATGAACCTGATTCGCGAAATTACGCAAGAACAGCTCCGCAAGGATATTCCGAACTTCCGTCCCGGCGATACGCTGAAAGTGTACGTGAAGGTTATTGAAGGAAGCCGCGAGCGGATTCAGTTGTTCGAAGGGGTTGTCATCAAGCGCCGCGGCGGCGGCATCAGCGAAACGTTTACGGTTCGCAAAATGTCCTACGGCGTAGGCGTTGAAAGAACGTTCCCCGTGCATTCGCCGAAGCTGGAGAAGATTGAAGTGGCTCGCCGGGGTAAAGTTCGCCGCGCGAAACTGTATTATCTTCGCGGTCTTCGCGGAAAAGCGGCACGTATCCAAGAAATTCGCTAATAGACGAAACCGGGGGCTTGGGTTCCAAGCTCCTTTTCGTTTTCCCTTGAATTCGCAAAACGGGCGGAGGATAGCCTAATGAGTGACAATACCGAAAAAGTCAATGTCAAAAGCGAAGCTTGGGAGTGGATCAAGGCGCTTGTCATCGCGCTGGCGCTCGTCTTTTTGATCCGGTGGCTGCTGTTCTCTCCTTTTCTCGTTTCCGGGCAATCGATGGAACCAAACTTTTATGACGGCGAACGTCTGATCGTCAACAAAATTTTGTACGACTTCCGCGATCCGAAGCGGGGGGAAGTCATCGTATTTCTTGCGCCCGACGGCCGCGATTACATCAAACGCGTGATCGGCGTTCCCGGCGACCGCGTGAAGGTCGAAGGCGATACGGTCTATGTCAACGGTCAACCGATCGACGAGCCGTATTTGAAGGAAGCGATCGAAGCGGCGAAAGCCCGGGGCGTCGACTACAACAACACGAACAAGGAAGAAACGGTAGTTCAGCCCGGCACGCTGTTCGTCATGGGCGACAACCGCTCTCACAGCTCGGACAGCCGGTCGAATGCCGTCGGGCTCGTGCCGTACGACAAGATCGTCGGCCGCGCCGAAGTCGTGTTCTGGCCCTTGTCCCATATCAAGCTGGCGCGATGACGGGCAGGCGGCCTGAAGGGAGATCTACCGATGCATATTCAATGGTTTCCGGGGCATATGACCCGGGCCAAGCGTCAGATCGAGGATAAATTAAAGCTGATCGATTTGGCCATCGAGCTGGTCGATGCCCGGCTGCCGCTGTCCAGCCGCAACCCGATGGTGGACAGCCTGCTGCGGGGAAAACCGAGAATGGTGCTGCTCAACAAGGAAGATTTGGCCGACCCCGCCGTAACGTCGGAGTGGGTAAAGCATTTTCGCGCCAAAGGTCTGGAAGCAATGCCGATCCGGGCCTCGGGCGGCGCACAGGCGAAAGCGATCGAAGCCAAGGCCAAGGAACTGCTGGCGGACAAGCGGGAAGCGATGATCCGCCGCGGCATACAGCCGAGACCGATCCGGGCGCTGATCGTCGGCATTCCGAACGTCGGCAAGTCCACGCTGATCAATACGCTGGCCGGCCGTGCGGTTGCCGCGACAGGCGACAAGCCGGGCGTCACCAAGGGCCAGCAGTGGATCAAAACGTCGATCGACATGGAACTGCTGGACACGCCGGGTATTCTCTGGCCGAAGTTCGACGATCAGCGCGTCGGCTTCCGCCTGGCCGTGACCGGCGCGATCAAGGACGAGATTATCGCGGCGGAAGAGGTGGCGTTTTTCGCCCTGCAGTATCTGGCCCGATATTACGGCGACCGGCTGAAGGAACGGTACGGCGCGGATCTGGACGTGCCCGAAGCGCCTGCCGAACCGGAGAAGGCCGCCGGGGACGAACCGGAAGGGCGGCCCGAAGGCTCTGTCACAAGCATCGCCGATCCCGAGCTGCATGCCCGGTTCGTCGAGCTGATGGAGGCGATCGGCCGCAGGCGGGGCTGTCTCGAAGGCGGCGGCCAGGTGAGCTACGCCAAAACCGGCATGGCGCTGCTGCGGGATATCCGCACGGGCAAGCTGGGCAGAATCAGTTGGGAAAGACCGGAGTGAATCCACGGAGGAACCGTGCGCCGAAACGGCGTGCGGTTCTTTTTTTTTGTGCCGCGGATGCGTGCTGGCCCCCGCATCCGTTCCGGTGTACAATGGAAGAATCGGAGATTCGGAGACGATGGGAGAGAACGCACCGATGGAGGAACGGAAGGAACGGTCCGGTCGAACGTCGAAGCCGAAGCAGGCCGCGACGGAGACGGCGGACCGGCTGGAACACGAGCGCCGGTTATGGGCGGAAGGATTTGTCCGCATCGCGGGCGTGGACGAAGTGGGGCGCGGCTGCCTGTTCGGCGATGTCGTCGCTGCGGCGGTGATTTTGCCTCAGGGGCTCGAACTGCCGGAGGTGGACGACTCGAAAAAGCTGACGGCGGCGAAGCGGGAACAGTTGTACGATTTGATCGTGCGGGAGGCGGTGGCGTACGGCATCGCGCGGGTCGATGCGGAGACGATCGACCGGATCAACATCAAGCAGGCGGCGAGGCTGGCGATGAAGCAAGCGGTCGAGAAGCTGGACGTTCGGCCGGATTACCTGCTGGTCGACGCGGAGCGGGTGGACGGCGGCTTGCCGCAGACGGCGATTATTCACGGGGACGCGCTGAGCCAATCGATCGCAGCGGCGTCCATCCTGGCCAAGGTGACCCGGGACCGGCTGTGCGAGCAATGGGACGCGCTCTGCCCCGAATACGGAATAGCCGGCCACAAAGGATATGCGACCAAGGCGCACCGCGAAGCGATTCTGCTGTACGGGCCGAGCCCGATGCACCGGAGGTCGTTTCTGGGCAAGCTGCTGGCCGAACAGGAGCAGTTGACGCTGTTTTGAGGGAATAACCCGCGGGCTGCAGGATCGGCGGCGAGTTGCCGATAATAGCGGTACATAGACGAACGCCGAAGGCGTGATGAGGAACGGGGAGGACGGACGATGCAGATCTCATGGGACGGGCTGGTGCGGTCGCTGGCCGGCGGAGGGCCGCGCCAGGAGGCCCGGACGATCGAATTGAGGCCGGGACAATTGGTGCAGGGAACCGTCGTGCGTCCGCTGGACGGAGGAGAGGCGCTTGTCTCGATCAACGGCGTGCCGGTCAAGGCGAAGCTGGAGACGTCGCTCCCGGCCGGCCAGCCGACGCTGCTGCAAGTGCAGAGCGATCCGACGGGTCAAGGCGCGATTATCCTGAAGCCGTTCGCCGGCGGCACGGCCGAGCTGTCGGACGAAGCGGCCCGGCAACTGTTGAAGGGCTGGGGGATGGAGGCCAGCCCGGACAACCGCGCCATGCTGCGCGCGATGGCGCGGGAGGGCGTGCCGCTGACGGCGGACCATCTGCGCGCGGTATTGGAAGCGTGGCAGGGCATGCCGAAGGGAACGCCGATGGGCGATGCCGCTCGGGCGGCGGCGGTCGCGCTGGCGCGCCAACTGCCGCTGACAGCGGGCGCGCTTCAGGCCTTGCAGGCGGCGTTGTCCGGGCCTGCCGCGCACGAGCTGCTGGAGAAGCTCGGCGCGCAACTGGACCGGCTGCTGGCCGGAGGAGCGGCGGGCTCCGAGGCGTCGCGCCAGTTGGCGTCGAAGCTGGCGGATGCCGTACGCGCCGTATGGACGGCGGCGGGTGCGGCCGTGGAGCCGGAAGCGTCCGCCGCCGTCGCGGGCGGCGGACGGTCCGGCCTAGGCAGCGCCGCGGGCGCTGCGGGCGTTCCGCCGGGCCAGGCGCAGGCGGCCGCCCAGCCGAACGGCGGCGCCGCGCCCGTGCCGGGGCAGCTGGCGGACGCGGGCGCTCGGCCTGGGGCGGCCGCAGGCAGCCCGGCGTCGGCGTCG